>NZ_JAUBUR010000085.1:0-6587 GCF_036705485.1 Microcoleus sp. AT9b-C3 | reverse complement strand
TGGCACATCTCTTGATGAAGTTATTCGTGCTTATTGTGCATAAAGAGTGTCTCATACTTATTTGAAATGACTATACAACAACACAAGGTAGGCAACTACCGAAGTGCCAAAAATACAAAAGGAATTCCACTTGGTTTTAAAACATTAATCACTCCGTCCCAGCTAAAATTCAAAGCTCATCTTGCGAATATTGAAGAAGTAATAGATACCCATAACACCGCCCCCCAAGCTGCTTTAATTAGTCGGCTGAATCCAATAATTAGGGGATGGTCAAACTATTACTCAACAGTAGTAAGTAAGGAAACCTTTAACCAGGTCGATAGTCTTACTTATGACAAGTTAAGAGCATGGGCTAAAAGACGGGGAAAAGGTAGCATCAACAAGGACAAATACTGGCGAACAGTAGGCGACAAAAATTGGTGTTTCAGTACAGAAGAAGGTTTAGAATTATCCCAACACCAATCAACGCCAATAATAAGGCACGTCAAGGTAAAGGGTAATTCAAGTCCTTATGACGGTGACTGGATTTACTGGAGTTATAGACGTGGAAAATACCCTGAAACATCAACAAGAGTGGCAACACTTCTTAAGAAACAAAAAGGTAAATGTACCCACTGTGGTCTGTACTTTACACCTACAGACATTGTAGAAGTTGACCATATCCAACCCCGCTCTCTAAGCGGTAAGGATGAGTATAAAAACCTCCAACTTTTACACAAACATTGTCACGACACAAAAACGAAAAATGATGGCTCCCTACACGGGAACTATGATAGCAATCCGTTTTGAGTTGTATCCTTAAAAAAGGATGGAGTTATCAAGGAGCGGAATGAAGCGAAAGTTTCACGTTCCGTTCTGAAGGAGAGGTAGGGGTGGCAACGCCCCTATCGACTCTAACTGGCTGTGGGCGGTACGGAGATTTTCGGGATGTTGACTTAGCAGGTACTCGCCCTTTTCTCGGACTAGGGATGCAACTGATATGATTGGAGGTGGCGATCGTAATATAGCAATTGTCGGCGTTTCTGGGGGGGTGACAAAGAGGTCTACGAGATAGACTGTATAAGGGTTGCAGCCCGCATACCTTGTTGGTAAAAGCGGCGTTTATTTGGAGTTAACTTCATTAACTGTTCTACATCGTCCGAATATTGTTCGAGATAATTAACCCACTTTTCTCCATCCTGCGCCAACACCAAATGTACTCCGTCTTCGATATCTTTTATTAGGTTCTTTGCGGCGAGATACATATTTTTGCACCTGCTTTTTCCTCATTTCAGTGCCTTGAAATATTCCCGAACTGTAGGATAGCGTCATGAGCAAAATCATGTTGATAAGTCTGTCTCCTTTTAAGCGATTTCCTTCAAGATCGTAGCCTCCTGTTTTACACTCTCGAAACATTTCTTCAATGCCCATCCGTTGCTTGTAAGCATCGATAGCTGCTGGCAATGACCCTAAATCTGTGAGTATAAACCACGCTTCATCAACCTTCCCTGCTCCGTAGTTTCTTTTCCACTTACAAGCAACATCAAATCCATTAGCCGGCTGAGTTTTTCTCACTCTTTTACCTTGAAAATATAAAGAGGTTCCTGGCACTATTCCTAATTCATCTAACCGTTGCCAAACTAAATGTTCCGTTTCGAGACAATGATTCTTTTTCAGTCTTAAACCAAAAGATACACCCTTTTCCCTCAGCCAGTTTCCCAAATCGACAGAACTTGCATTCACGGTCTCCTAAAACAATGACTTTATATTCGGAAAATAATGGTAAAACAATCTGTAAATTACTTGTTTGTGACTCGAAGTTACTGTTTCCCAATTTTGGCAACAGTGACCAGTATAATGGAATTGCTCTTCGCTCCCAGATCAGGCTAACCATAAAGAGATTAATGCGCCCCATTGACTGCGGTCTATTGCGATTGATAAAGTTTGACCAACACGGCAATAAGTAATCAACCAATAAGTAATTAATGGGAACCAAATTAGTGAAATAGTTAAGTTCGGCAAATCGAGAAACCTTTGTATTTTTCTACGCCGACTTTCTGTTGTAATTGGATAGGGAAATACCCGGGAGAGCAGTTCTAGTCTCACTTGTTTTTCTGATTGTATCAAGGGTAGCAAGATTTCAATCAGTTGGAATTGAGCTGAACTTAGTTGTTTTTTGAAATGAATGAGGTAGAATGTTGGTATCATTATTTTTGAGATAGGCAAGCGTGTAACAATTATGCTACCTATCTTTTTTGAGCAGCGGATTGGCTCAATCCTTACAAAGTATGGGTTTCAGGCTGGTTGTTACCCCCCCAGCGGCGTTTAAGTGCCTGAATAATATTTTCTTTGAGTTCATATTTGCTAAGTTCTGGCATTTGAGCGCTAATCCCTGCAAAAGATAGCGGATATTCTGAGGTTTGATAGACAGAAATTCGGCTGAGACAAGTTTGCTCGCCGTCGCCCAGACGCGCTATCATTTCATCCATCGCTCTTTCAATATCTCGAATCAGCAACCAGTCTCTCTGGTGCAGAAAAGTCCCGACATTTCCCTGAAACTCGGTATCGTCTCGAATCAAGGCTGCGATGAGTTGTAAGGCTTTGGGATGTCCTGAATAGCGATCGCCCATTTCGGCTAATTCCTCTGCATTTGCAGTCAAATTAAAAGATTGCAATAGGGCAACTGCGCTATCTCGATTCAATCCGTTTAGCTGGATTTCGCGGGTGACATTTGGCGGCAATTCAGCCAAGCTTTCGCGACTGGTAAATATAATTTTGCTTTGATGTTCTGTTTCTAATAGTTGTTTGAATAAGCAAGCATATTCTGCACAATCCTCGGCGAAATAACCAGCCGCTTTTGCCTCTCCAGCTTTCAAAAGTGTGTCGGCGCGATCGAAAACGAGCAAGGTAAGGATTCAGGTAAAAAATAGTCGATGGAGAGCCGAAAAATATGGTAGTAATGTAGTCAGATGAGCGAACAACCAGAGTTATCAGCAGCACTCAAATTAGGAAAAGTGGAGCAGTCCAGGCGTGAGGAACTGGTCAAAATTGTGCTGACCCAACAGAAGCTGATTGAAAAACTACAAGAAGAACTCGAAAAGCTCAAAGACAGACAACCCACCAATAGCAAAACATCATCGAAACCCCCATCAAGCGATCTGATACAGAAATCAGAGACAGCCGCTTTCGATCACTCAAAAGCATCAGAAACAGAACCCAAGCGTAAACCAGGAGGACAGCCGGGACATCTTGGTAAAACCCGAAAAGGATTTGGGCGAGTAGATAGGTATCAAATCAGCACTCCTGACTCTTGCGAGCATTGTGGTAGCACAGAATTAAGTGACGCGATTGGTTTGAGCTCGTAGCAAGTAGCGTGTTTAGTAGCCAAACCAATTGAAGTAGTGGAATATCAACGAGTCAAATGTCGATGCCTAGAATGTAGAGCAATGACGATCGCAGCACATGCAGACGGTATAATGCCAGGACAAGACTTAAGCATCAACCTACAAGCATTATTGGTATGGTTAGGTAATTATGGGCACATGTCTTATGAAAAGAAACAAGAATTGCTGCGGGAATTAGGTGGCATTGAAATTAGCATCGGTACTTTACAAGCAACCAACGCACGGGTAGCCGATGCTGTAAAACCCGCCGTTGAAGACTTATGGCAATGGGCACCGTTACAACCTAACATCCATGTCGATGAAACTCCGTGGTGTGTCAAGGGCATCAAAGAATGGTTGACCGACAGCGACAGGTAAAGATTTTTGCCTGTTCCATGCTGCGGACACTCGCAGTCGCTCGGAATTAGAAACCATGCTGGGGCATGAAGCAAGCAGGAGTGTTGAGTTCTGATGATTTTAGCCTCTACAACGGTGTTGAGGTGGGCTCACAGCAGAAATGTTTAGCCCATCTACGACGACATTTTAAGAAAGTTCTGCTTCTGGGTCACGGTAACAACACAGTTGTCGCAAAGGCATTCTTGGATTTAATTGATGAGGCATTTCGACAACATCGAAAATGGCGCGAATGCCCCGAAGAAATCGATTATTATGCTTGGGCGAGGGATTTTAAGACCAGACTGGCAGAATTTTTAAATACTTGGCAAGGCCATGTCGGTCATGCTGCTGGACTGTTACTGCGTTCGTGGCGTGAGAAAGCGCACCAATGGTGGTATTTTTTAGACCACCCATCCATCCCTCCTGACAATAATTTAGCGGAACGTTCTCTACGATTAGCCGTGACTAAACGTAAGGTATCTGGTGGTTCCCGATCGATGTCTCGGTTTGCACAAACTGCTGATTTGTTATCAGTGATTCAGACTTGTAGATTTCAAGGCCAAAGTGCGATGGCTTTTTTCCGTGATGCTCTATCTGCCCATTCTTGTAACTTTTTGATGCCTTCTCTTGTTCCCCAACTTTAGACCTGAATCCTTACTTAATATTTATTGACGAATCGGGAGTTAATGGGTCATTGCCGGTAGCTATCGATGCTTACAAGCAACGGATGGGCATTGAAGAAATGTTTCGAGATTGTAAAACAGGAGGCTACGATCTTGAAGGAACTAGCCTCAAAGGGAACTGACTTATTAACATGATTATGCTCATGACACTTGCGTACAGCTCGGCAATATTTCAAGGCATTGAACTGAAAAAAAAGCAGGTACAAAAATATGTATCTCGTCGCAAAGAAACCAAGAAAAAATATCGCAGACGGAGTACATTGGGTGTTGGTATAGATCGAGAAAAGTGGGTTAATTATCTAGAACAATATTCTTTGGAAGTGGAACAGTTAATGAAGTTAACTCCTTCTAAACGCCGCTTTTATCAACAAGGTATGCGGGCTGCAACCCTTATACAGTCTATCTCGTAGACCTCTTTGTCACCCCCCCAGGTCAAATTAATTTAGATGCGTTTACCCTGACTGCTGTTATTGTACCTCATCTTTTTGAGAAAGGCTATATCCCTCTTCTGTCACTCTAGGCAGAAGAAAATAAGAATTCACTCTCATTCCTCAAGCAAGAGAAGGGATTTGGGTAAAAGTTCATTAACGCCCTTAATCGAGCTAAGCCTGTAGATAATTTTGGAATCGGAAAAACTTTTAGCCACTGTTGCATCAACTTAAAGCTAATTAAAGGTTGCAGGATTAATCTCAAGTTATTGAGATGGCTCTTCCAACTGTTTTTTTCATCCCAGTCTTGGTGTTGCTCAAAGCGGTGGAGAATTGGGCAGTTTTTTGCGGATGAAATATTGGGTAATGAAGTCCGGGAGTTGACGGCTGTATGAGACCTAGTATAGAGACTGATCATCAGGTAAGCACTACAAACGATTTCCCACCATTTTTCAATCTGTGAATATTGGGTGACTCGGAAATCCGCCCATCCTAATTCGCTCTTACTTTGTCGGAAACCATATTCAATCCAAGTCCTATTTCCATACAAATTCCCAACTTCTTTAGCTAAGACTCCCGGAATTTGTGTCATCACATACCAGGTTGAATTTTCGGGAAGGGTCTCTATATCCGTTGTGATCTCCCAGTAACGCAATTCTCTCTTCTTTCCATAAAGAATTTCTCGAATCTAGCGGACTTCTCGGCTACCATCGGAAAATATCCGTTCAAATTTACGCCATTTATTAGCTCTCACCCTTTGCTCTGCGGGCAACCGCACGCTGTGATTACTCCGAATCGCAGAGCGCGAATTGAAGGTTTAATCCTTGTAAACAGCGAATAAATGTACTTGTACTTTCTCCATATAAGCTATCAGCCAGAACGCAGTCTATTTCAAATCCCATCGCTTTAATTTCTCTAATCATCGGGCTGGCTATCTGGGGTTTGCTTAGGTAACTATCATTGAGTTTAAGTCGTTCTTTAGGTTTATAAATGTAAAACATTAATGGGAAAGTTAACCCATCTACTAGACCATAGCTCACCACAGCCACTATGCCATTGTCAACTTTTCCAAGTCGCCCTAAATATTGTCTAGCTACATAATCTGTGGCTTTTCCCTTCTTTGGATCTCCTGTTTCGTCAATGATGATAACGATTTTTCGATCTTTAACAATTTTTAGAATTAATTCTAGCCTTTGCCTTCTCAAGGCTTGAGCCTCCCAGGGTGATTGGGTAAGAAAGTGATGCAGCCCTTGAGCATTTTCTAGCCCCATTATCTCTGCAATGGCTGGTAGTGTCTTACGTTTAATATCAGAAATTATACCAGCATGAAGATGTGTAAAAGCTTCAAAGCTTCTGACTTCTGAAAACAGATTTCTGTAATAGTGACAATACTCATCAATCAATTTCAAGGTTGAATCAGCTTGGCGAGGCTTAACCATAGACCCAGCTCAGGTTTGAGAGATTTTGTTCTATTATACTCTGCCTAGAGTGACAGAAGAGGGATATAACTTCTTTGATATCTTGTAGAACGTTAATGAGAAGCGTCAACAGTAACAAGTCAGATTTTTCTAGTTGATTTTCTAGACAGGTTTGACACAATGGAGGAAGCATTTTCAATAAATAGGTCTTCTTGAAAATAATTGGTTAGGGTCGAGAGAAGATATTACTATCCTCTCCCTCCCATTCGGAACCGTGCTTGCCACTTTCATGGCACACGG
>NZ_JAUBUR010000084.1:0-6700 GCF_036705485.1 Microcoleus sp. AT9b-C3 | reverse complement strand
CCTCGAATGCAGGAACCTCGCTCTGTCTTGAAAGCTAAACTGCGAACGTGATTAAGCCTTTTTCAGTGCCATTGGACAATAGTTGGCAATCGCACCCCGGAGAATCAGGGTTTCAGGTCGATCGCGGTCGATTTGACCAGTTACTATTAGAAGCAGCCAAAGAAGTCGGGGTACGTGTTTTGCAACCGGCACGTGTCTCTCGTCCCCAACGGCAAGGACAATATCAATGGTTGGTTCCCGTTCGTTCGGGCGATCGCCACTACACCATCAAAACACGGTTTCTGGTTGATGCGACGGGAAAACACAGCCCCCTATCTGGGAAAAAACAGCGTTATTCTGCGGCGACATTGGCATTGTACGGTTATTGGAAAAACACCAGTTTTCATGGTGCAGAAAGTCGCGTAGAAGCAGGTGCAAATGAATGGTTCTGGGGCGCATATTTACCAAATGGTACTTTCAATGCAGCGGTTTTTCTGGATAAGCAGCGGTATGCCAAAATAGGAGGCGATCGGCAAAAATTCTATGAAGATATACTAGCAAAAACTACTTTATTCCCAGACTGTTTGCAGGGCAAGTTAGAAACTCCGGTGCAGATTTGCGATGCCTCGTCTTATTTTACCACAAATCCGATAGGGCTAGATTTTATCCGAGTTGGTGAAGCGGCACTTTCTATCGATCCGTTGTCTTCCCAAGGCGTACAAGTGGCAATGATGTCTGCTTTTACTGGCAGCATTGCAGTACACACAATTTTAACCCAGCCAGATAGCACCGATGCCGCGATGGCTTTTTATCGCGACAGACAGAGAGAAACCGTCGTTCGCAATCAAAAAACAGCGGCCCAATTTTATGCCGAACAAGATATTTATCCTGCTACTTCTTTTTGGCAAAGTCGCGCCCATAAGCCCCCGATCCAAAACCTAACTGAATGGCAATTGAATACTTCTCTCTTTAACCTCAACACTCGCATCCAGTTGTCGCCCGCGGCAAAACTGATGCTTGCGCCTGTCATCCAAGGGAATTTAATTGAGAAAGTTAAAGCCTTACACCATCCGGGATTAGATCGACCTGTAGCTTATTTGGGAAACGTTGTGATCGCCAGCTTCCTCGAAGAATTGGTTGCCGGACAAACTGTCTTGGAATTGATGCAAAAATGGTCAAAACAGCAAACTTTGCCGATTTGTTGGCAATTGCTGCAATGGTTTTGGTCTCAACATATTCTCGTCCCGCTTTGCCCCTAACCTATCTATTATTAAAAGGAAAAACAATGACTTTCACTCGTGCTCATCTCAATCAAACCGAACAAAACTACTTATCAAAAGCCTATCGCTTTGAAAGAGCAGGTTGGATATTTTTACATATTGAAGGTGCTCCATTTGAACGAGGGTTTCAGCACGGCTATTTACTTGCCAAAGAGCTAGAGGAAGCCTTAAAAACGATTAAATTTACCAGTAACTGGGATACAGGAGATACATTTGAGTCCTTGGGGAAAGCAGCAATGGATCTATACGATCATTGGTTAAACAAGGACGAGTTAGGTGGGGAATTTAAAACTGAGCTTGAGGGAATTGTAGCTGGAGCTTTGAAGGCGGGTGTAGAAATTTCCTATCCAGAGATTTTAGCTTGGAACGCTAATATAGAACTGTTGGGTGATTGGTGGCCCCAACATAAAAATACACAACCCGGAGAATTCCTGCGAGGTCATCACTGCAATTCCTTCATCGCTACGGGTGACAAAACAACCGCAGACGGTGGAATTGTTCTAGCTCACAATACTTGGGATACATACATCAACAGTAACTCCGCGAATATCGTCATGGATATTCATCCAGATCGGGGAAATAGCATTTTAATGCAGAGTGCGCCCGGTTTTTTGCACAGCGGTACTGACTTCTTTTTAACAGGTATTGGAATTATTGGTGCCGAAACCAGCATTGCTGGATTTTCTGGATATGAGGAAAAGAAAGCTCCTGAATTTTATCGAGTCAGAAAAGCCATGCAATATGCCCAAAGTCTTGATGAATGGATGGAGATAATGCAGGTTAATAATAATGGGGGGTATGCCAATAGCTGGTTAATTGGAGATATCCGCACAGGAGAGATTGCGCGGCTGGAATTGGGATTAAAATATGTCGGTATCACCCGCAAGCAAGAAGGATATTTCTGGGGATGTAATGTCGTTGAAGATCCGAGAATTCGCAATCAAGAATGCGATAACGTAGGGTATTCCAACCTACTCCAAAGTGGTGGGCGTCGGGTGCGTTGGGAGCAACTTCTGGCTGAGTATTGCGGGAAAATTAACATTGAATCTGCAATGGCAATGATTTCCGATGATTACGATGTTTACCTCAAAGAACACAATTCATCAAACCGCACCATCTGTGCTAGGTTCGATCGCGATCCTGCTGCCTTTAATCCTCTAGAATTCGGGTCTTACTATCCTTATGGAGCTAATGATGGTAAAGTAACGGATAGTACGATGGCTAAACAAATGAGTTTCTTGGGTCGCTACGGACATCCGGACGGCTCAACATTCAATGCTAAACAATTTTTAGAAGAACAGCCTCAGTATGCTTGGCAAGGTGAGTTTCTCAGAGATAAACCTCATCAGCCGTGGGTGAATTTTTCCGCTCGTAACGAGGGATAGATTTAGCCAAACAATGGTCGCTCTGCGTTTACAGTTATAGAAAACATTGCATTAGGGAAACTTAAATCTGTTAACAGACAAAAATTAGTAGCGGTCGAGAGACCGTTTTCTGTTTTGAGTAAAATTTTATTGAGTCTTTAAACAGCAGCCCATGTTTTATTTGATATTAGGACTTACGCAACTGGCAGACTCCAATCGATTTGTAGGATGCATCAGACTTTCGTTATAAGGCGATTATCAAGGGTTGGGGATAGTAGCGCACCTTACTAATTGTGCCAGTTACATAAGTCCTGTACTTGTAGGGTGCTGATGGCACACGTTACTACTACAGATAGTGTAAAGATTGATTCATGCAGCGTAAGTCCCGATGGAGAAGCTTTTTAAAAGTTGAGTGTTACTGACTGTTTTCTACAAACGTATGTGCCTCTTGGTTGAAGACTTTACCTCTTGGTTGAGAAGTTTACATTGTACTTGAGAATTTTATTGTTTGAGTACGAGTCATTGGGGGCAACAAATAATATCCGATATCGGCAGCGGCTTGCACCGACATAATAAAGTCGATGGTACTCTTTAAGTTTCTGTTGCCTGCTCAAATCTTGACCTATTAACAATCTGCTGAAAAGGTCGCTTCCGTCAATACCAACTTCATCAAAAGTGCTGCCTTGCGAATTGTGAATAGTCAGAGCAAAGCAATTGTCAATTTCAGCAAACAAGTCATCTTTGAACCAGTAATATTTCCTCCAAAGAAATCCATTGCGTTTAGCACTCTTTAGCTTTTCTTTAAGTTCAGCCTGGTAGCGCTTATTTTCAGACTCGTGCAGGACAAAGATTTGCCGAAATAAACCGTCATCAGTCACAAGTTTTAGCAGCCAAACTCGATAGCCGCAGTGCTGGTTAATCTCAACTTCCTTGACGGTAAATTCCGTTGAAGTCGGCAAAATTACGGTTTTGCCGTCAGGTGCCATGACGGGTTTTTTGGTAATTAGCCTTTCTCCCGGTACAAATCTGGATGCAGCTTGACCGTAGACTTGCTCTCGGATAAGCTGATTGTAGTATTTGACTCGTTTGTTAGTCCAGCACAGAATTCTGAAGCGATCGGGATTTTGACTAAATTCTCGATCGATCGTTTTGACAGCATATTGCAGCAGCGTTTCTGATTTGACTTTGAATGCACCGTTTGACTTGTCTCCTTTTTTGTATTTGGAATGCGGCAAAAATATGTCGGCTTTGTTATTGACAAAAGAGCGGCATTCTGTTATGAAATCGAGCACAGGGCTTTCCCCTGCTTGCCTGACAACTTGGGTCAGTACAGCTTTATTGGTAATGCTGAAAGCAGGCGACTTTTTGTCTCCTACAGGATTGAGTTGAGCGGGGTCGCCCATTAAAATTAGCTTGCGGTGATTGAAGAATGTGCGTTCAAAATTGCGTTCTATCCATTTCCACAATTCGCTTCCAACCATCGAACATTCGTCGAGGAAGATGATATCGTAGAGGTGCAGGCTGCTGGAACTTGTCTGTGACAATGCTTTTTCTTGTTCTTTTCTGACCATGCCTAACCCTAAAAGTTGGTGTATCGTCAGAAAATCAACTCCGAAAATGCCTTGAGACGCTGCCATTTTTCTGAGGATGCCGACTGCTTTGTTAGTAGGTGCTGTGAGGGCAATGCGTTTGCTTTGACTCAAGAGTTCTTGGATAATTTGGAAGACTATTGTGGATTTTCCAGTTCCTGCGTAGCCGCACAGCAAGAAGAATGACTCGGTAGTGGTTAGAAAGGTTCTCAATTTGTCAAGGGCTTGCTGCTGTTGCGGTTTGAGCGTGAAGGGAAATTGTGTATTTTCCTGCGGTTTTTTTAGTAAAGCTTGAATCATTAGTTAGTGCCAGATGCTAATTTTATCGTTCTCCTAATAAGCGTTAGCTTTTTCATTTATTTATCACCTAATTAGTCGGAGTTACAGCATATTACGTCTTTAAACTTTAGTCTTTCTATCATTTCTAGCTGCTGCACCCGCTGAGTTAGCTGCGGAGACGGAAGGTAGCTAGCACTGCTGGTCTGGGCTTCTTCGTCTAAATCAAAGTGAAAGCGGGTGATAATTGGCTGACCTGACCTACAGGCCCTAAAATGGCTCCAGAGCGTTCGGGCGGATGGTTGGCGATCTCCGTCTGAATGAAGTGCAAAACAGATTCGGAAATGTACAGCATCATGGTTTTCAATTGAATTAATTTTTGGGAGGTAGGGGCAAGGTTTTGTATGCCTTGCCCGCAGGTAAATTGTGAGCCAGGACTTACGCATGGGGCCCAGAGACCTGATTTTTTACGAAAATACTTCATTGGAGCAACGCAGATTTGGTAAAAAAAACCCGGTTTCAAGAAGTCGGAGTGCGATGATCGCGAACTGTTTAAGTGTGACTAAGTGGGACGATCTCGTTTTTAGAGGGTGTTGTTCGAGAGGTTGTCGATCGAGAAGGGGAACAGCCCGGTATGCAGGTAACTGCTGAAGCCTGTTGCCCAAAGGGATGTTTAGCTTCTTCTTGCTCTAAGGTGAGCAAGCCTCCTCCTTCAATAGTTGAAGCAGATGCGGCCATCGCTAAACACGTGGGCATCGTGGACATCGAACTTGCCGGCGATTGTTTTTTGCCTGCTATTGCTTTATCGAGGGTGAGGCGGATAGCGGGAAAGTTTTGGAGGGCGATCAGGATTCGCTGTGATGATATGATGACGGAATGACGCGGCCCTCTCTCAATTAAGAGCAGCTAGCAGAATTAAATAAAATTCTTGAGTTTGCTACTCTACTATATATGTCAGCTAAAGATATCTTTCATAATGCTGTTCGTTCAGCCTTAGAAAAGGAGGGATGGATAATTACTCACGATCCTCTCTTTATCAAAGTAGAGGAACTGGATTTTTTTATCGACTTAGCAGGGGAGAAAATTCTCGCAGCCGAGAAAGATGGTTTCAAGATTGCGGTAGAGATTAAGTCTTTTGTTGGGGCATCAGATTTAGCTAGCTTTTATATAGCTTTAGGTCAATTTCTCAGCTATCGTTCCGCCCTCCGAAAAAAACAACCAAATAGGATTTTGTATTTGGCAATAAACCAAGATGTGTACAATGATTTTTTCAGCAATCGATTTATTCAAGAATTAATCGCTGAACATGAACTCAAGTTACTCATTTTTGAAGCTATTAAAGAGGAGATAGTTTTATGGAAAGAATAAATTACGGAGAATTAGTTCAAACAATTTTGTCTCAACACTCCGGGAATGACCTAGATACTGAGACAGAAGTACAATTACTTTTTGACACTGAACGGGAGCATTATCAAGTGCTTCATTTGGGCTGGGACGAGCAAAAACGGGTTTACGGCTGTGTAATTCACGTTGATATAAAAAATGGAAAAATCTGGATTCAGAGGGATAGAACGGAAGCAGGAGTAGCGAATGAGTTGGTAGCTGCTGGAGTTCCTAAAGAAGATATTGTTTTAGCTTTTAAAGCTCCTTACGTGCGTCAATTTACTGAATTTGCCGTGGGGTAAATTGACTCAATTTGTCTGTTTAAATTATCGGTTTAAGTGAAAAATGGAGGAATAAATTGTTCTTTTTTTGACTCCGCCACATTTATGAGCAACTCAGTTGTTTACTGAACGAAAACTAGATGTATAAATTCATTTACCAGAAAGAATTGGTTGAAAGCCTCTCCCCTAAGCGGGAGAAATTAAAAGAAGACTATTCATTACTCCAATCCTCTTCCTTCCAGGTAGAGGTCTCTATCAACTGTCAACTGTCAACTGTCAACTGAATGAAAAGATGATTCAGCTTTAATGGTAGATATACCTTCACACAACTTTTCTAACTATTTCAAGCTAGCCATTGATATTGAGTCAATTTTGTAGAAAGCACTCAAATAAGGTGAGCGCTTTCTATCAAAACTCAACACTACCAACTTACTCACTACAGTACCTCGATGGGATTTGAATAAAATATTAGTTAGGGTCGAGAGAAGATATTACTATCCTCTCCCTCCCATTCGGAACCGTGCTTGCCACTTTCATGGCACACGGCT
>NZ_JAUBUR010000083.1:0-6832 GCF_036705485.1 Microcoleus sp. AT9b-C3 | reverse complement strand
GTGAAAGCTGCACGTCCGCGTTCTGAAGGAGAGGTGTCCTGTGGTAACACAGGCATCGACTCTAATTAACTGAGAGGTGCTGGGGATAATACCCCACATCGACTCAACCAGAGTACGGAGCTCAAAAGCGATCGATTCCCAAAGACTTGGTAAACTTTCGGTGGGAACTCAAAGGATTGCTGGAGTCGTCGGGCGATGGCTACGCCCCGTTCCTACGCTCTTATAAGTTTACCGACTTGGGTAAAATCCCAGTGGGTGCGCTTCCCCTGGCGTTGTTCAATCGCGTTCAGGAACCTTTGCTGTTGTCAGAGTTAGTGAAGTTGGAAGGCTCTGTAGAAATTGCTTTATCGGCGGGCTTATCTTGCTTGGATGAACGGCGGGCTGATTTGCTAATTTATCGATCGCAGCTTCGCCGGATTCTAATCAATTCGCTCTACTTTCTTGAGGTGAAAGCGGACGGAAACACGTTCTATAAAATTGGCATTACTACTCGATCGATCGAGGAACGCATCGCCGAGGTGCAGCGGGATGTGAGGGCGCATTACTCGGATGTGACCGTCAATTTGCTGGGATTGTGGGAACATCGGGGGAATGTGGAACTGTACTTCAAACACCGGTACAAAGCGTTTAATTATCGCATTGGGAAATTGACCGAGTATTTTGTGTTTCCCGATGTCAAGCTAGTGCTGAATGATTTGTATGAGATGGAAGCAAAAGTGTTGAGTGATGTTGAGTTGGATGCGATTGTGTGAGCGAGCGTAAAAAGTAGCAGTTCCTTTGTCATCACCGATCGCAAGAAATGCCCGCACTCAGTTGCTGACACCCCCAAACTTTAGATCCCGCATTCCGCACCCTTAACTGTCGCATACTCGCTTCTGTAGCGGAGTTGAGGTTTAGGTTGGCTATATATAGTGCCTTGAGTATTTTAATTTACCTTAAATTCCCACCTAGTAATGGTTGTGAGACGCTATATATAGTGGCTGCGGAATGTGGGTTACAATACTGAATTCAGTTGGAGGCGGTCTTAGAAATTAGTAAGATATATGACTTTTATGAAATTAAGGTCATGACTTTTATGAATTGACTTATCATCTCACCTGTGGAATGCTGTTAATTAATTTCAAATCAAGCATTGTCTCTCCAAAATATAAAAATATGTTGGTGTGGAGTGATTATCTAAATGCGTAAAGTTAGCCTGATAGGAAATAAAAAACGTAAATATCTATTCTACTAAAGAAGTGGCGCGATGTATTTCCTAAAACAACGATTGACACGCTGGTTGCACAATAATTTTGCCATCAGTAGAGAAGGGGTATCTAGCTGGATTATTCAACCCAAATCTAGCCTGGGATGCTTGCTTGTTTTGCTGCTATTTGTGGCTATTTTATGGTACGCAATTTTTATACTTTTCAAAATTTATCCAATTGTGTTTTCAACCCTAATTGCTCGGTTGGGCATTGCCCCTGGGTTGGGTTTACCTCTCGTCATTGCAGCTTTTTTCGGGTGCTATATCAATTTACCACTCTTCATATTGACACCGCACCGCCAGTCAAAACAGCGAGTTAGCATTGAAATCTTTCCGGTTTGGTTGTTAAAGTGCTTGTGCTTACCTTCATACAAAACCCAATGCGAGTTTTATGGTTATATTGGTTTAAATGTATCAGGAGGGCTCATTCCCATTATTTTGGCGCTTTACCAATTTTATCGCGTTCAACAAGAAGCAATTTTGATAGTAACAGCGGTCGTTGCGTCGTTTAGTTACTTCCTAGTGACCGTCATTCCAGGAATAGCAATTGTTACTAGAGCGTCGAGGTTTTGGCTAATCACGATTGTTGCGGTTTTGTCAGCAATGGCATTGGTTGTTGACGGAGTGAACCGCTCAGATGTGTCAGTTGCTTTTGCGGGAGGAGTATTGGGAACGACGATCGGAGCTGATTTACTACATCTTAAAGATGTTCGCCCCGAAATTGCTGCAACTCCCCTTAGTATCGGAGGTGCAGGATTGGATGATGGGATCGCGCAATGCGGTTTGTGCGCTTTAATAATAGCTGAATGGCTTCCTGCGACAATGGCTTGGCTATCTGCTTGTTTTCGGTAGATTCTTCTAACATAATCGATCGTAATATATTAATTCTTTAAGACCTAACCTTGTTTGGCTCAACTTCCAACGCTTTAAGATTTTGTACTCATAGCTGTTTTTAGCCTACCGCTTTCGGCAAACTGCGTCATCACCCGCACCGTGCTTTTGGTACGGTTAACAACCCCAGCGATACTTCCCTCGACGCTCGCGCCGTTCAGAGTTCGCTCGGCTGGCTCATCATGGCGTTACTACAGTATTGTCGGTTTCTAGGAATAGCTTTGTACGGTTTTCTTCAATGCGAACTATCCCTGATTCTTTCACACTTATTCTGGCAAATACGACCAACAGAGTGGGGTTCTCCTGACTGTTCCTCCCCTTTAGAAAGTGGCATCATAATAACTGTAAGCAACGAGCTTCAACCCAAACTTTCCTTATAGAGCTTTACCATTTTTGAGGTGACAGATTATGTTGATGCGCTATTGGCAACCCTTCACAGAAATTGAAACGCTCCGCCAGCAACTCGATAAAGTTTTTGACCAACGGGCAGCAACGAGAGATAACTCAGAAGCCGCTTGGATGCCCGCTGTGGAATTTGCTGATGCTGGGGACAACTTCGTATTAAAAGCGCAACTGCCTGGAATGAACCCCAAAGACGTTGACGTTCAAGTCACCCGCGAAGCAATTTCTATCTCTGGCGAACGCCGCTACGAAAACACAGACGAAAAATCTGGCTACATCCGCTCAGAATTCCGCTACGGCAAATTCCACCGAGTGCTTTCCTTGCCCGCACACATTCAAAATGACTCCGTGCAAGCTGAATGCAAAGATGGCATTCTAACGCTAACTCTGCCCAAAGTAACTGAAGCCCGCAATAAAGTCGTCAAGATTAACTTAGGCGAAATTGCTGGAACTTCAACGAATCCCGCTTTGGAACAGGCTAACCAATAACGATGGGCTGTGCTTAATCGAGTGAGGCAAATTTTCCTTTCATTAAGCCTGATTGGATTTACTTAACAACAACGGAACTGGAAAAGCTGATACCGGGAGCGACCATTGCTCCCGGTATTCTTTATTTGGGAAAGCTTTAGAAAAGCTACCTACAACTGTCCTGAACCCGCAGTGAATTTAGTAACGCTTACAAGGCCCGCTTCCAGTAAATGCAGGAGAGCTGGACGAGCAGAATACCCAATCGTGAACCCAGGGGCATTGAAATCGCTCAGTCCTCCGTTCCACCACTTCTGTGGCAAGTAAAGACGCTGGGATGTCTGTTGCTATGGTTGAGACTGGAGGCGATCCCGGTCATGAAAGAGCCCGTCACACCTATGAAAAGGTTGGCTTCGAGCTCTGGCCAGTTGCCAGATACTTCAAGAAGCTCGCTTGTGCAGATGTATGGATTTCGCTCGCGCATTGTATCCTTCCACTTAATGCGATCACCCGTTCGTTCTTGTAAATCGTTGTTTAGAATCCGTGTCTAGTACAGTTTTGGCTCAATTAGTGTTTGTTTATTTAGGTAATGATACAACTCAAATACGATTTGAGCATGGAATGTAATGATAGAGGAACATACGCGGACAGACTTGCAACAGCGGCAATGGATTTGTGATGTCGAAGATGTAAACCTGATCCCGATCGGATCTTCATTTGTTAGCTTGTGGAAACAGTATGTAAATGGCGTTGCTGTTACGCTTTCTATTCATTCTGAGAACGGTCAGTTTGCATTGTATCAAGATGTCGGTCATGCGGCATCTGGAACAAAAAGAACTAATTGCGGTACATTTTCAACCGCAGGTGCTGCGGTACATCAACTGATTCAAGAGTGCTATAGCTGGGATAATACGTGGGGTATCTAGAAGTGTAACTGCTAGATTCACAGTTTTAAATCTAATTTCTCTCGCCCATTGTATCCTTCTAGTTAATGCGCTCGCCCGATCTTGTAGGTCGGGTTGAAGGATGAAACCCAATACTCATAAATGCTTCTCCACCTCAACCCCGGTGCGATCGTCCAATCGAGCTATGTTTGGTTTCACCTTAACCTGATTCACAAGCAAGGACGTGGCAAGCTCAACTCAACCTAGGGCAATGGGCAATTGCACTTGAAGATATACGGAAAAATTCAGCATTTCCTCCAGAAAATACTTAATATACGGAACAATTCTACCTATCCACTAAATTTAGAATGATATACAGAACGATTCTGACTATCCATCTAGTCCGGGTGGATAACTAGAATCGTTGCCTAATAATATTTAGACACTCGGAGAGAGCAGATGGATAAGCCCAGCATTCACGGTAGTTGCCTTTGCGGAACTGTGACCTTTGAAGTGAACCCACCGTTTCAGAAAATGGCTCATTGCCACTGCTCGCGGTGTCGCAAAGGCACGGGTACAGGCCACGCCACAAATCTAACCGTTGAGCCGAGCCAGTTTCGATGGCTTTCAGGGGAAGAAGGCATCACACGTTATGACCTTCCTACGGCGATTAGCTTCAGCAAATGGTTTTGCAGTAATTGCGGGTGCCCGCTCCCGCGTCTAACGCGCAACGGCCTAATTGTGGTTATTCCAGCCGGCTCGTTGGATACAGCACCGCCTATCACTCCGACGGATCGCATTTTCTGGGCATCGAGAGCACCGTGGAGTTGTGCTAGCGGAGGGCTTCCAACCCATGCCGAGTATCCAGAGTCATGGTAGAGCAAGAACGTACCTAACAAGATCCTCCAGCCGTCGGCGGAACAAGTGCGTTAGATAGCTCTGTATGCGACATGAACTGCAGGTTGCAATCAAAATAAAAGCCGATCGTTGGAGGTTCTAATTGGAATTTCACGAGAATTGCAGGTAAGACCAATGCTTGGAGAGTGAAGTGTGAGTGGGAGATTGGCAGTTTGAAATCTAATGCAAGCCATCGCATTCTATCCTTGCAATTTAATGCGATAGCTCGCTCTTGTACGTTGGGTTGAAGGATGAAACCGATACTCATAAATGCTTCTCCACCTCAACCCCGGCGCGATCGCCCAATCGAGTCATGTTTGGTTTCACGTTACATTGATTCACCAGCAAGGACTTGACAAACCCAACCCAACCTACAGCGAGGGGCGATCGCACTCGTTCCTGCTCTGCGAAGGCTCCGCCTCAAGCAAGCGGTAAAGCTGCATCGGGCCAGTAGATTGCGACATTAGGCCAATCCTGGATCAGACCGATAGAGAGGATATTATCAGCAAAAGTGACAACTAACAGCCCTGATTTTCAGGATAAACTATCAGAAGCGATGGATAACACCCAAGAACCCGGACTTAACCTGCTTTCGTTTCTGTTTAATTCCTTAAAACTAGGATGTTGTCCAACAGATATGATGGATAATCCACCCCCGGTAAAGGTATTCTCCAGCATATCTGCGGTTGAATACATAATTTTTTGGGCATCAAATGTGCCAAAAGCAACAATTGGAGAAAACAGATGTGGGATGAAAGATACAGTGCCAAAGAGTACGCATATGGCACAGACCCGAACAAGTTTTTGGAAGCAAACGTCAGCAGTATTCCAAAAGGTAAAGTTCTGAGCTTGGCCGAAGGAGAAGGGCGGAATGCCGTTTTCCTTGCGAAGCAGGGTTATTCTGTCACCGCTGTAGATGCCTCTTTAGTTGGTTTGAATAAGGCCAGAAAGTTGGCCGAAGAGAACGGGGTGATTGTTGAGTTTATTCATACTGATTTAGCCGAGTATGATTTAGGCGAAAATAAATGGGACGGAATTGTATCTATATTTTGTCCGTTGCCCTCTTCAATAAGAAAACAACTTCATAAAAAAGTTGAAGCAGGGTTAAAGCGAAACGGTGTGTTTCTGCTTGAGGCTTATATACCCGATCAGTTGAAGCACGGTACTGGCGGCGGAAATTCAGTAGATTCGATGCAATCTAAAGAATCTTTAAGCCTTGAGTTAGCTGGCTTGAAGTTTAGGCATCTAATTGAGCTTGAGCGCGATGTAGTAGAAGGTATTTATCACACTGGCATTGGCGCAGTAGTTCAGGCGATAGGATCAAAAGAAATATAACATTCTGGTGCAGCGGATTGCCTGAAGCCGCTTAGGTGAGATGCTCCAGAGTTCAACAACCGCTGATTAGAACTGTTAACTATCTTTGCACAAAGGTGTTGTACTCTCTGTGTACAGCCATTTGATGTTGTCCGATGAAGGCTAATCATTAGAGGTTTTAATTGGAACTTCTGGCAATTGCAGGTACGACTAATGCTGGGAAAGTAAAGTGTACTGCTAGATTTATAGTTTAAAATCTGATGCAAGCGATGGCATCCTATCCTTCAACCAAATAATGTTTAAGCGCTATCGGGTTGCAACTTGCTCAAATAATGAAGCAAGTACCCACTCAATTAGTGGCTACCTAGTCCAATTTTACCACCATTTTACCAACATTTTTGCCTTCAAAAAGACCGATGAACGCATCCACCGCTCGCTCGATTCCTACCACCACTGTTTCCTTGTTCTTCAGTTTGCCAGCTTGGAAATAGCCGCCCACTTCTTGTTCAAATTCACTCTGGCGATCGAGCCAATCGCTAACGATTAGCCCTTTCATTGTCAAGCGTTTGCCAATCATATTAAATAGATTGGAAGGGCCCGGCTGGGGCTTTTCATCGTTATAACCGGAGATGCTGCCACAAGCGATAATCCGGCCGTGCACCCGTAATGCCGAGAGCGCCGCTTCCAGCGTTTCGCCTCCTACATTATCGAAATAGACATCAATTCCGTCCGG
>NZ_JAUBUR010000082.1:0-6853 GCF_036705485.1 Microcoleus sp. AT9b-C3 | reverse complement strand
CGGTGGATGCGTTCATCGGTCTTTTTGAAGGCAAAAATGTTGGTAAAATGGTGGTAAAATTGGACTAGGTAGCCACTCATTGAGTGGGTACTTACTTCATTATTTGAGCAAGTTGCAATCCGACATCGCTTAGACATTATTTGGTTGAAGGATAGGATGCCATCGCTGGCATCAGATTTCAAACTGTGAATCTAGCGGTACACTTTACTCTCCCAGCATTGGTCGTACCTGCAATCTCCAGAAGTTCCAATTAAAACCTCCAATGATTAGCCTTCATTGGACAACATCAAATGGCTGTGCACAGAGAGTGCAACACCTCTGTACAAAGATAGCTAACAGTTCTGGTCAGCGGTTGTTGGGTTCTGGAGCATCTCACCGTATCGGCTTCAGGCAATCCGCTGCACCAGAATGTTATATTTCTTTTGATGCGATCGCCTGAACTACGGCACCAATGCCAGTGTGATAAATACCTTCTACTACATCACGCTCAAGTTCAATTAGATGCCTAAACTTTAAGCCAGCTAACTCAATGCTTAAAGATTCTTTAGATTGCATCGAATCTACTGAATTTCCGCCGCCAGTACCGTGCTTCAACTGATCGGGTGTATAAGCCTCAAGCAGAAACACACCGTTTTGCTTTAACCCGGATTCAACTTTTTTATGAAGTTGTTTTCTTATTGAAGAGGGCAAGGGACAAAATATAGATACAATTCCGTCCCATTGATTCTCGCCTAAATCATAATCTGCTAAATTAGCATGAATAAACTCAACAACCACCCCGTTTTCCTCGGCTAACTTTTTGGCTTTATTCAAACCAACTAGAGAGGCATCTACAGCGGTTACAGAGTAACCCTGTTTCGCAAGGAAAACGGCATTCCGCCCTTCTCCTTCGGCTAAGCTCAGAACTTTACCTTTTGGAATACTGCTGACGTTTGCTTCCAAAAATTCGTTCGGGTTTGTGCCATATACATACTCTTGGACACTGTATCTTTCATCCCACATCTGTTTTCTCCAATTGTTGCTATTGGCACATTTGATGCCAAAAAAATATAACTGTGCATTCAACCGCAGATATGTGGATAATACCTTTACCGGGGGGTGGATTATCCATCAGATATGTTGGACAACATCCTAGTTTTAAGGAATTAAACAGAAACGAAAGCAGGTTAAGTCCGGGTTCCTGGGTGTTATCCGTGACTTTTGCTGGATACCACCCCCTATATCGGTCTTATCCTATGTGGCTTTGCCGCTTGCTGGAAGCAGAGCCTTCGGAAATCATGCCAAGGCGAAGTATTGGAACGAGTGCGATCGCCCAAAGAGAACAAAGTAAACCTTGAGACTTAACATTTGCACAAGCGAGCTTCTTGAAGTATCTCGCAACTGGGAATAGCTCGAAGCCCGCATTTTCATAGGTGTGACGGGCTCTTTCATGACCCGGATCGCCCCCAGTTTCAACCATCGCAATAGACATCCCAGCATCTTTCATCCAACCCAGAACGAATTCTATCAAAGCGCTACCAATCCCTTGACCTTGAAAGTCTGGATCGACAGCAACCATGTAGATTTCACCCATGCTGTCCTCCGAGTGTAGTTTCACGGCTACAAAGCCCACAGTAGAACTTGCATCGATCGCAACCCATATATTCGTGTCTTCCGCAGCACAGACATCCTCCACAGCTTTTTGCTGGCTCACACGCCAATGATTGGGATAGAATGCCTGGTAAACCTCAGCATTCATCGCGTTTTGAATCGAATCAAAGACCGGAGCCCATGCTCGAAGCGAAAGACGAACAACTGCCATCTTGGTGGTGAGGGTCGTAGGGTTCAATTTGCATTCCCAGTTGAACTCCTGTTAACTGTGAAAGCTTTATTGAACATACTACAATACTCTACAATGTCTGATAGCTTGGCTTTGAATGCTTACAGATTTAGGCGACTTTCGCTGATTAACTAGCAATTACCCCAGTGTGGGAAGCACCATCTTAAGGCATTGAGGAGGGTTTGATGAGCTTCACAGGATTAGGCATTCAAGAATTACTGTATTGTGAGCGATCGCAAATTCTCGCACTTGCCCAAAAGCACGGAGCCTACAACGTGCGCGTATTCGGTTCTGTAGCGCGGGGCGAAGCGACCCCAGAAAGCGATATTGATTTGTTAGTGGATTACGATTTAGACAAAATCACGCCTTGGTTTCCAGGTGGGCTATTGCTTGATTTGGAACAACTACTCAATCGCAAGGTCGATATCGCCACAGTAGATATGTTGAAAGAACGCATTCGGGAGCGCGTTTTGCAGGAAGCTGTACCACTCTCTCGGCGGGAAACGGAACGGCTGCAAGATATATTAGATGCAATAGCCGCAATTGAACGATATGCTAGCCTTGGCAGGCAGGCATTTGATAACCAAGAATTGATTCAAATTTGGATTGTTCATCACCTGCAAATTATCGGAGAAGCAACAAATGCGTTATCGTCCGAGTTAACTAGCCGATATTCCCAAGTCCCTTGGGCGCAAATTGTAGCGTTTAGAAATCTTGTAGTGCATGAATATTTCCGAGTTTCGCTAAACCTAGTTTGGGCGATCGTACAGAATAATTTACCTCCGCTGAAGGTAACAGTAGAACAGATTTTACAGGAGTTACCAGAAGCGTGAGTTCAGCAGCGTTTCTGGCAGCAGCGTTTTTCCTAAGAGTTTCTGATGACCGTAAAAGCGCCCCGTGGTCTAACGCACTCTAAGCGCCTTTACTGTTAATTGAACTCGAAAGCAAGTTAACGAAGGAACTGCTACTTTTTAGGGAGCGATCGCTCAGAAACTCGCGTTGGCTGTCCTAGGTCGCAGAACTTCGACATTCAGCTCCAGTTTTTCTCCCAGCCACAAAGAATGTGTTGTGTGGTCTGCCACATCGTCCCCTGTTTCGGGATGGACGAGAATATCTAACCCCTCGCGGTGGAGCATCAACCAGGGAACGACTTTGCCAAACTGCGGGGGTAAAAACGCAACTTGATACATCGCTTGGGGGTGGGGCCCAATGGGTTTGTCGTGCCAGCGTCCGAGCTGCACCTCAAACCGAGCCAATCCTTCGCGCACGCGCTCCGCAGCATCGCGGTTATCGGCGTCAAAGTAAATATGCGCGTGAAAACCAACAATTTCGATGGTGTCTGCTTTCATGATTTTCAGTGGGTTATTGAGCCAGCACCTGCACAAAACGGCTGTTAACTTTAGGCTAACTTGACTTGTGGCAAACTGCGGAATTCAGGCATCCGTGTTGTTCGCACTCGCTCCGTTAATTGCATCCAACTCAACATCACTCAGCATTTTGGGTTCCATCTCGTACAGATCGTTCAGAACAACCTTGACATCGGGAAACGCGAAATACTCTGTCAGCTTTCCGATGCGGTAATTAAACGTTTTGTACCGGTGCTTGAAGTACAGCTCCACATTCCCCCGGTGTTCCCACAATCCCAGCAAATTGACAACCACATCCGAGTAATGCGCTCTCACATCCCGCTGTACTTCGGCGATGCGTTCCTCGATCGATCGAGTTGTCACCCCAATTTTATAGAAGCAGCTTTCGTCAGCTTTGACTTCCAGAAAATAGAGCGAGTTCACCAAAATCCGACGAAGCTGTGCTCGATAAATTAGTAAATCCGCCCGCCGTTCTTCCAAACAAGATAACCCCGCTGCTTCAGCCACCGCTGTGGATTGCTCCAACTTAACTAACTCTGACAGCAGCAGCGGTTCTTGGACTTTGTTGAACAGCGCCAGGGGAAGAGCGCCGACGGGGATTTTACCCAAGTCGGTAAAGTGATAAGAGCGTAGGAACGGGGCGTAGCCATCGCCCTCCGACTCTAGCAATCCTTTGAGTTCCCACCGAAAGTTTACCAAGTCTTTGGGAATGCCGTAATTTTGTGCGCCGTACTCTTTCCACAGCACTTTCAATTGCTCCAATTCTTCACCCTTAAGCTGGATGGTGAAGTTGTCGTAAAGGGGCAGCGCGGGAAACGCTTTGGTTTTAATCCGCTGCGAAACTGGTTTGCAAGTTTCCTCAGTGTGCGCGAAGTGGTGCTCTTTCACTTTCCCCTTTTTCGCTGTCAATCCGCCTCCGCAGTAGAGACAAGCGAGGTTAGTTTTTCCGCGCACAACCTCATCAATGCTCGCCAAGTTACCGTTGGGAGCAACACCAAATTTAAGCCACATAGTCAAAAGTTCTCCTAAAAGCAGGTTTTGTAGATGCACCTGCTCCACATGACCAACGATTTTAACAAATCCAGGGGTGAGGGCTTCTGCCGATCGAAAGAAAGCGATCGGCACTCGATGCTCTTGATACGCGAGTGTCAATCCAAAATCCAAAATCTAAAATCTAAAATCTAAAATCTAAAATCTAAAATCTAAAATCTAAAATCTAAAATTGCTCGTTACCAATCGGGAATTTCTTCAGGCTCCGAGTCTGATAGGTCTTGTGACAGTTGCTCTCTCGGTAACAGCACAGCGGGCAATTCATGCTCTAGACCGGGAAATGTAGCTTTTCCGGTGTAGGAAAGCATCGATAAAGAGGCGATCGCTCCTTTGACTTGATCCGGCTTCACTTCTAGGTAGTGCTGCAACTGTTCGAGGTTGCTGTGACCGCTGATTTCTTGAATTATCCGCAGCGGAATTCCGGCGTTGCTCATCTGGGTGAGAGCTGTGCGGCGGAAGCTGTGGGTGGAGGCTCCCTCGATGCCGGCTAGATCGAACGCTTTTCTCAAAACCTTGTCCGCTGAGTCGGGGTGCAAATGCTTCCAATGATGGGACGGGTGGCGGCCGGGGAATAAATAAGTCTGGCCGGCGTTGGGTTTCCAAGATGTCAGGAGACTTCGCAAATCTTCAATTACTGGAATCGTCCTAGTTTGGAGTTGACCTTTGGTGTTGCCCTTGCGGAAGTTGATTGTAGGTCGGACTGTACCTCTGGCAGTGTAAATATCGATGACTTCCAGGGAACAAGCTTCGGCAATCCGACAAGCCGTGTAGAGACAAACTCCGAACAAGGTGCGATCGCGAGCGGTTTGTAAACCTTCGTTGAACAGCAGTTCGATTTCTTGTTGCGTAAGGATTTTTGCTTGTCCGTGCCGTTCTATCTTCATGCTTGGTGTATACCCGACCTGACGCTTGAAAGTCTGGCATATTTGTTGCATTACTGCACCTGTCTGAGGGATTTCTTAACGCGGTTCCATGTCGGGATGGGGGGCGTAGAATACAGACAGCTATCACGGCGGCACTGGACGCAACAGATGGGAATGTGCGGAAGGTTCAGAAACTCAGCAGGCACAGGAACCTCAACACGCTGATGATTTACGATAATAACCGGGGTCGCGACCAAGGAGACGTTACCGATTTATTGGATGAGATGTTTTAGTCGATCAAACAGTTACATACTTGGCTTCAATCAAAAGCGAGCGCATTAATTGAGAACTCGACATCTAAATATTTTGGGCAAAGGTAAGGTTATTCCTGGACAAGCTAAACCTGCGTAACCTAACCCGTTGCCAAATTGAGAACCCAGTAAAAGTTAAATAGGTATTGTTAAAAGCACCAAGTTGTTTATAAATACAAGTAGCGGATTAAGTATAAAAAAATGAATACTGAATTTTCTTTATGGCTTTGTTATGTCAAATTACTGGTCTGTGAGCCAGATAACAACTCCTGTCACTGGAATTTAGTTTATTGTTCATTTCCTGCACTAGCCTGGTATGATTTACTGGGTTTTCAGAATGAGAATCTAAAAATAATTGCTATTTTTAATTTTCATCCTATAAACCGTTGTGCTATCGCAGAGATTGATGAACCTGAACAACTTAAAACCTCAACAAAAGTTTTAATAGTTGAAGATAATTGGTTTAATTTTAGTGTGGTAGCGAAAACATTTAGGTTTAAATCCACTTTTGTTGTATATTATGGGTTTGACGTAGAAACCGTAATGCAACTCGCAACTAATAAACAAGTGGATATAATTATAGTTAATAGTGGTTATGGGGGTAAATATAGAGAAGTGAATTGGACGGAAAATATCCGGCTGTTAAAATCTAACCCAAAAACCGCACAAATTCCCATTATTTTAAAATGGGGCGGTCAATTCATGGCAAGTGACCGGGAGAGATTCTCCGCAAGTGGTGTTGATGCTTTTATTCAGGCAGATCCTGGTAATATAAACTCCCTGATTGAAGAAATCCAATATACCCTCTCTGCGAACGATTCCAGTCTAAACACAATAATTAATTTAGAAAACGCATTGAGCAGTTCCCAGCCAGTTAAAATACAAAGAGAAAAAGAATCAGCATTAGAATTTATAGCCTTTAAAGCGTTCCAGATTTATTTATTGATAGGCTCTGTAATTGTTTATCCTTATTTGTTTATCTTACGTCGCTACAAATCATTTAGGAAATGATGTAAATAACTTGTTTAAGTGTAACTTATGGCTAACTCATTTGTCACAACCATATTGCCTAGGGTAAACATAAAGTTCAGCAACTTACCTTTATCCTTAACGACCAGATGCACTTTTGAAGCCAAGGAAGCAGTCAACCGATGTTTTGTTCCTGTTGCCAGGTTCTTGAATACTTTGTGTGAGTGAATGCGACACTTATGACAGACCTTGAGACTGGTGAAATCCATAAAACTGATACCCCTAGATGTGCCAAAGCAAGAGTACACATCGGCACACGATTGGAGTAATATTAAAAACGATTTGTCTCTACTTCAAACTCGGTGAAAACCTTCGCTTGCTCTAACACTAACTCGAACGCTCCAAAATCGATCTGCGACCGTCGCTCTAAATCTTGCCTTCAAACCTCTGATGCCAGAGGATATACCCCGACAC
>NZ_JAUBUR010000081.1:0-6854 GCF_036705485.1 Microcoleus sp. AT9b-C3 | reverse complement strand
TTTAGTTGTTATGGCTTTTGGAGCCATACTAGCCATCCTTGAGTATTGTTACTCATTTTGACTAAACGAATCGCACTCTTGTGCTTTTATCATAGCACATTTGTCAACCCTTAGCCACTACCACACGGTCACAAATATGTCAAGACAGTTTTTGATTTTAGTGGAGGGTTTTTCAATATGGGCAAATTACCGAGTTACAGTATGGACTACAAAGGTTTTGCAATCCATCGTCAACATAACGGTGGGCTAGTGTGTCTGACTGATATGTGGAGAGCTATGGGGTCTGTCATATCCCATGAAGCAGATCGGTGGCTTCAACTAGAGGATACCTGTCGTTTGCTGTTGCAGTTGGTGCTTGAAGCCAAGCCCGAATTAAAACCTACCATATATGAACTTGTGGAAACCAAGCCCGCACAAAGCTCGACCAAAAGTTTCAAAAAGGCATATAGAGGTTGGACAAAACAAATTAAACAACTAGCTATTGATGCTGGTTTAATGACCATCAAGAGAGGCAGTGGTAAGGGTTGTGGAACTTACGCGATCGACAAATTAGCTATTGATTACGCTAAGTCATTGTCTCCAGAGTTCTATGTGTGGGTACTCGCTGCTGTCAAAGAACGAATTGAAGAGGATGCTGACCCAGAGCTTGGCATTCTCCGCAGTCGCCAACGAGCAATTAAAACTTGGGAAAAACAAGGCAAAAGCCGTGAATATATTGGAGCCCGTCTTGACTCTATTCCCAAAGAAGACTCCTACGAGACAGCTTTGTATGAACATGGGGTTCAGGTTCCACAGCATTTTGCTCGCTGCAAGGCGATGGTATATCAGCCTATCATTGGCGGTACTAAAGATTTCCGAACAGCAAGAGGATTGAAACAAGGACAAAACTGCAAAGATGGCATGACTATAGAGGAACTGGCTGCTACAGATTTTGCCAAAGTTCTCAGTGCCAAGCGGATCAACACACTCAATCCTAATGGGGTGAGCTCATGCGCTAGCATCTCCCATTCCACAGCGCAGCAAGTTGCTCATCTGCTCAATCAGTAGCTTGGTTAACTTAGTACACTATGCTGCTTGCTTACGTTTACAAGCTGAATCCATCGCCCAAACAAACTCAAACAATCGAGCGGTGGATTCATTTGCTTCGCTTGCAATACAACTTTAGAGTTAGGGAGCGGACAGAAGCCTACGAGCAAGCAAGATTCCCTGTAATGGGGAACTACTGCTTCATCGAAACTCAAGCCGAGTGTTGTCCCCTTGCTTGCTCGTTAAGCAAAGGTGCTTTGTACGGCAATCCTTGGACAGCAAAAGGCAAGAAAAGGACTCCGCTAGCTCAACAAGATGCCAATCTGGTTGACCTGAAGCAGGAGCGTCCTTGGTATAAAGAAATCTCTCACCATGTTTTGCAACAAATGCTGAAACAGGTTGATGCTGCTTTTGGGCGCTTTTTCCGAGGATTGGGCAAATATCCGAAAACAAAGCGGCAGGGTAAATTTCGCTCTTTCACCTACCCGCCGGGAGATGTCGCCTTTAAAGGGAACAAAGTCCGACTTCCCGGTATTGGCTGGATGTCGTTTTTTCAGTCCCGACCGTTTCTTAATGGTTTCAGCATTCGTTCCGCCACTGTTGGAAAAAAAGCAGATGGCTTTTATATTTCTGTTCTCTTGCAAGATGAGTCAGTTCCAGATGTTCCGGCAGCGAATAAAGTTAAAACAGCAGTAGGAGTAGATCTGGGTATCAAGAAGTTAATGTCTCTGAGTACGGGACAAACCATTGCCAATCCCAGATTTTATCAACAGATGGAGCGTCCGCGAGCGCGACTAAACCGTGCTGTCAGCCGCAAGGTTTTAGGTTCCCGCCGCAGAAGAAAAGCCTGCCAGCGCTTAGCAAGACTGGAACAAAAAGTTGCTAATCGACGAGAGGATTACCAATGGAAGATAGCTAATAGCTTGGTCAAGCAGTTTGACCTGATTGTGTTCGAGAATCTTAATATTCAAGGCATGATGGCACGCTGCAAACCAAAGCAGGATGAAAACGGAAAGTATCTGCCTAACGGTCAGTCTGCTAAATCTGGACTAAACAAAGCCATTGCTGATGCTGCTTGGGGTTCCTTAAAACAGAAAGTCAAGATTTTGTCCGAAAGGGCGGGCGTTCTGGTTTATGAAGCGGTGCCTCACTTTAGCTCTCAGGAATGCAGCGAGTGCGGGTATGTCAGTCCCACAAATCGAGATCAGGAAAAATTTATCTGTGAAGAATGCGGTTATCATGAGGATGCCGATGTGGATGCTGCAAAAGTTATTTTGCAGCGCGGTCTGGATGGACTGGGAATCTATTTGGATGCTGTACCGAGAGTCCCTCGGAAACAGGATAAAAGTACGCCCGAGGAGCCTGTTGGAAGACAGGGAAAATCATCCGCGTTGGTGGGTGAGCCTGGGAACCCTAAGAGAATTCCAGCAATTGGAGTTATTTGAGTGGAGGGGAGTTTGAGCGATCGACTCTCGGCCTTTACGGCTGTCAATTGAAATCAGGTGTGTCTCACCAAGTGGCGATTGCCCAAAAACCAGGCATTTTCTCAAAAACGGAGAGGGTGGGATTTGAATTAGCGCTTAGTTCTCACTCGACGAGTTTACGTCGTTCTAGCCATTCTTTATCCCCACTCTGAAAGTCCTTTTTTGGATTTGAGCGAATACCGAGCGACTTGCTGTACGCTGTCTACAGCAAGCAAACTCGGCATTCTCATACTAGGGAGCGAAAGATGAGCGAAAAATCTTATCCAGTCACAGCAAGTACCACCGCTGACTACCTGATTGGCTATGAGCGGATTCTGGACTACTTTAAACAAGCCCAAAAAGAATGCCCCAAAGGAGTGGGTCTAAAAAGAGACAGCAAAGCTAGCGGTGGCTACATAACACTTCAATTCAAGTTGGGTGTCAAGCGAGTCAATAAAGCCTGTGGGTGTTACCTGACTATGCAAGGTATTACTGATGCTTTGAGGCGGGCTCACCTAGTCGCTAGCGCTCTAGAATCACTAAAAACCGAGTCTCAGTTTTTGGCTTGGTATGATGATGTGATTCTAGAAAAAAACGTCATCAAGAATGATTTGATGACGTTCGGTGAAGCGATAGCAAAAGTAGAAAAAGAATATTGGGATGGACACACAAAGCGTCGTCAACTGCGCGACAAGAACAATGCTAGCCACCAATACAGTTGGCGATGCGTTTACGGACACTATTTCAAGCTATTACCACAAAATACTGTCGTGAACCTGGCAGACATTCTGCTAGTAGTTCACAGTAAACAAGTAGGAACTAAATGTTTTAAGAACTGCTTGTGCGCCATGCGTAAGCTTGCTGAGACTGTTGGCAACACTGACTTGCTTATTCACCTTAAAGAAATTAACAGCACGCAGACACAGTTCAGAGAAGACCTTCAGTCTATATCAGTTGATGAATTTTTGAGATTTCACGCAGAAGTTTTGGCTATCTCCGATGATAAACGATACAACTTAGAGTCGCGCAAACGATGGCTGTGGGTATTCTCGATGCAGATGGTGTATGGTTTTCGAGTACATGAAGTGTTTGCGATCCAGAACGTCCACGAACCGTTTAAGACGAAAGATGGCATTACTATCCCGGCACTGAGTGAACCAAGTAACGCAAAAATGATTGCCGTAGTAGGGGAAAAAACCAAGTTAGAAACCACAACTAAGACTGGTTATCGATTGTGTGTACCAATGCTTCCTCCTACTCACTCTGATTTAATCGAACGCTTGGGAATTAAATTAGGGCAATTGCCTGAAGTTAAGTTGATATCGAGCAATCCAAAGACGATTTCTGGTGCATACAATGACCGTGCGTGGGCTACTTTAAAAAGATGGAATAAGGGCTTTACCCAATCTCACGCCTTACGCCACCTGGCTAATCTCAACGGTCAAATGGCGGGGATGTCTCAGGAGACAAGAGCTAAGAGTTTAGGGCATTCAACACAGATGAATGAAGGCATTTATAAAAAACGAGCCAATACTCAGACAACGATTGATTTACTAACTCATTCCACAACAGAAGCTATTCCATTGGCTAGTGCGATCGGGGTGCTTAAACAGTTGGGAAGTGACGGGAAAAGTATCAAACTGCTAGCCGCTATTTACGGCATTACGTCCGACGAAGTGATGGAGTTGCTAGCCGAATAATTTGAAACAAAACTTTACAGTCCCGGTGTTGACAAGGGATTGTAAGTCTGCAATCGTGAGTAACTAAGGAAGATTGATGCGCGGTAGAGCGGTGTTGGCACACCGAACTAACCACGACTTCCCCAACCGTTCAATCACAACGTTTGGAGCTTAATAATCATGCCAGATTTACTCCCTTCTACGGAGGGGCGATCGCAATTCTTATTGACTTGCGATTCGGTTGAGACTGTTTTAATCGACCGCGAAACGCTCAGCGAGCTTAATAAAGCTTTGATAGAAGCGCTAGAAGGATTTGAGGAATGCGAGCGGTGGCAAGAGTTTGTCCATGTGGCTCAGCGCTACTTAACAGAAAGTACGGAGACTCAATACTCTCAAGTTGAAGAGTTAGAGCATCCCATCAACAGCGCCCTCCTGTTCCTTGAAACCTGGTCGGACAAATCTCCCGATGCACTGGGTCTTTCTATTCACCAAATAGCTGAGTCCCAAAAAGTTTTGTACTCGATACTGGCTTTCAGCCGGATGGGGGGCGGGGATGACTAAGCCCGCCATCAACTACCGTCGCATTGACAAACTCAGGGCGATCGCCTTTGACCGCGGCTTCACCAATGAAGACGCCAAACAGTTCGGAAAACTCAGCAAAACTGCCACGTGGGAAGCGCTGCTAGAACTCTACCTCGTTGACGGTGAATCGCTAGACAGCTTGCTAGACACGCCACTAGACACTGTAGACAGCACTGGTGTAGACACTGTAGACACCCTTGACTGGACTAACGACGGTTCATTCCCCGTGTGTTTCGCCCGCCAGAATTCCACCAGCTTTTTAGACTGGGTTGACTTCGGGCAACTCGTCGCACTCGTGCTCGCATCGGCGGGAGTGTTTGTGCTGGCAATGTCCATGTGGCGACAAATCAACCCCCTGAATTTATTTCCCCCAGTCCGCGTAAACATTCAAATTGGGACAAAATTATGAGCTTACAACTGCGACTGTTCGGTGGTAAATCCGATGCTGGAAAACTTACTGCCAGCAACGATGGTGGACACGCAATCGACAAATCTAAGGTTTTAGCCAGCACTGACGCAAGTGTCATCACACCACTAAATCCTGGTAATTTTTCCAGCATTCGTAGTGTTCCCGTAGTTACCGCACCGCGCTACTTTACCAAGGAAGAAGCGGACGCCGTGAAGGACTTAGCAAAGGAAAAAACCGACGGTGCAAAACAATCTAAACGCGCCTATGAAGCACTGGCAAAAGTTGAAGAAGCCGATGCTAAAGTTCACCGCCATCACCGCAAATACGAAGGTGCTGTAGCCGACAACGAACTGAGTAAAAAGCGCTCAGACACTCGACTGGCTAAGCACTTACACAATTTGCGTCCTGGTTATGCGCGACTGGGGCTAGGGATTGATAAAGCTGACAGTGATGCCCGCGCTCGCATTGATGAAATTAAAGCCCAGTTGACGGGAGGGACTAACTAAATGAAAGCGATGTATCTGGCAAATTATTTTGTTGCCGGATGCGTCGCTTTCTCCCTTTTAGGGTGGATAGCGAGCCTGCATCCGATGGCAATGAAAGCGGTTTTATTCCTGTTAGCAGCAATTGCAATTGCTTGGGGGCTGAGTTGGTTGCTTGACTACTCACTGAGCAAGTTGATAAAGATTTCAGTCACCGACTTACAAGCCTTGTTAATCGGCGGTTTAGCGATGCTGCTGATTGGTTTGGGGGTGTTTCTATGCAGTTAGAGCTGAGTTCAGATTTTTTTGTCAATCTTTTCTCGCATTTTGTCGAAGAAATAAAAACTGAAAACCTGAAAGAATACGCAAGGAATAAGCGACAAAAAAAAGACGAATGTGCAATTTTTGACTGGGATTTTACCGACTTACAGTACGAATTTGAAGACAGAGTTGCCGCTGCTCTAGAAAAAGCGATTCGAGCTGAAAACCTTGATTTTGAGAAAGCTGCTAGCGAAATCAACAATCATTCAAGCAAGTTATTTGAGGGGGAATCATGCAGCTAAAACTGTTTGTGTTGAGTGCGTCCTCTGTCGTGCTGTGGTTGGTTCCACTAGCAGCACTAGACAAAAAGCTAGACACTCACAAAGCGCTGCAAGGTGTTAGTTTGTGCGCTGCAATTGCTTGTGCGGTTTCGGCTGGCAACATCGCCCGCCAACTGTCTGAGCAAGGGGAAATTGAGGCAATCAAAACCAGGGCAATTACTGCTGATGTGGTGGATGAAATCGCCGTCAGCGCCTATGTAAGTCAGCAGCAGAGACAGCAGGAAGCTGAGGCGATTTTGACTTCCTCCGTGGAAGATGTGGAATCTGCACGGGAAGTGCTGGAAGCCATATACAGCAAAGACTCCGAGGAACCGGAAGTAACTACCCTAGCTACCGCTTCTGAGCCATCTGAGCTAGATAAAGCGCTGTATGCGGAAGTCTGTAAGTCACGGGAAGTGGGTAAATCACCTACTTGGATTATTGAGAATATTCTCAAAATGAAGGGGAGAAAGTTCGCAGACGGCAAGGCAAAATTGCAAGATTTACTCAATCAATTTGAGGGGCGAGATAATGACTAAACTGCCAAACATCCCAACTATAGCAATCCTAAATGATTTTCTGTGTGTAACTATATTGACGTATTTTGGGGAAATCAAATGTATGTTCGTTAG
>NZ_JAUBUR010000080.1:0-7057 GCF_036705485.1 Microcoleus sp. AT9b-C3 | reverse complement strand
GAAGTTACATCAGACGATATTTGGAATTGGTTTACTCACTGCTGTTATTGTACCTCATCTTTTTGATAAAGGCTATAGTTACGTCTATTTCAATTACTAGATCGGGTGGCGGTTCAACACCCCAAGCAATCCGATCTTTACCAATAATTGCCCCACAATTATCGATATAAAAACAATAATCTGGTTCAATTCCTCTTTCTTCCGGCAAATCCATCGTAATTGGTGTAAACGCTTCATAATCTCGCCCCAAGTAATCTAGCAAAACCATTGCCACCATTGCAATAATATGAGCTTGTTTTCCCTGTACTGGTAAAGGGGACATTAACAAAATCTCTCCTGGTCGATATTTGATGCGCGGAATCTGACGATCGCCCAATTGTTCTACAAGTGCTTGGTAATCCTGCCAACTACCAGGCCACCTCAGAACCGTTCCTGGTGGTAATTGAATTTTTTCTGGCGTGACAACTGCGAACATAAAACTTATACCTCCTGACTGAGTATGTGTGTTTTAAACAACTAAAAGCTATTTATCAATCTATCTGCTTCACTACCTCCAAAGCTAACCCTACCACCTCTGCAATTTGCTCATCCTTCAATCCCAACTGTCGTAATTTACCAATCATTTCAATTTTAACTTGATTCGTGCTCTCTTGGAATTCAGGAGTTTCAGACAGACTTTTATCTGGGGTAGAAGTGGGTAGTTCTGAGCAACCATTGATATAGTTAATTATGTGGCTATTACCAAAATTTGTAGTGCGACCGCCGAAATAGATATTCAGATTTAATTGCCGTTCTAGAACAGATTCAAGATTATGTTTATTCACTGGTTCGCCAAAAACATCAGATAACATTTGCAAAAGCTTGTAACCTACATCCTTAGCATGACCCGCCGTACAGCCATAAGTATCTGCAATATTAGAATACTTTTGTCGATTCAGTATTCCCTCGATAATTTTACGCTGCAAGTCATTGAGATGTGTGCCTGTATTCGCGCTGAGCACTTCATCTACAAATTCCAAGATATGGGCAGTGTCCATCAATAGGGGTGTCAGAGAACTAGAGTTAGTATAGCCGACTTTTTCCGTCTTTTTCCGTCTTTTTCCGCCTTGTATCCAAATTTTATAAATACCCGTCTTTTTCCGTCTTTTTTCTCTTTTCAGTTTTGGGTGATCGGTCTATGATGCTCAAAAGCATAAAATTAGCTTCGTAAGAAAAACATTAATGGTCTGTAGCGATTGTCTTGTTGAGATAGTCGCGGTGATTTAGACAGGATTTTTATTTTCAAGCAAACTAAGATGAAAAAACTAAGTTTATGGGCGCAAAAACTCAGCCTAATTTTGGGAGGAATTATGGCGGGTGTTTTTATGGGAGAATTAGCTCTTCATCAGGGGGGAATTAAAGGTATAGAAAAACCCAGCGATCCTGTTTCTTTTGATAGTTACACATTAGACGACCCTGCTGGTTGGTCATTGAAACCGGGCGCGTATTTCGAATGGCAGGGTGAAGGTGATCGTTCTTTCATTCGCGCCAATAAAGATGGTTTACGCGATCGCGAACATACCAAGGAGAAACCACCAAAAACTTTTCGGATCGCAGTGTTGGGAGATTCCTTTGTCGAATCTTTACAAGTGCCGATGGAAAATACTTTTTGGTGGAAAATGAGAAAGCAACTCAATAAGCAATGTACTGCTTTAGGCGATCGCAAAGTTGAGGTAATTAATTTTGGGGTTCAGGGCTATGGGACGGATCAAGAACTAATGACTCTGCGCCATAAAGTCTGGCAATATTCTCCAGATTTAGTGATATTAGCTTTTCTTCCTGGAAACGATATTATTAATAATTCAAAAAAACTTGAATTTTCTAAACGTAAGCCATTTTTTGTCTATAAAAAGGGGGAATTAGTTCCAGATATGTCAGGGCTGAAACTGTCACCAAGAGAACATAACTATTTGGAGTTTTCATCTGTTGATTATCTTCCGACTTGGTTGGTCAATCATTCACGCATTTTGCGGGTAGTCAGACAAGTTGATTTAAATAATAAGAAACGTCTAGTGGATGCCGTAGACAAAAAACGAGCCGCTAATAACTTTAAAGAACCTATCGATCCAGTATGGAAAGAGGCTTGGCAAGTGACAGAAGGATTAATTACACTAATGAGTCAGGAAGTCAAGGCCAAAAAGGCAGATTTTATGGTTTTGATTGTCAGTACGGGAGTTCAAGTCAATCCCGAGCCTATACTTCGTCAAAAGTATATGAAAAAATTTGCCATTAAGGATTTGTATTATCCTAATCGGAGAATCAAAGCCTTGGGCGATCGCCTCAATATTACGACATTGGATACAGTCCCGCGATTGCGAAAGTATGCAGAAAAAAATAAAACTTGCGTACATGGCTTTCCCAATGCTATGCACTGTGACGGTCATTGGAATAGTCAAGGCCATGAGCAAGTTGGTCAACTTATGGCACAACACCTATGCGAGCGGTTCAAAGCAGAAGCTTCGGATTCCACCAACAATAACGCCCTAGTGAAGTAAAATTAATATGATTCTCCCCAACTAAATAATAAAATTATTAACAATTGTACATCGTTGACAGCGCCATTGATGAGGATGGGGCGAAATCCTAACGCTATCTGTTTTTAAATAGAAGTACGATCGCCCTTTTTTAACCTGTTCAACAACTCCGGCGTCACCAAACCTTGCGGAAAAAATATCGTCCCCAAAACAATCAGCAACCCAAAAATAATTAAACGTCCATCCCGCAGAAATTGCGCCAACCAAATCGGCAATCCCTGAATAGTCGCCATCCCCCTCAAAACCTCCGGCAAAGCAGTAAACGCCATCCCACCCAAAACTGCTCCCAGAAAACTTCTGCTACCACCAATTAACACAGAAGTCAAGTAAATAATACTAGCATCAAAAGTCCCTTGACGCGCGTTCCAAGTATTGAGGAAATGGGCACTAACTGCACCCACAACCCCAGCTAAAACAGCACCTAACGTGAAAGCCAGAACCTTATAAAAAGTTGGGTTAATGCCGATCGCATCAGCCGCCAACTCATCAGCGCGGATCGCCGCAAAAGCGCGCCCCACCCGAATCCGTTCCAGCCGATAGACAATCCCCATACTTACCAAAAGTAAAGGTAGTACAATCCACAAATACTCGATCGGCGTCGCAAACGGTTGCGGAATCCCAAAAATGCCCACAGCCCCGCCAGTGATGTCCAGATTCAGCGATAAAACCCGCAAAATTTCCACAAAAGCAATAGTTGCGATCGCCAAATAAATCCCACTCAACCGCAGCGCCGGAATGCCCACCAAAATCCCCAGCAACCCCGAAACAGCCCCTGCAATTATCATCTCCAATAACAACAACGGCAGTGGAAATAAACCCCCTGTCTGTTGAAAAACCGTTGTAGATAAAATCGCCGCAATATACCCACCCAAAGCATAAAAACCAGGGCTAGCCAGAGACAACTGTCCAGTCATTAAAGGCAAATACAGCGACATTCCCAACATTGCACCCAGCAACATCGAGACAATTAGAAACCCATAAGTAGTAAAAAATGTAGCCATTTGATTTGAGATATTTTAGATTAGAAGTTATTAAGGAAAATCGGGTAAGCTTGGTTTCCAATTTGGATTGATTAAGCTAGTCTGAATATGGTCTTCCCACCGACCATTTATCAACAAATAGTCTCTCGAGTAACCTTCTACTAAAAATCCTAATTTTTTAAGTAGATTACCGCTACGCTGATTGTGAGGCATATAATTTGCTATAATGCGATGTAAATTTAACTCTCCAAAAACATATTGAATTGCAACTCTCACAGCTTCCGTCATATAACCTTTACCTTGTTGCGCTTCTGCCAGATTATATCCCAAAAAGCAAAACTGACCGGCACCTCGTACAAAATTATCAAAATTAACGTTACCGACAATATACTCAGGATTAGCCTTCTCAAAAATCCACATCTTTAAAGATTTGTCAGACTCAAATTCTTGGAAATGTTTCTCTACTTGTTTTTGCCAATAACTTTCCGTTAAAAAATCCTCCTCCCAATGTCGATGCCAGGGAGTAAAAAACTTTTGATTGTCACTGTAAAACTTAATTATTTCGCAGATATCGTCTTGATTGGCTAATCGCAAACAAAGGCCATCGCTTACTATTAATGGAACTTCCGAATTCATCAAACTCCCTCTAAAGTATGAATAAGTTTTATAGGTAAGCATATAAAACTCCACAACAGTTGATACTGCCTGGTTTAGGTATAGTCTTTGCTGGAAACCCATTTTCCCTTGTCAAAACCGTCTTGGCTTAGGAGATGTCCTGCAAATTAGCTTAGACTTTCTGAATCAAACGCCGTCCAAACAAACCCTGCGGTCTAACCAATAGCATAATAAACAATATGGCAAAAGCAACAGCATCCTTATAAGCCGAAAAATCACCAGGCACAAAAGCCTCAACCAAACCAATCATAAACCCACCCAAAACCGCCCCAGGAATACTCCCCAACCCCCCAAGCACAATCACCGCCAAACCCTTCAAACCAAAAGCAATACCAAAATACGGCCCAGCAATACTCACACTAGAACCCACCAAACTCCCCGCCAAACCAGCCAGAAAACTGCTCACAAAAAACGTCAAAACGATGTATCTATCAGTATCAATACCCAAGAGACTAGAAGTAGTAGCATCTTCAGCCACAGCCTGCATTGCTTTGCCAAACTTAGTGAAATTTATTAAGTAAGTTAAGACAGCTACAATCGCAACTGATACCGCAAAAATTACTATTTGAACAGTCCGAATTGGAATAGGTTTATCGGCTGTTCCGAAGTTAATTGCAGCAGGTAAATAGCCGTAAGTGTTAGCAGGAAAAGTGTAAATTTCCGCACCTACAAGATATTGGATAATATTGGCGATCGCAACGGCCACACCCAAACTAGAAACCACCGTCAGCAGAGGATCAGAGAGTCGGCGGCGCAAAGGCAAAAAAGCAATTCGTTCAACAATTACTCCCACCAAACCAGCCATGACACTTCCCAAAATTAACGCCACAGCAAAAGGCAACTGCACGGGAATTTGAGCGTTAGCCCACAACCCATTAAAACCGAAAGCACCTCCCATCAGCGCATATGTGAAATAAGCACCCAAAGTAAATACTGCACCGTGAGCAAAATTAATAATTCCCAAAATAGAAAAGACCAGCGTGTATCCCAGGGCAAAAATAGCATACACGCTGCCGATCGACAAACCATTCAAAAATTGTTGCAAAAACAGAGTTAAGTCCATTACCAGTTAGAGATTCGGCATCAACATTAAATCATTCAAAAACAAACAGCATACAGTTTTGGCATTGCTGAATACAGGTATGAATTAAAGATTTCCCAATTGCTAGAAGCCAAGTAGGGTGAGTTTTGTAACATCAAGCGAAAAGTTGATTCATACGCCAGAATAAGCAACGCCCAATTTTTACTCTGATTTTTGACTGCCCCCCAAGGGGGGCAGCGGGGTTAACCTCAGACTCACACTCAATAACTCATCCGTGTATCCGTGTCGGGCATTCATTTCAAAAACTCAAACTTACCATTATTTCCATCAGCATGCATTTTGATCTTTGCCACATAAAACTCTTTCTGATTAATCTCACCTTCAGGCGTAAAAGAAATTTCCCCCAAAGGCGTATCGTACTTGCCCACCAGCAACTGCTGATTCAAATTTGTACGCAACTCGGTCAACGGCTTTTCGCTAACCTTAGACTTAGCATTAATTGCCTTTAATGACTCAACAAAAACTTGTACGCCCGTAAAAGCCTGAGCGCTAAACTGAGGCGGTTCTTTCTTGAATTGAGCGCCATAAGCCTCGCGAAAAGCCTTATTAACTTCATTTTTGTATTCCGGGCTGTAGGCTTGGGCAATCAAAACCCCATCGCAAAGAGCCTTGCAAACAGGAAATACATTAGAAGTATTCAGACCGTTGCCCCCAATGATAACGCCTTTGTAACCCAACTCCCGCAATTGCTTAATTAAATTGCCTCCATCCGCGGCCAACCCAGAAATAATGATTAAATCCGGCTTGACATTTATCCCATTAGTGGCTTGAGATTGGAAATCTGTATCAGTAGTCAAGAATTTTTGGACTGTTGCCAATTCCAGCCCCATCTCTTTAACCGTTGTCTGAAAAGTTTCAGTCTCAGATTTGCTAAAAGCATCATTCTGAGCAAAAAACACGGCTACTTTCTTAATATTGGGATTTTGCTTCAGGGCCGCTTTAACTGCATTAGGTGCTACCACGGCCACAGGCGCAGAGACTCTGGCCACATAATCGCCAATCTGGGGAATGCCTTTAGCGGTGTTGGAGGGGCCGAGTACGGGAACTTTTGCTCTATCGGCGATCGGATCGGCACTAAAAGCTTGTTGCGAGAGAGTCGGCCCCACAATACCTACCACCTTATCCTGATTGATTAGAGTATTGAAGGCATTGATCGTCCCTTGTTCATCTCCACCAGTATCTTGGAACACCAGTCTAATCGGCGTCCCATCCACACCGCCCTTATCGTTGAAATACTTCTCAGCAATTTTCGCCCCAGCCACCTGTTCCTGACCCAGCAAAGCCACATTGCTAGTTTGCGCCACCCCAACCCCAATGGGAATAGCAGTAGAGTTCCCCGCAGCCGAACCCTGTGGCGAAGTTGCCGGAGATGGCGAAGTACCTGGAGATACTGTAGTTGATGTCTGGGGAGTGTTGGTCTGACTGCAAGCGATCAGCAGTAAAGCGCAGGTAACGAACAAGGCAGTAGGGGGAGCGGCAGGTTTTTTCATAAGCGGGCGATCGAACATCTATATATAGAACATCTACACGTAGAGATATTCTACTCATGCACGGTAGATACTCCCCTCAAAAGTCCAATCTTGCCCAAAAAAAAGACCCCATAGTTAAAAGAGGAGTCAGCCAGGGGATACCGGAGCGGTGAAGGACAGCCGAAACCCTTGGTATGTATAGGTTCCCCAAGAATTCAAAAATATTTTCGCAAAACGCTTGACAACTCTGGGGAGAGT
>NZ_JAUBUR010000021.1:139091-141957 GCF_036705485.1 Microcoleus sp. AT9b-C3 | reverse complement strand
CTGGCACATCTCTTGATGAAGTTATTCGTGCTTATTGTGCATAAAGAGTGTCTCATACTTATTTGAAATGACTATAATTTATTTTTCCCCGTTCCCCGCAATTCTTGGTCGAGAATTTTAAGACTACCTTCTTGGATCGATCGCAAAGCTCCAATCAAGGTTAATAATGTTGTTTTACCAGACCCTGAAGGCCCAGTCATCAGCACGATTTCGCCCGGATAAATTTCGAGGTTGATATCAAATAATGTCTGTTTGCGAAGTTGTCCTTCGCCGAAGGAATGATTGAGATTTTTAATTGAAATAACTGGTGTAGCGTTCATTCGATTTTCGATTTTCGCATTGAAGATTTTCGATGGGAAAGGAAGAGCCTCCAATATTCGATCGCCCCCTTTTCTATATCCTCACAAAATAAAGCAACAGCCAAGACTCAAATGAGGTCGGGATCGATTCCCTGCGATCGCAAATAAGCCGCCAATCGCTCTTTTTGTTCTCGTTCGCGATCGGCCCGTTCTCGTTCAGCGTCGGCCCGTTGGCGTTCCTGTTCGGCGTGGAGGCTCTCCAATCTAGCTCGCTCGCTCCCGGTCAGCAATAAATTTCCCAGGTTATCCCACCAGCGCAACCACTGCTGTGTCTGATTTTGATAGCTACCCGACCATACACCCAACTCTACTCCCATCAGGTCGATCGGGTAATGTCCGCGATCGTTCGGCTCCAAGCGCCGATATCTAGTATTCACGCAATTGTAGACTTCTAATTCATTGGTTTGGATCTTGTAAATAGCGTAGTAGGGAATTCTGATAATCCGCTCGTATACCCAAAACTTTCCCGGTTTCTGGTTTTCCCCGGATGGCAAAGCAGATAAGGGAGTGCTGTCGAGTTCTTCAGAACCATCGCCACTAGCAAATTCGATCGCAATCAACGGCGCAATATACTCGCGCCACAACACGTAGGAACGCCGATATTGCCCATCTAATCGGGGAGGCACGTTGGGGATGTAGAACCAGTCAGGGGCTTCGGCACCCTTTTCTGGAGGGTCGGTTTCGCGCCAGTAGATGCCGCAATCTTGCCCGATCGCATACTGTCCGTCGGGATGCAGATTTTGCAGTGTAATTTCCAGGGAGTCTGTGAGCAGGATACTCTGGGGATGTTCTTGAAAGTTTTTCACAAACGTGCCGTCAGATTCTGGGAGTTGCGTGTGGTCGGGAAAGGCGGGAGGCAACGCTGTGGGGTTGAAGCTTTGGGTCATAGCGTAGAACCGAGGGAGAGTGCGATCGAGAGTGAGACGGATACTCTCCTACAGCATAGCGTTCGATCGGCACAGCTATCCAATTCCTGATGGGGAAAAGAATTCAGCTTCTGGAAGTACCCCCGCACAAAGTAACTTTCGATTAAACTTGAGAGCGCAGGAATAGATTTTAAATGGGTTCTCTAGTTGCTAACCATGCTGAATTAAAAAATATCCGCCGGGTCAGCCGCCTGCAACTTCCTAACTGCGATCGCCCCCGACACCGCACACATGACAACTGTCATAATAAAAACAGTCATAGCTTTCGCCAAAGTCATATACATCGGCAAACTCGTAGCACTTCTCCCTAAATTGTACAGCACCAAAGAAACTCCAAACCCTGGCAAATAGCCAAGAATTGCCAAAATCAAAGCCTCTTGAAACACCACACCCAAAAAGTAAATATCCTTATATCCCATCGCCTTCAGCGTCGCGTATTCCGGCAAGTGGTCGGTAACATCAGTATAAAGAATTTGATAAACAATCACAATCCCAACGATAAATCCCATTGCCGCGCCGAGAGTGAAAACAAATCCGATTGATGTACTTTCCTGCCAATATTTTTTTTCAAAATCTACAAACTCTTCTTTAGTAGAAATTATCACATCTTTCGGCAAAGTTGCCCTCATTTTATCAACAACAGCCTTAACATCTGTTCCCGGCTGCAAGTGAACAATACCTATATCGATTAAACCTCTTGTTCTCCGCGTCGAAAAAATCCGCATAAAGTTCAAATCGCTGGTGACAAGATTTCCGTCGGCACCGAAAGAGGCCCCTATAGTAAATAAACCATCTACCCTAACGCGGCGATTGTCAACTTCTGTTTCAACAACTTTTCCCTGTTTGAAATATTCTGCTACCGGCCCAAACTCCGGGCGGGAAGCTTGGTCAAATAAAACCACATCTGAAATTTTGATTTTGTCCAAATTATTTTGGATTTCAGGCAGATCAAAGATGGGATGAGCAGGGTCAAAACCTATTACCATCAATTGCCGAGTATTTCGCTGGTTGGGGTCGGGGTTTTTCCACAATCCAAAGCCTAAATATACCGGGCTAATTGCTGTAACCCCGTCAAAACTCAAAGCTTGATACAAACGACGCTGAGGAAAACTTTTCATGGCTATTAAAGCCGTAGATTGAGTGCTGGTGATAAAAATATCCCCTTTTAACTTCGAGTGAAAGGTGATGGAGCTTTCAAATAGCGCGTCTCTAAATCCAAACTGCATAAACATTAGCAAGTCGGCGAAGCCAATGCCGGCTAGTGCGACGGCTAAGCGCATTTTTTCGCGGGTTAACTGTGCCCAAGCTAGTGGTATTTTTGCCATAAAAAAGTCAGTTGATAGTTGATAGTTGGTAGGGACACTGCCCCCGTGCCCGCCGCGATTGATAGTTGATAGTTGATAGTTGGGAATTGGGAATTGAGAGTAGATAGTTGTAGGGTGCGTCACCACCAACCGTCCCAAATTTCGATCGACCATCTCGTAGCGACGCACCTTACAGTTTAGGGTCGATCATTGAGGGTTGATAGCATTTGAGGGTTGACAGTGGTAGCAAACAGCACAGACTATCTGTAGGGTGCGC
>NZ_JAUBUR010000021.1:0-138991 GCF_036705485.1 Microcoleus sp. AT9b-C3 | reverse complement strand
ACTGCGCACCTTACTGAGGGTTGACAGTGGTAGCAAACAACACAGACTATCTGTAGGGTGCGCACTGCGCACCTTACTGAGGGTTGACAGTGGTAGCAAACAACACAGACTATCTGTAGGGTGCGCACTGCGCACCTTACACCACAGAAGCGCGTAAAAAATCTTGAGTTATTAGCCATCAGTCAACAATCATTAATTATAGTCGAAAATGACAATTGTTAGCTATCAACTATCAACTATCAACTATCAACTATCAACTATCAACTCTCTATCTTAAATATCTATTTTAACTTCAACCTGCAAGTTTGTTAGGGTTGCAACTTTCTTGCTCGATTCTGGGTTGAGGCGAATTCTTACTTCGATAACTCTCGCATCGGTGTCGGCTGCGGGGTCTGTATTGAGGACATCTTTTTTGCCGATTTGTTTGCCGATGCGAGCGACTGTTCCTTCCACAGTGCCTGTAAAAACCGGGCTGGTGACTGTGGCGCGCTGGCCGTTTCGCACTTTGGCGATGTCGGTTTCGTAAACTTCTGCTACGGCGTACATTTGGTCGGTACCGCCTAGTTCTACGATGCCATCTTGAGTGTTGACACCTTCTCCTTGTCGGCTTTGAACTTTGAGGATATAGCCCGATACGGGTGCTTTGACGTAACTTAAGTTTAAGTCTACTTGAGCTTTTTGTTTGGCGGCGATCGCACTTTCGACGGCGGCTTGGGCGGCTTGCACGTCTTCGGGACGGACTTCGGCAATTTGGTCTAGATTTGCTTGGGCTTGATTGATTTGTTCTTGGCCAGTTTCTGCTTTTTGTTTGAGTATTGCTTCGGCTTGATTAATTTGTTCTCTACCGGTTTCTATCTTTTGATTTAAGGTGGCTCTGGCTTGGTTAATTTCCTGCCTACCTGTTTCTAACTTGCGTCTGAGATTGGCGCGAGAGAGATTAATTTCCTGGTTGCCTGTTTCTACGGTTTGTTTGATTGTGGCTTTAGTTTCGACTATTTGCTCTTGCAGTGTTTGCACTGTTTTTTCTAATACAGCTTGAGCTTCTTTGACTCTCTGGCGAGCCGTCTCTGCTGCTAAACGTTTGGTGTCGTAGGCAGAAGCAGAAATTGCGCCTGTTTCGGAGAGTTCTTTATTCCGTTGTTCCTCGGCTTCGGCGTTGGTTAATTCGGCTTTTAGCCGATCGACTGTAGCATTTTGAGAGGCAATTTCGCCGCGCAATTGAGCTTCTAACCTAGCCAATTTGGACTGCTGCACCTCTGTTTCTCTTTGGAGTTGTGCCTCAAATTTGGCAAGATTAGCTTGTTCGGCTTCGGTTTCTCTTTGGAGTTGTGCCTCGAATTTGGCGACGTTAGCTTGTTCGGCTTCGGTTTCTCTTCGCAGTTGAGCTTCTAAGCGGGCGACATTGGCTGCTTCGGCTTCGGTTTCCCTTTGCACTTGTGCTTCAAACTTGGCAACTTCTGCTTTTTGAGCGCCGACAACCCCTGTTTTTGCGCCTGCTTGAATTTTCGCTAATTCTGCTTGTTTGACTTTGACTTCTTTGTCGGCTTGTTGGAGGATTGCTTGGAGCCGATCGCGCGTATCGAGAACTGCTATGATTTGTCCTTGACTGACTCGATCGCCCTCTTCCACATGCAACTGTTCAATTCTTGCTCCCTCCGACGCCGAAGGGGCGGACAATTTGATAACTTCCCCCTGCGGAGTCAACCTACCCAAAGCGGTAACACTGTTGCGGGTGGCGACGGAAGTTGCAGCAGCCGTTGCAGCCGCCGCCTTTAACTCTTCGGCTTTTCTAAGTTGAGATACTTGCCAAAAACCGACTCCTGTGGTAATGAGAGTTGCCGCGATCGCTAAACCGATGACTCCTCGTCCTGGGGGTTTTAAAAATGATTTATCCTTGACCCGTGATTCCTTTCCCATTACTTATAAAGTAGGTGATTTCCTAATTAAGTTTGGCCCACCTACTATTAAGTATTGTAAACCAATTTCAGCTATTTAGGGATATCAAAAAGCACGTCTGTCATGTAATGTTCGGCCCAATCTTGACCGAAAGCTTTTTCGAGTACGCGACGGGTTTTGTCGTTTTGCTGTTGCTGGGTGCAGTAGTAAATTTGAGCGTCGAGAATTTTCGATTCTTCGGCGGCAGAGACTGGTTCGGAGGCGACTGCCTGTTGGCAGTGAATTTCGACGTAGGATTCAACTATGTCCAGAAATCTGTTTTCTTCTTCCATCGACTCTGGCCGCACAAACAGACAAAATTCTGAGAAAATATCCCCCCATTCGGGAATTTGGCGGGGACAAGAAAATTGGTTGACCGGCAAAATTTTTAGTTGGGTTCGGTAGGTTTCCGACAAAGTTCGATCTCGATTGAGGGGAGAAAGATCTGCGATCGCGGCGCTAACTTGGCCTTTGCCTGCTACTATATCCGTACCGAACATCGGCAAAGCATAATTCGGTCTGGGAAACATCACGCAGTGCAGTATGTCAAGTACCGGCCCGACTTTAGCGAGTTCGAGGTGTATTTTGCGGAACTGGGGCGTTTGATAGCAGCGGTTTTCAATAATCAGTTTTTCTCCTTCCAAGCGCCCTTCTACGTATCCCAACTCAGCGGGCAGGTGGTAGGGTTCGAGGTCGAGATAGCGGTGCCATACTGCTTCCATCCGGTCTGCTAAATGGCGGATGAGGTAGTGCTGTTGTTCGCGGAGGGAAGGCTGGGATATTTCTAACATTCCTAATTTATCGGGGGATAGCTTAATAAAACTTGATTCTACTGTTGCAGGATGCAGGAAAAAAGGTAGATACTTTAACAATATCAGTAGATTGACTTACGATCGAGCAAGTTTTACAGGAGATGAGTGTATGTTTGGTCTGGGATTGCCGGAAATGGGCATTATTGCGGTGGTGGCTATACTAATTTTCGGCCCCAAGAAGATTCCTGAGTTAGGAAATGCTTTGGGCAAAACGCTGCGGAGTTTTAAGGAAGGGGTTGGTCAATCTGAGGATGAAGCTGTTGAGAAGGATAAAGAGGAAGAGGGTCAGCCGAAAGTGTAAATTAGGTTTGTAGTGAGGATTTTAGTCCTACTTTTTAATGGTTAAAGCCCTCACTACGAACCTATTCGGGAAATTTGCCTTCTCTAACTTCAAGGGAATAATCTTTCACAGCTTGGGTAATTGTTTCTCGCAAATTGGCGTAAGCTTTCGCAAAAGGCGGCTGTTTTTCGGAAAGTCCCAACAAATCGGAAGTAACTAAAACTTGACCGTCGCAGTGCGGCCCGGCGCCGATACCAATGGTGGGAATAGTTAATTTTTGGGTAATTTGAGCAGCTAAGTCGGCGGGAATGTGTTCTAAGACGATCGCAAAGGCACCGGCTTCTTGAAGGGCGATCGACTCTGCTATGATGCGATCGGCTGCTTGGGCCGTTTTTCCTTGTTTTTTGTAGCCGAGTTGGTGTACCGACTGCGGAGTTAAACCAACGTGCCCCATCACCGGAATTCCGGCGGATGTTAGCTGCGAAACTGTGGCAGCCATTGCTGGATATCCACCTTCCAATTTTACAGCTTGAGCGCCAGTTTCTTTCAGAACTCTCCCGGCCGAGTGCAGCGCTTGCTGGGCACTTTCTTGGTAAGTCAAAAACGGCAAATCTACAACAATTAATGCTTGTTTAACACCACGGCGCACTGCTTTAGCGTGGTGCAGCATTTCATCAAGGGTTATGGGTAGGGTTGTTTCGTAGCCTAAGACTGGCATTGCGAGGGAATCGCCGACTAGGATGATGTCTGTGCCTGCTTGGTCGAGTAGTTGGGCGATCGCATAATCATAACCTGTCAGTGCGACAATTGGTCGCTGTTGTTGTTTCCACTGGATTAATTGATGAGTAGTGACTGACATTTTAGTGCAAAAATATAATATTATCTCCCGCTATTAGTTATGATATCAAATCCGGGCGATCGTAGATTATATTATTTATCATTCTGCCCTAGGAATCGCTGTCGCGAGTCAAACTTTCGTTCCCGCAGAGGGGTACGAAGAGTAAGAGGAGAAAATTAGATAAACTTTATACGCGAATATAACTTTGCATTCCCTCGGCTGCCAAAAGAATTAACCCTAATTTTTCAATGCCCCTTCTCAACCCAAATCTGCCTGGATAATGAAGCCGAGTCAAGGTTATTCACCTGCGCGATGTTCTACACAATTATACCTGCCTTCTCGTCCAGCTAAGGCAAAACCAACATTTTTGAACCTAAGAAATTTTCTGGTTACTCTTGCTGTATTTCCTTTGATTTCACCAACTAGGGTTAAACTTAACTGAGCGCTCGGACAATTTAGCGTACATCCTCTATGTTTTAACAAAATTTGTAACTGAGATAAGTGGTGTTATTTATTGTTTAATTTTGCTTGACAATTGTTGCAAATTAATAGCAAAAATGCTCTCTAATGATTAAATTACGAAGCTTCTGCCATTCTTGTTTAGAAACATCTGCACGAGTTTTGTCACCCGATGGATCGCGGATATCCCAAATTGTATCTGCAATCCGATCGAGCGATCGCCCATGAGAACGATAATCGAAGTCCCAGAAAGCATCACCGACGCAATCTCCTTGCGTAGCAATCATTTCTCGATCGACTGTACTACGAATAGCATTCCATTCGCGGATGTAGGCAGAAGAATCGTCAGAGCGCAATTTGCGACCTCCTAATTGAGGATTCACTCTATAAAAAAACCAATCCGTAAACCTATCCACAGCTTGAGTGCGTGATTCATAATCGCGCGCTGTAGCACTGTCTAGATTGGAACCACCGAGTACAAGGGCTATACCTAACGCACACACCCCTAAAAAATTAGATATTGACTTAATTGAAAGTGATTTAATTAGCACAATTTAACCCAATAAAAATTATAAATTTCCCCGATATAGCTGATGATAAATTTTTTATTGCCATCCATCTTTAGAACAAGAAATTCCTCCTGTTTTAGGTACGAGAGTAGATAAACACCAATAATTTTTTCCATCAAAAACAACGCCTTTTTTGATATATTGTAACTCAGATAGAGGTTGCCACGGTCGCTCGATATTAGACTCGTCATAATATCGATATTGTTTTTCCTTTACCTCTAAACCCTGATCCGTACCTCCCAACCAATAACGACCTTCTTGAATTATGTTTGCTGACGATTTTTGTGGATTGCTATCTGTTTTTTGCTCAATCCACCAATTCCTCACAAAACGTTTTGTATTTTCAGAACCTCTTGTCGTAGCGACTATAACTAGCAGTTCTCCTTGTTGATTGATAAACTCAAAACGACAAGGCCCCTCTCCTGTACCAGAACAATCCTTAATCTCTTTATACCCCAAATCAAATAGCTCTTTAACAGAACTATCTCTGAGGTTAGGTTGACCCTGTAAGCTTGGCTGCCACTGTTGTTGAATCAGGATTTGACGCGCCTCTTTGTATGGCATACCTTGTTGAAGAGGTATTTTTATTGAAGCATTTACAGAATTTTCAAGGCTGACTTGAACTTTGTCACTTAAAGCAACGATTATTGAATTTTTTTCAGGATTATTGAGGAGTTTATTTTGACGGGCTGTATCGATTTTTGCACTATTTATGCTGGGAACTTCTTGCTGTGGTGCAGCACCGGCAAAACTTGTATATCCAATGGCGATTAGTCCCATCAATGGTGCAATAATTATGGTTGTAATAAGAGTGCGATCGCATATCCAACTTTTCATACTCATTGGTTGAAAACCTTTCTTTTTACAGAGTTGTGTAGAGATGACCTCTAGGAGTTATATTCGCTCGATGCTGCGGTGTAAGGCGATCGAGTCTCACAGTCCACAATTGGAAATATACATTTCGCGTCGAATTGCTGACCATTCACTAATACCGATCCGATCGCTTTTGGGAATTTGCTGCCCGGTGCGTTGAGGATGGCGGCTGTAAAAAATTGTATCTGCAAGTAAATCGTAGGTTTGCTCGTAGGTTTCGCCGTTAATTGTCGTGAATTCCCATCCTGTATCTCCTGGGGCGGGCCTAAAGCAGACTTCTTGTACCGACTTGACTCGCGGATCGATCGCTTCGCGCAATCTCCGCCATTGATTGCTATATTCGCGATCGCCCGCTTGGAGTTTGCGATTGTTTAACTGAGGATTAACCCTGTAGAATAAGAAATCGGTCAATCGATCGACGGCTTGTTCTCGCGATTCGGCTTTGGCTAGATTGGGGCTGCTGAACACAAGGGCGATCGCCAGAGCACCAACCATTGAAAATCGTGAGACAAATTTAATTGATAACGACTCGATTAGCATAGTGATTTGGTGTTAATTTCTACCGCCAGCCCAACCACCTGAGCACGGGCACAACTAAATAATGACTTACTCCCAAACAAAGCCCGATCGCACTTCCCAACAAACCAAAAAACACAATAGATCCCCAAACTTGCAGCCAGCCGAAGGTAACGTTAGACAGTGACAAAATCCCAAAGAAACTCCCCGGAAAAATGTTCCAAGCATTCAGCAACAGAAACATTCCCGTAGAGAAAACAGCCACAACCAAAGCATGAACTAATTGATGGCTCCGCAAACCCATTCCCACAGTCAAAGAGGCGATCGCAAAAGCTCCCAAAATAACCCCCTGCACACCGCTAGAAGCTGTTGCTTCCATCCAACACAAACCCGCCAACAAATAGCCCTGAGCTCCCATCAATCCAGACAGCCAATACTGTTTTTGCTGGCGAAAACTCCCCGCATCCGTCAAACCGATCGCAGTTCCGAAGCCCGCCAACCCAAACAGCAGCACTTCGGGCCCGACAGCGAAAGTCATGTTAGGCATTAATTGCTGCAAACCTTCATTCAGAAAACTGGCAATTTCCGGGCCAATAGGCGAAGCATAACCCAAAACCAAACCGCCGATCGCCCCCGCACTTCCACCAACGGCACCGAGCACCATTTCCCAGCCGGTATCCAAAGAAGCTACCACGATTTGGGCGATCGCCCCGAACAGCACAACCGTCAAATTTGCCGTTTTTTGCGCCCCCGCCACCACTATTTGCCGGCAGAATTCTAAAATAGCTTGACCCATTGGGGCTATGGCGATTTTACCCTTACTCCTAGCATAAATCTCCTGCAAACGCGCCCGAACATCGCCAGCAGTCGCCGGACGTTCCCGCACATTCGATCGCACCATATCGTCCAACAAATTCGCCAAAGGCGGACTCACAGATACAATGTGGCGCCACCGCAACTCTCCCGTCATCGGATCTTCAATTTCCGCCGGATACTTCCCCGTCAGCAAGTGAATGCAAGTCCGCCCCAGGGCATAAAAATCCGTTGCCGGCACCACACCGCCGCCCGCAATTTGTTCCGGCGGACTGTACCCGGGCGAAATCAACCGCGTCGAACTCCGAGAATCTTTCCCCGCGGATTCGACACCGCCCATCTGTTTAACTCCCCCAAAGTCGATCGTCACCAATTGCAGTCCGCCCAAACCCTTGCTTAGCAAAACTTGGGGCGATTCCGGGTTTCGCAACATCAAATTTGAGGGTTTAATGTCGCGGTGAATAATCTGACACCTGTGCAACTCCTCTAAAATTTCCACAGCTTGACTCAGCCAACTAAACACCCATTCCTGCGGACATCCTTGAGGGTGCTCGTCGAGAACCTCTTCTAAAGTTTTGCCGTGAATCTTTTCCATTACCAAACAAGGCAGCCGCTTCGCCGCAGGATTTCCCTCGCCGCCTGCAAAATTTTGCGTTTGGACGTGAAAATAACCGTCAGGCTCGACTCTAGGGACACCAGGGTGCCGCAAAAGTGCCAAAACCCAAGCTTCTTGCTCGAACAGTTTCAGCGCTTTGGCGGAAGTTTCGAGCAACACTTTCAGGACGCGCTCGGTTTCAGTTTCGGTGTCCCAAACTGTGAAAATCGCTGCAAAACCCCCGGAACCGAGGCTTTCTAGAGGCAGGTAGCGATTTTTTAGCCGCAGGGGAGCCCCGCAACTATGACAAAAATTGTTGCCCCAAGTCTGAGGGTAGGGCCTTGGGCAATCTGGATTGATGCAGTGAACGGCTTTTGAAGGGGGGTGAGGCACAACCAGAGTAAAAAGGGGGCTAAATATCCATAGTAGACTTACGCGCAGCTAACGCAGAAACCCGGTTTTGGGCGAGGTTAAATGGCTGTAACGACGGATTTGGTTTGAGAAACGAGCTTGCTCTTGCTGCACAAGTCCTGTCCATATTATGTGGTATGCTGTCGATTTTTGAGTTGACGGTCTGGGAGTCAGTCGATTTTAGATTTTAGATTTTGGATTTTGGATTGAAGAATTGCGGGATTAGTTGGCGATCGCACTTGCTTTCCGGTGAAACCCGGTTTCTTCGTTGATTTCTAGTTACTCAACCTAAATTTTTCCTATAAACCGGGTTTCTCGCCCCCCTACGGGATTTGTGATTTGGGATTTTTGATTTGAGATTGCTACAATCCTTAATTGCAGATGAGATCGATCTATCGATCTCAACTGCAATCCACAACTTTAGGTATTTCTAACTACTTCCCCCTGGCCCATTACCCCTTACCAATTCTGATTTTTAAGTATTAAATTCTTTACATAAACCGTATTGATCCGCTGTTCGGCTCGCTGCACAATATCTTTCGCTCGCTCGAAATTCCTCCCCACTCTGCGATCCCCAGCCTTTCCTCCTGCATCCTTCGCCGCTGAGTTTTCATAAGATATGTTACAAATATTTGCCTAATGTAAAGCAAAATAAATAATACTTATGATGATTAAAAGAATATTAAAATTTGAGAGTGCCACTTTATTGATATATTTTTAACAGCCTGCGATCGGGCAAAAAAATTAAGCGAATACTAGGAAGCGAGATATGGCTTACGCGCAAACCCAAACTCAATCAAAGGCTGGGTATAAAGCCGGAGTTCAAGACTATAAACTAACGTATTACACGCCGGACTACACGCCGAAAGATACAGATATTTTGGCTGCCTTCCGCGTCACACCGCAGCCGGGAGTTCCCCCAGAAGAAGCAGGCGCTGCTGTGGCTGCTGAATCTTCTACAGGTACATGGACGACTGTTTGGACTGACCTCCTGACCGACCTCGACCGCTACAAAGGTCGCTGCTACGACATCGAGCCAGTTCCCGGTGAAGACAACCAATACATCTGCTTCATTGCCTATCCTTTGGATTTGTTTGAAGAAGGTTCCGTCACCAACTTGCTGACCTCTTTGGTCGGTAACGTGTTCGGTTTCAAAGCTCTGCGCGCTCTGCGGTTGGAAGACTTGCGGATTCCCATTGCTTACCTGAAAACCTTCCAAGGCCCTCCTCACGGTATTACCGTTGAGCGGGACAAATTGAACAAGTACGGCCGTCCTTTGCTGGGTTGTACAATTAAGCCCAAATTGGGTCTGTCTGCTAAGAACTACGGCCGTGCCGTTTACGAAGTTCTGCGCGGCGGTTTGGACTTCACCAAAGACGACGAAAACATCAACTCGCAACCGTTCATGCGTTGGCGCGATCGTTTCTTGTTCGTTCAAGAAGCTATTGAAAAAGCCCAAGCAGAAACTGGCGAAGTCAAGGGTCACTACCTCAACGTAACTGCCCCTACCTGCGAAGAAATGATGGAGCGGGCTGAGTTCGCTAAGGAAATCAAAACCCCCATCATCATGCACGACTACCTGACCGGTGGTTTCACTGCAAACACCACCTTGGCTAAATGGTGCCGCCGCAACGGTATTTTGCTGCACATTCACCGCGCTATGCACGCCGTGATTGACCGTCAAAAGAACCACGGTATCCACTTCCGCGTGCTTGCCAAGTGCTTGCGGATGTCCGGCGGTGACCACCTGCACTCCGGTACAGTTGTGGGCAAACTCGAAGGCGAAAAAGGCATCACGATGGGCTTCGTAGACTTGATGCGCGAAGACCACATCGAAGAAGACCGCAGCCGCGGTATTTACTTCACCCAAGATTGGGCCTCCATGCCCGGTGTCATGCCGGTTGCTTCTGGCGGTATCCACATCTGGCACATGCCGGCTTTGGTGGAAATCTTCGGCGACGACTCCTGCTTACAGTTCGGCGGCGGCACCTTGGGCCACCCTTGGGGTAACGCACCTGGTGCAACTGCTAACCGCGTTGCTTTGGAAGCTTGCGTCCAAGCTCGTAACGAAGGCCGCAACTTGATGCGCGAAGGCGGCGACGTAATCCGCGAAGCTTGCAAATGGTCTCCTGAACTGGCTGTTGCTTGCGAACTCTGGAAAGAAATCAAGTTTGAGTTCGAGGCAATGGATACCCTTTAAGGATTTTTGGTTGGAGATTTTAGGTTTTAGGTCGCAAACTTGCTGGGAAGTCTTTATCTTTGAAGAAGATTTACAAGTAAGTTTGCATCCAAAATCTAAAATCCAAAATCTAAAATTTGAGGGGGCTGGGGTCAAAATGGATCTCAAACAAGTTGCGAAAGACACCGCTAAGGTGCTGGCAAGTTACCTAACCTATCAATCCGTGCGGATGGTGGTCGCTCAGTTGAGCGAAACCAATCCTCCTCTGGCAATCTGGTTGAATGACTTTTCCACTAAGGGGAAAATCCAAGATGGAGAAGCTTATATTCAAGAGTTGCTTTTGGAAAATCAAGATTTAGGATTTCGGATCATGACTGTGCGAGAGTATCTGGCTCACGATGTGACGGAATTTTTGCCAGAAATGGTTTGTACTGGCATTCAACAGGCGAATATGGAACACAGACGCCAGCATTTAGAGCGAACTACGCAACTTAATTGGTCTGTTTCTAGCAGTAATCCTGAAACATCAATAGATTCAGAACCGAATCTGGATAATTTGTCGAGTTAATCGATCGACAAGTGCGATCGAACACACACCTTAGAGATACAAAAAATGAAGACTTTACCTAAAGAGCGTCGTTACGAAACTCTGTCCTATTTGCCCCCCCTGACAGACGCGCAAATTGCCAAGCAACTGCAGTACATCTTGGATCAAGGCTACATTCCCGGCGTAGAATTCAACGAAACCTCTGCTGCTGAAATGCGCTACTGGACTTTGTGGAAGTTGCCTTTGTTTGGTGCTCGCAGCGTCCAAGAAATCATGGCTGAAGTTCAAGCTTGCCGCCAAGAAAATCCTAGCTGCTACATCCGCGTCATGGGTTTTGACAACGTGAAGCAGTGCCAAGTGCTCAGCTTCATCGTCCACAAGCCTAACACCAGAGGCTACTAAAAAGTATTGGCTGGCTAATCTAACTTTTAGGTTAACAGTCATTGCAGATTGGAGGCGGGGAATTTTCTCTGCCTCTTTTTTTATAGTTTGCAAATAGCTTTTAACACTTGCAGCAACAAAATTGAAGAGTCGGACTCCATCAGGTTTAGCAAAGGCATTAGTTGATAGGTTGGGTTATTGCCCCCCTGAATATTGACGAACTGATAGTGCATTCCGTTTGTTGTCAAGCCCCAGATTGTGTCCTGATATTTTAAATTTTGATAAGCATAGGTTAGCAATTGGGGTAAACCCATCAATGCGTTGATTCCAGAATTTTTAGATTCAATCACCAAAACCCAAAAATATGTATCGCTTCTGATGGGTTTTATCCTGTTGACTGCTAAGATATCAAATCTTCCTTTAATGATAGTATCTTCATCTTCAATGCTAATTTCGGCAATGTCTTGTTCTAAACTAATTTTAATCGGGCGGCGGTAGAAGCCAGCCAATCGCATTAAGGGAAAGGTAGTCAGAGCTTTTACCAGTCCTTCAGAAACTGGATCGGTTGAAATGTAGTCATCGAAGTCATCCCTAATTTGTATAATTTCCTGCTGTTCGTGTTCTGTGATATCTTCAAGGGATAACAGAGAGGTAAATGAGTTAGTGTACTGTTTTTGAAAGCCGAAGAGACGGTGTACTTCTGCTAATGTTGGGTTTTTGACATTAATAGTTGTCGTCATATTTTAATAGTTATTCAAGTTTTAGTGAGAATTCTAACATAGACCTTGTGGTAGTCCACTTACACCATTCTTAGGAACAGGCAAGATGCCTGTTCCACAACATATCAAGTTTCTTGGGAAGTAGGCCTCTTGCCTGCCCATGAAAGTAGACGCGATTTCAATCGTCGGGTGACACCAAACCTAATCTATCCTTTCTATCACAATCCCATCAACTATTTCATAACCCCAATTAAAATGTCGATTTGCCAACTGCTCGGCCATGTCATATTCGCCCAAGCTGCAGAGTTCAACTAACATTTGATATGCTTCATCTCTTTCTCGCTGCCACCTTTCCCCCCGCAGGTTTTCTCTCTCTTCCTCAGAAGGATTTGGTCGCTCTTCCCCCAGCGGATTGATATCGCTAATTCGTTTCATATCAGCCTCATTAAAAAGGGATAGATTCTACGATTTCGCCGTCAACTATTTCGTAGCCCCAGTCGGGGTTGGCAGCGATTTGTTTTTCAACTATACTTCGGCCCAGAGGAGTTTGGTAAGCTTTTTGCAAAGAGGAAATACTGGGGATTTCGGCGGTGGTTGGCAATTCTATTCCTGCAATTTTTGGCGCTTCTGGAATCGAGTCGGATGTCGATTGATTGAGAGCAAATTGAGGTGCGATCGCCCCTAACTTCCGCATAACGCTATCCTTGGTAATTTGCGGTTTTTCGTTGAAGGAAGAGGGCAGATATGGTGTGTCAACTCCCTGCTGTTTTGCTTTGAGTGCATCATCAGCAAGGCGATCGCACTTTCGCAGAAATCCCTCCCACAAATCTTTGCCCAAAACCGGGTTTCTCAAATCAGCACGGGCTTTAGACACTGCTGCTTCCAGCGGTTCGCCTTTGTGCACGTAATACTGAATTCGCTCTTCTTCAAAAGCAGGATAAGGCACTTCCGGCTCAATTTCCCAATCCCGCTTGACTTTCTGACTTTCTCCTAAAGGGATTCCCTCGATAAATTCATCCCAAAAAGTCGAGGTTAAGCCTTTTGTCATGCTGTCAATAATTTTAAATGCCCATCCAGAAGGATTGCCAAATCCTAAGTTGCGCTCTTGAGCATATGCTTCTAAAGCTCGCTGAAAGTTGTGCAGTTGTTCTTGGGAATTCCAAGGGCCGCTAAATCGGTAATTCGGCGTGACAGCAACGGCTATTTGCTGGCGAGGTTGCCCAAAATATTTGTCGGTTTTAACTACATGATTTGGGGGTGATGTTTCGCGGAAAACTTCTACAGGGTGATTGTTGTTTTCGCGACTTATCGGTGTTATAATATCTGGTGGATTCGGTGTCCAAAAGTTATTGAGTTTTTCCTCAAAAGCGTCAATGTCCGCCCAGAGTTCTAGGGTGTCTGTGTTGGGAGTTGTTAATTTTTCTTTCAGGAGCGATCGCACTTTGAGCAGGCGTCTCGCGAGTTCTTGTTCATCGTGATTTAAACCGGTGGCTTTTTCAATTTCGCTGCTGTTGGTTTTTACCCATTCGCCGGAGTTGGACTTTTGTGATTGCCATTGCAATAATTGGCAAAGAAAAATACTCGCCGTGACTCCGCCGGTAATTGGGGCGAGTTTGGGATAGTAGATGGCGGGGTTTCCGAGATTTCCTAAAAATATTCCTATTTTCATTTTGTATATTTTTAATTCCCTTGAATCTTAGGGTTATTATTGGCGCAGCTTAGCTTGAATTCTAGGGGGCGCATCGGGCCAGTTTACCTCGACTAAACTAGCAGGGAGAAACTTAAGATTTTCTTTAAGCTTCTGTCTATTCCTGACTGAATGGAGTTTCTAGAGTAAAAACGGGGATCGCTTATTCGATCGCCTGATTGACAGGACTGAGTTAAACGTAATAATAAATTATTTACTGTACAGCTTCTGCCAAAATGAATCCAGAACGCCAAGAGGCTTATTTGAACTTAATCGAGCGAGTGCTTACCTGTCCCAACGGCCAAGAGCCAGAGGTTTTGAGTTCGTGTTCCGATTTAATTGATGCGGGATTTGTGCAAATGCTAATCCAGATATCGGCTTCAATGGCGCGCGAAGGTGACGAAGATACTGCTAATTTTTTAGTGCAACTTGCTCGTTTGCTGGGGAAATCTTTAGGTTTGTCGCCGGATTTGAGGCCGGCTGGGTACAGTAGTGCAAAGGGGTAGAGAAAAAGTGCGATCGCCTCGTTGTATCCTGTTTTGAGAAATGAGGGCGATTCCCTACCCTTGGCGATAGCTTTGCTTCAACTAATTTTTAAATGCAGCTATGGCTTTACAGTTTATATTCGAGAGGCTCGCAAAACTCATTCACCCCAGTTTTAAATACATAAATAATCACCGAAGTCACCAAAATATCAGGGCAAATTTTTGCGGCAACTAAATCTCTAAATGCTGCATTCAATTGTCCGTTTGTCAACTCTTCCTTAACCTCTGATTTGCAGATAGCAACGCGGCATCTTTTGGCCAATCCGTCTAACCAATTTTCCGAGATATTCGGTTCTTGTCCGGCTTGAATTGCTAGAGATATCGCTGCATCTTCGATGTTACCTTCGCAATCTTCAATTGCGTCTAGGGCTTTTAGGGCTTCGGGATATTCGGCTAATTGCGAGCGAAATTGGGCAATTTGTTGGGAGGTAATAATCATCATATTATTTTCCTGTGTTCTCTGCTGGCGGGATAAGTTTAGCAATTAAAGTTGATATTATAGCATTTTTTTCTTTGGGTTGGGATTGATTGTTTGAATTTTCTCACGGGTGCAATAGTTCAACGTGGTTGAAACCCCCGTCTCATAGCGGAGTCCGACGAGGGTTGAAACCCCCGTCTCATAGCTGAAGTCCTCTTGCATAGGACTGATGAGAAGGATTTCAATGGTAATTAATCATGTTCAAAATGTTAGATTGTGATGTTGCGAAGTCCGACGAGGGTTGAAACCCCCGTCTCATAGCTGAAGTCCTCTTGCATAGGGCTGATGAGAAGGATTTCAATGGTAATTAACAATGTTCAAAATGTCACCCTTAATTAACATTGTGCACATCTTCAGTCCTCTTTCAGAGGACTTTCGCTATGAGACAGGGGTTTCAACCCCTGGCGGAGTATGGGACTAACGACAAATCCGAATCGCCCTTTCAACCCCTGATGCACTATCTGAATGACGACCCATCCCCACAACTATTGCTACAATAACAAAAACCAACCGCCTCAAAATCTCACCAATTTTGGATCAAATCTGGCGATTCCTCAAACAATTAATTCAGCGGGTTTTTCGCACTTTTTTACAGCATTTTAGCCCTACCTTACCTTCCCTTGGTAAGGTGGGAAACAAGAAGAATCAAATCTTTATTCCCACCTTAGCAAGGGGGACAAAGAGGGGCTCCTCCAACTTTGACAGATGCGGAATACGAGGCGAAGTTGATGGAACTTCTCGAAGGGGTGAATGAGGGCTGGGGAATTTAGGATTGTTCTAACAAGAGATTGCCTCTTATGACAAAGCCTTATAAATCACACCAAATTACCACTTTCCATCGAAAAGCCGGGTAACAGCAATTAAAAAATTAGGAATTGTATAAGGGTTAACTATTCATTAAAACTGAGATATTGCACCATTATCAATAACTCTTCTCTGGGCGGGTTATCCTGCCCAAACCCTACTCCCCACCCGAAAATCTACTATTTGTGAAACACGCCGGAAAACCTATTAGTGAGAATGGTGCAACATATGATTTAAAACACACATCCTCAATAAAATGGCGCTAAAATAGATTAATCGGCGATTGAAATCGCTTTTACACATACAAAGTCCGCCTGCGCGGACTGCACATAAAAAAATAGAAAAGAGATAAAATGACAATCGTTACTTTAAACTTAGATACTGTCGAACTAACAGACGAACAGTTTTACCGTTTATGCCAGATGAATCGAGATTGGCAATTTGAACGGACACCTAAAGGAGAAATTATTATTATGTCACCCGTAGGCGGAGTTAACGCCAATAGAGAAGCCTATTTAATTACAGATTTGGGCTTGTGGAACCGTAAAACGCAGCTAGGGAGAGTGTTTAGTTCCTCTACAATTTTTCGCTTGCCTAATAATGGCTATCGATCGCCTGATGCCGCTTGGGTTATGTTAGAAAGATGGTCGGCTTTAACAGCAGAAGAACAAGAGAAATTTCCGCCAATTTGTCCTGATTTTGCTATTGAATTGCGATCGCCCCCAGACCCGCTGCGGCCGATTCAGGAGAAAATGCAGGAGTATCTAAACAGTGGTTTACGCTTGGGTTGGCTGATTAATCCTCTAGATGAACAAGTGGAGATTTATCGCCCTTCTAGCGAAGTAGAGATTGTACAATTTCCTGTAAGTTTATCGGGAGAAGATGTCTTGCCCGGATTTGTGCTTAATTTGCCCATGATTTGATATTGCATCAAACTTTTCCTGTTTCCAACTGTATTTTCTTCGGACAAATATCATCATCGTACCAACCAGTCAAAGCCACCGCCAAAGCATCCGCCGCATCGTCGGGTTTCGGAATATAACCTAACTCCAATTCCCGCGCCACGGCCTCTTGCACTTCAGATTTATCCGCATTACCGCGCCCGGTCAAAGCTTGCTTAATTTGAGCCGGCGTAAACTCGAATAACGGCACTCCACACTGCGCCAATACTAGCGTCAAAACGCCCCGCGCTTGCGCTACCAGTATGGTATTTCCCATCTTGTAAAAGAACAGTTTTTCGGCAATTGCTACATCAGGTTTAATCTGTTCAATTACCTCGTGCAAATCGTCATAAATTGTTTTCAAGCGCTGTCCCATTTCCTGTTTGGGCGTTGTTTGTATGACGCCGCAATCAATCATTGAAACCAAGTTTTCATCTTGTTTGCCGGGGACAACTTGACAGCAAATTGCCCCGTAGCCGAGATTTGCTAAGCCGGGATCTAATCCTAAAATTCGTTTTTCCATTGCCAGAATTAGTAATTGGAACTGGGGAAGGAGGCATTAAAAATTTGGGAAATGTTTCCTCAGCACCCATTACCAATTACCAATTATTAATTACCCCTCAGTTGTTTCTAGGCCGAATACCCGATCGAACACTTTAGTCACTTTATACCCCGAATCTATTGATTCTAGCGGGTCTTTCCGCAACCGGTGCCGCAAACACAGAGTCATCACCCGGCGAATATCGTCCACAGTCACCTCTGTGCGGCATTCCAAAGCCGTGAAAGCTTTCGCAGCCCGATTCGTCACTAAATCGCCCCGCAGCCCGTCAACGTCCAATTCGGCGCAAACTTGGGAGATTTTCACCCGCAACTCTCGATCGATAGTTACCGATTTTAACCTTTCCTGAGCTTCCACCAACTTCTGCTGCATATCATCTTGTTCGTGCTGATATTTCGCGAGAAACTCCGCTGGATTTTGGTCAAAACTCGATCGCTGTTCGACAATTTCCACTCTTAAATTCGGGTCTTTTACAGTCCGAATTTCTGCGTGCATCCCGAATCTGTCGAGCAACTGCGGCCGCAATTCTCCTTCTTCTGGATTCCCGGAACCGATTAGAATAAACTTAGCCGGGTGACGGATCGAAATGCCTTCTCTTTCAACAGTATTCCAACCGCTGGCGGCCGAGTCGAGCAAAACATCGACTAAATGATCGTCGAGCAAATTGACTTCATCAACGTACAGAATGCCACGGTTAGCTTTAGCTAAAAGACCGGGTTCAAAAGCTTTAACACCTTCCGACAAAGCTTTCTCGATGTCGATCGTACCGCAAACTCGGTCTTCGGTCGCGCCCAGAGGCAAGTCTACCATTTGGACTTTTTTGCGGGCGATTTTAATGTCAGTTTGAGATAAAGTGCGATCGCGCACCTCGTCACTCATCAAATCAGGATCAGTGGGATGACTGTTAAAAGGATCGTCAGCCACCACCTCAATTTCTGGCAGCAAGTCAGTGAGGGCGCGGATTGTGGTAGATTTGCCAGTACCTCGATCGCCCATAATCATCACCCCGCCAATTTTGGGATCGATGACATTCAACAACAGCGCCAGTTTCATCTCCTCCTGGCCAACAATTGCAGTGAAGGGAAAAACAGCGCGACGGGCGGAGGTAGCGGTAACGGTTGGTAGAGCGCCCGCATTTAGGGTATTGCTGACTTCGGCAGTAGGACTCACAGGATAACTCAAAATATAATAATTGCTTGTTTATTGTAGAGGATAAGGGATTGTCTGGGGCGATCGATTGCGGGCGATCGCAGTTGTAGGGTGCGTGAGGGCGAGAAATTTTTGACTGGTGGCGTGTGACTGTTGACATTCACGCACTTTGCTGTTTCCGCAGTGAAGTGCAACTAAGCTTTTCTGTATTTAAATTGCACTTGTGGGGCTGGCAGGATGCCCACCCCACAAGAGTTTTCAGCAAAATCACCAGTAAATTAAATGCGGGTAGATTGCAAATTTTGGGCGATCGGCAACCCTAATGTAAACTTATGTAACGATTCACCGCGCTTCGCATAAAAACCTCAACTTCCCCCAGATAGATAATTAAGAGCATTTTCAAGCAACTATTTTTCAGGGGTAACATGAGTGAACGTAACATCGGGGCATTGACTGGCAGCACAAGCTACACCAGTAGTGTGGACACTACAAATATTTTTGACCTTTACAAATTTAACATCAACAGTCCGGGAAGTTTCCAATTGTCGATCGACGGTTTGAGTGGCAATGCCGACATATTTTTATTAAACTCTAGTGGCGCAACACTTTACAGTTCCACTAACGCGGGAACCGATGCAGAAACAATTAGTGTTGACAGCTTAGTAGCTGGAGACTATTCAATCAAAGTTTTGCCAATCACTGGCGACATCAAATACACGCTGAATTTAGCACCAACTAGCACTCAAAAATCATCCGACGCAGACACCCTCACCGGTGCAAAATCAGATTCTCCACTTCCTTCAAACAGCACCGCAGCTTCGGAAAAACCCAGTGCAAACAAAGATGTAATTACAGGAACTCCTGTTGATGAAAAGACTGTCACCGCAGAAACAACATCAACAACTACCGACAAACCAGTCACTACAGACTCCGAAATACCTCTCACATCTGAACAAGAAAAACCTGTTACAGCGACTGAATCTGCCGCCGAAAAAACATCAACAACTACCGACGATTCAGTCACTACGGACTCCGAAACAACTCTCACATCTGAACCGGAAAAACCTGTCGCAGCGACTGAATCTGCCGCAGAAATAACCTCAACAACTACCGACAAACCAGTCACTACAGACTCCGAAATACCTCTCACATCTGAACCAGAAAAACCTGTCGCAGCGACTGACTCTGCCGCCGAAACAACATCAACAACTACCGACGATTCAGTCACTACAGACTCCGAAACAACTCTCACATCTGAACCGGAAAAACCTGTTACAGCGACTGACTCTGCCGCCGAAATAACCTCAACAACTACCGACAAACCAGTCACTGCAGACTCCGAAATACCTCTCACATCTGAACCAGAAAAACCTGTTACAGCGACTGAATCTACCGCAGAAATAACCTCAACAACTACCGACAAACCAGTCACTGCAGACTCCGAAATACCTCTCACATCTGAACCAGAAAAACCTGTTACAGCGACTGAATCTGCAGCAGAAATAACCTCAACAACTACCGACAAACCAGTCACAACCGCCTCCGAAATAACTCTCACATCTGAACCGGAAAAACCTGTCGCAGCGACTGAATCTGCTAGCGAAAAACTGCCAAGTGAAGAGACTACATCAGCGGGGGAAATCGCACCAGACAAACCACCAACCGATTCGGCAATTTCAACCGCCGAAACACCCAGCGAAACTGCTGCCACAAACAATCCAAATAGCACAGCCGCCGCCAAAACAGATGCAGTTACAGGCGAAACAATTGCCACTCAACAACCAAAAACAGGCGAAACTTTAGTTGCTACTTCCCCAGATGCCAGCAAGCCAGGGGACGAAACAAATACTGACACCAGCAACGGGGAAGAAACAAAGAAAGAGAATTCAACTACTACCGTAGCAACAACTGAAACCAAAAAAGAACCAGAACCGACTACAGACAAAAAGTTAATTTCTCCCTTTACATCCGGGGTATTTACTACGGATGAAACTGGTCGCATCAGTGTAGACTACACATTTGATGGTGGAATGTTCCAAGGTGAGTTAGCAATTTTCAGTTTAGACGGATTAGAAAAGTTTGAACCAGGTTCGGAAGCATTCATTAAAGAAGTAGCTGCGCGTTCTTTAAGTAACTCTGTGAAAGGTCATGTAGTCATTAATGATGCTACAGAAGGTGCGCGGTTTTCCGGTTTGTTAGGAGAGAGTAATGCCAACGAAGGAGTCTACTTAGGAGTCAAGAGTTTTGCAGTAACTGCTGGGGGTAAATATGGGGTGATGTTGATACCCAACGGTAGTGTCAAATTCGTCTACGATAATCCGACTGTTGGCGGCGATCAACGTCCTTTATTTTCTATGGCAATGGCGAATCCTGTTGAGGGATTTCACTTTGGTCAAATTGCCGATGTCACGGGGGAAGGTAATACCTTTATCATGGAGGATATGCGGTTAGATGGAGGGAGTGACAGGGATTACAATGATATCATTTTCCAAGTGCGGGGTGCGACTGGAAGAGCTGCTTTGCTCGATACTGTGATTAACCCGGATCAAGAGTGGCGGAAAACAGATTTGGGTCAGGCACTTATTGCTTATGCGAAACCTTACATTACCCCGGAACCAAAACCAAATGTAGATGCTGAATTATCGGATTTACTTGATGATTTAGAAACGGAAATTCTGAATCCATCAACTTCTGATCAAGAGACTCCAAAGACTCCAGCGCCTGCCACTACTACCGACAAAGATACTACTGATGCAACTCAAGTTGAAACAACCGACAATGTAGATACAAAACCTACTACTCCAGCGGTGACGACTGAGGCAGAAGTCAAAGATACTGCAAATAATTCTGGTGATTCGACTCATGTTGAAACAACGGATCAGGTAGATACAAAGCCTACTCCTCCAGCGGTGACGACTGAGGGAGAAGTCAAAGATACTGCGAATAATTCTGGTGATTCGACTCAGGTTGAAATAACCAACAAGGTAGATACAAATCCGACCACAGGTGCGACAACTACACCAACTGCTGACAAGGATACTGTGGCGGATTTGACTGAGGAATTACCAGTTGAAAAAATGCCTGTTTCCCCAGCGACAACTGAGGTAAAAGACGAAGTTGCCGAAGCACCAGTAACGCCAATTGTGCCAGCCCAATTTACTACTGAAACGGAAGTTGCTGCGACGACACCAACGGAGAAGGTAGAAACAAAACCGGAAGTTTTGCCAGCGGAAACTCCGACAGGAGTAGAGACTAAACCGGAAGTTTTGCCAGCGGAAAGTAAGGCGAAAGAGGAATCGAAGCCGGCTTTAGTAACTGAGGTAGAAAAAACTGAAGCTACTCAAGTTGTTGTAGTCGCACATCCTGTAGAGTTGGTGAATGAAAGTCAGCCAAAGACGGCGGTTGAGAGTAAAGAAACTGCTGAATATAAGCAGCCGTCATTGCCGTTGGAAGAGACTGAGAAAGCTGAAACTTCCACAGTTACTTTGCCTGAAAGTATTGTTGATTCAACGGTGAAGGAAAGTCAGCCAACAGTCCCTGTTGGGAGTCAAGAGACTGCCGAAGTTAAGCCTTCATTGCCGCTGCAAGAGACTGAGTTGGAAAGTCTGGCAGTGACGACTGCTAACAAGAGTCAAGACTCGCAGATGAAGGAAATAATTGCCGAGACTCCGGCTGTTAGTGATGTGGTGATTCCAAAAGAGTCTTTGCCGAGTTTGCCGATAGTTGATTCATCAACTGATGATGATTCCGCTACTGTTGAAAATCCCCAGCCCTCTATTGATGTTTTTCCCACGGGTTCAGAAGTAGATTATTCTATTTCTGCCAATTTGATAGCGCGATTGGAAAGCATGAAACAAAGTTTGACTAATTTGGGAAGTGCCGACGATCCGGGTGGGAATAGCAGCAACGAGACTTTGATTGCCCGTTTGGAAAGCGTGACTCAAAAGTTGATGACTTTCACTGAATCAACTACTGTTTCGGATAATATTGTGGCTTTAGTCGATCGCCTGGAAGAAACGGTCGATCGACTAACCATACCGCCCATCCAGCCGCCATTACCGTCGATTGAGACAGCACAATTCGATTTTCATGCTGCCGATCAGCCGATAATCGGAGTCATTGACACGGGATTTGCAGGCAACAATCCCGATATTGACTACTCGCGAATTACTTGGGGACAAGACAGGGTAGAGGGCGATGCTGACCCCAGATTGGAACCTGGTAAAGGCAACGAACATGGCACTCATGTTTTAGGAATTATTGCCGCCACTCAAAACAACGGGATTGGGATTGACGGCATTAATGAAAAAGCACCTATTTGGGCTGGAAGGGCGATCGGTTCTGGAAAATGGGCAGATTCATTAGTTGAATATGTTGATTTTGTCAAGACTTCCGGGAAAAAGAATGCAGTCATTAATTTGAGTATGGATCTTACTCAAGTTAATCCCGATGGTACGACAACAACTCGCTATGAATTGACGCCGGAGGAACGATCGGCGATCGAGTATGCTCGTCAAAATGGAGTATTGATGGTAGTTGCGGCTGGCAACGACGGTGGTGTAATGTCTGCCTTGGGTCAAGCTTCCCAAGAGTTTGACAATATCATTACTGTTGGTTCAGGCGATCGGGTTAATGATGAAATTGCACTGTCTAAAGCTTACGATCGCACAAATTATTCCAGCTACGGTCAAGGTTTAGATATTTTGGCATCGGGAGGAACTGTTCAGCATCCAGAGTTATCCACAGTGGGTGATGGTGTCGGGACAATGGCCGGAACATCGGTAGCGACAGCGAAAGTCACCGGTGCTGTTTCGCAAGTTTGGGCGGCAAATCCAAGTTTGAGCTATCGCCAAGTAATTCAAATTATCAAGGATACTGCCACTGATTTGAAAGAGCCCAATTGGGATAATGAAACGGGTGGTGGATTGCTGAATTTAGAAGCTGCTGTCGCTTTGGCTCTAGCTACGATACCGCAAGAGTATGACGTATCAGCAATGTTAGTTCCTGAAACATGGAGTGGTGAAGGGAAGGTAACACCTAGCGAACGAGCCGCTGCTAATCCCTTCTGGCCAACTGTCGAACCAACAAACTTTTCTGGTTCGGTGATGGCAACTATTGGCGCGAATGTACGATCGGGCCCCGGAACTAATTTTGCGATCGTGAGTGTCTCTCCTTATCAAGCAACTATCCAATTTGACGGCTGGACTTATGGGGAGCGCATTCCTGACGAGCAAGTAGGAACACCCGATGAGCGGTGGTATCGGATCGCAGGTACAAATAACTGGATGGCAAGTGCAGTTGTTATCGGGAATGCACCCGGATCTACCCCGCTACCACCTGTTCAAGCGCCGCCACAACCTCTCCCCCCTGCCCTTTTACCCGGACAAGGAAAAGTGCCAGCTAATGCAGGCTCGTTTATAAAGACAGTAGTCAGCAATCAAGTAACCACTCACTACTACCAGAACGGATATTTGATGGTGCAGCCAAATGGACAGCAAAATTGGTACGCTTTGGGAGCGAACCCCCAGCCAGTGATACCAATTCCGAATCCCCTTCCAGTTCCCTTGTCCCCTTACGGCAGCACTGGGGGCTGGCAAGTGCAATTTTGGAATAACAAAAATCTCTCAGGTAATCCAACTTTTACTCGCGCCGAACCACCAGGAGAATTGCGATTTTCTGCTGGGGGAGTTCCATCCGGGACTGTTGGAATTCCTGCGGATGGCTTTTCAGCCCGCTGGGAAACCACGAGCCATTTTGAAGGCGGTTTTTATAACTTCATCAGTCAGGCAGATGATGGTGTCAGAGTTTACATTGATGGTGTCAAAGTTGTTGACAAGTGGAAAGATCAACCTGCTGTCCGCAATGATGCTTTTCTCGCCGTACCGAATGGTCAACATAAGGTAGTTGTCGAATATTTTGAAAATGCTGGAAATGCAGTTAATAACCTGCGGTGGGAACCATCAAATCTTCTAAAAAATTGGACAGGTGAATTGCGCCCTGTCGGTTACGACGGCGCAGGAGTTCACGACACTTATCTCAACACCTATCAGCGCAATGGCGCTATTTCAAAACTCGGCTATCCGATTAATAAAGTCCATCCTTGGGCAGCAGGCTACACTCAAGATTTTGAGGGAGGAGCTGACGGCAAAGGCGCGATTATGAAGTCAAACGCCAACGATAATTCTTATTGGGTTGGCAACGATTTTTGGACAACTCTCTTAGCAAGTGGCGGTGCTGACGGTATCTTAAAATATCCGACTTCTGACCGCTATATCACTAAGTCTGGCGAACGACAAAATTTCCAAGGCGGTGCGATTCTCAAGTCTAAAAACGGAACTTTCCCTATCTTTGGCGGCATGGCTGGGAAGTATTTCGAGCTAGGAGGGGAAAACAGCTTTCTGGGATTCCCTACCAGCGGTGAAATAGGTCTGGGTGACGGTTGGATTATTCAGAATTTTGAGGGAGGTTACATTCTTTACAAAAATGGAATGCCAACCATTGCTTACGATACTAAAGCAATAGAAAATTTTCCAGATAGCGTTCATGGCAGCACTTCTGACTGGCACGGTCAATATTGGAGCAATAAGGATTTAATTGGCTCTCCGCAGTGGTCGCAATACGAACAGAAAGGTGAATTGCGGTTTGCTGCTGGTGAAGGAGGGCCGCCCAATACCAGAGGAATTAAAGAAGATAATTTCGGGGCGCGTTGGATTACTACTAGCTATTTTGACGGTGGCATCTATAACTTTATCAATCAAGCTGATGACGGAGTGCGGGTTTATGTTGACGGCAAACTGACTATTGACAAATGGAAAGACTCGCCGTTTGAAAAGAAAACAGCTTTCGCAGCTATTGAGCCTGGATACCATCAGGTCATGGTGGAGTATTTTGAGAATGGTGGTGCGGCCGCGAATACGCTGAAGTGGGAACAAGCAAATCCTCCTAAAGAATGGGCTGGCGAGTTCTACCGAGGGAAGGATCTAAATGATAACAACTTCGCTGGAAATCGCGGTGGCGGAACGGGTTTCTTAGATAAGGATTGGGGACATAGCCATGAAGGGGGCATTGCCATTGGAGATGATGATTTTTCAGATCGTTGGGCAACAACTCGCTATTTCGATTCGCCGGGAATTTACAAGTTTACCAGCCAAGCCGATGATGGTGTCCGGGTCTGGGTGGATGATAAGCTGGTAATTGATAAGTGGGGCGATCAACCATTAGTTAGCAATGAGGTGCTAGTTTCACTCGATAAAGGCTATCACAGAATTCGAGTTGAGCATTTTGAAAATGGTGGTGGTGCAGTGAATAAACTGAGTTGGCAGAAGTTACAATTTTCGCCAGTACCCGTTCCAGGTGTTATCGGTTTAGTTCAACAGGAACCTTGGGTTGCTGAGTATTTCAATAATCGAGATTTGAGCGGGACTCCTGTTGTAACTCGCACCGACGGTTCTACTACCGCAGGATTTAATTTAAACTGGGGTGGGGGCAGCCCTGACAGCCGAATTAACCAGGATAATTTCTCATCGCGGCTGACAACTCACCGACAATTGCCTGCTGGCACTTATAAGTTTAAGTTGCAAGGTGATGACGCGGCACGGCTATATATTAATGGTGAAAAGGTGATTGACCGATGGGACAATCCCCCTTTTGTTCCTCACGAAGTAGAAGTTACTCTCCCAGCAGGAATCCACACGCTGCAAGTAGAACATTCGGAAATTGGTGGGGCAGCTTATCTGAATTTAGATTGGGATTACTCTCCTAATATCCCTAATTACTCGATCGATCCTGCTTTGCAGTCTACCTACAATAGTTGGGCAACTCAGTTAGGTGCGAGCGCGATCGGAGTTCCGATTACTCAATTGCCACCGAATCCTTTGAGCAATAAGATTCAGGAATTCCGAGGTACTTTGGGGCGGGGAGCTTTGTTGAAAAAAGCAGGAAGTTCCACTGTTACCTATGTGTTCGGTAAGTTGTGGGAAGCTTATCAAAAAGCTGGTGGTTCTAATGCTTTGGGTTATCCTTTGTCTTCTCAAAAGGATTTGGGCAATGGCGCTTATGAGCTGGATTTGCCGAATGGGAAGCTGTTCTGGGCACCGGGAATGACGAATCCTACTTACTACGAATATTTCAACAACAATTTGACTATTCCTGCTGATAGTTGGCGGGGTGAATATTTCAATAATTTGGATTGGGCAGGAAGTCCTGCTATGGTTCGCGGTGATAGTGCTTCAGCTAGTAATTTGGATAAACAATGGATGGTTGGTAGCCCTGGGCCTGGGGTGCAAGCTGATAATTTCTCCGTGCGCTGGACGACGAATCGACCGTTTGACAGAGGAACCTATCGCTTTGTTGGCAACCACGATGACGGTTTTAAGGTAGAAGTAAATGGTCAGGTTCCCATTGACAAGATGATAGAAGTTGCAACACAGACAACTGGCTATGGAACTTTTACTCAGCCCGGTCAATATCCAGTGGAATTAAAATATCGGGAGTATGGTGGCGGTGCAACGGCTCAACTTCGCATGGAGAAAGCTTCTGATTTTGTTGTCGGTCTTGAAGCTAACAATAACCAGAGCATAGAATTGCCTGATGTTTTTAATAAACATGGTGGCTATGACCGAGTTGGTGTACCGACTAATAACGTTCATTTGTGGGGCAATGGTTATGTCCAAGACTTTGATGGCGGGGCGAATGGTTGGGGCATTCTGATGCGCCGTCACAATACGACGGTCTTCTATTATGTTTCTGGCAAAATTTGGGAAGCTTATCGTAACACAGACAACGGTGCCCCCGGTTGGTTAGGTTATCCCACTAGCGATCCTTTTCAGGAAGGAGGAGTTACTCGTCAAAACTTTGAAGGGGGTTACATTACTTTCAATGGTCAAACAGCAACAGTCCACCGTCCTACTCCGCCTGTGCAGTCACAACCCGATCCAGGTGTAGGTGGAGGTGGAAAATATTATCCCGATCTCGCTTCTTTGACAAAGGCTAACTGGAACTATCAAAGTAAGGATAACTTATTTTTTGATGGTCAAACTGGAAATGGAGAAAGCTTACCATCAGTCAAACAAGTTTACTCGGATCTTTCTAATGGTATCTTTGGCTCTTATAAAGCAATGACAGCAGGATACTTTGATACCACTAATTATAGTGGTCTACACTATGGCATTGATATGGCTGGTCTCGCTGGTAACTCAGTGAAAACTGTAGTTGGAGGTACAACTACTCGAGTGCAAAATATTGCTGGTAATTACTTTATAGGTGTCAGAGGTGATGATGGCAATCTTTGGATTTATGGACATCTAGAAAAATATTCAGTGGGGATTGGTCAGCGGATAGAAGCTGGTACTACGATTGGTACAGTTTTCGATGGTGCGTACTTGGGTAATTATTGGATGTTTCCACATCTACATTTGGAAGTTCACCAAGGTCATACGTACAACCAGGCTAAGTCAATAAGCCCTGTTGAAGCCTACTGGAAATTAAGGAATCTATAAAAAGAGTAGATCCCACGTAATACGATCGCCCTTTGCCCAAACAAAAGAAACCGGGTTTTTCAGATAACCTTTGCCTATACACCGATATATGAATGCAAAAACCCGGTTTCTGAACCCCCAAGCGATCGCTCTTTTGGAATTAGTCAAAAAGTGCGATCGCACTCCCTCATCCTTCTGTGTCCAAACACTTCTGGCAAAACCCAAACAATCTCCGATTTGTAAAGTTTTCTGAAGTTCAGGCTAAATTTCGCATAAAACTAGCGCGTCGCCCCTGATATATAAGTGACGGTTGGTTTTTGAGTGCGGTGGGCTGTCGTGAGTGCGATCGGGCGATCGACCTTTATTAATTTTTCTCAAAAACTGGCTATCGACCTTTTCAAATAAACTCTACATGGTTCTGCATATCTGACGGTTCAAGTAGCTCCCAAATCAAAATCAAACCGCCGCGCACAATTTCACCAAGTGAACGACTATTTTGGTGACAGTAAACAATACCGGAATGCTTTAAACCGCGCTGATGAAGTGCTAAAAAATCGTCATCCTGGGTAAAGATTACTCGTTCTTGAGAAATTGCAAAAGCTAATTGTTCTTCTTCAGCAGCACCTAAAGTCGTGCTTCCGGTGTAGTCGTAACATCAATACCGCGCCTTCTCAAAGCTTCTGCGATCGCCCGTTCGACTTGTTCATCACAATGAAATCGGATCTTTTCCAAGATTCTGCCCTCTCAATTTCTGCTGCACCTTGGAAGTGATTTTTCCTTGCAGTTCCCGCACAAAAGCATCGCTATCTCGAATTTGTTGTCGAATTTCCTCAAGATGGTCGTGGTAATAAGTCAAGGCTGCGTATACATCTGCTAAAGTAATTGTGGGATACCGCGACAGAATTTCATCAGGAGACATTCCCATCTTTTCGTGCCAAATTACAACATCTTGAACCCTAATCCGATGTCCGGCTATACGCGGTTTACCGCCACAAATACCCGGAGTAATTTCAATATGTTCTTGGATTACCGATGGCATAGGCATCTGAGTCATAATTTTTTCTCGCACAATGCGGAATCACCTCCTATTGTAACATTCACATAGGCAGTACGTGAAAAATCCAGCGAGGGACTAATTCTATGCAAACTCAGCCTGCGATCACCGGACATCTGTCACCGGAATTAGCACAAATTTTTCTATAAGGATTACCCGAAACAATTCGTAAAGCACTGTCCATGCCGACTAAAACAATGAATTATCCAGTTTTGGCAGTAATTGAAATGGCGATCGCCGGTTATCTCGATGAAGAGGCTCTCTCCTTTGCCGATTGCAACCCCAAGCTTGACTAACGATTCTACAGTGCGATCGCTCTTTTTGGGAATGGAGAGGTCGATCGCGAAGCGTGGCATCAGCCGTATCGATCTTTTTGATATGGAAAGGTCGATCGCTAGCAACTCAATTTATTCTTCTCCAGGCTCATCCATTTGTAATGTATACTGCAATGCCACCTTTAATTTTGATAAATAATCTGCTGAAACATTGCCCAACTTTTGGATTAATCGCTGCCTATCCAGGGCTACCACTTGTTGATAACAAAGCACCACAGAATCTTGTGTTAAACCGCCTTCACCCGCCGATCAAATAATTGTCCCCGGTATCTTGGCACGCCGCAGATTACTGGTTACGGGAACTACCACTACTGTTGTAGTAAAGCGGTCTAACGTATCTCGCTGTAAGGTAATGACTGGTCTAATCCCCGCTTGTTCCGAACCTCTAGTTGGATTAAGATCTGCCAAATAAACTTCTCCCAACATCAAATTTTATCCTGTTTCTGAAGTTGAGGAAGATAATCTGTTAAAGCGGTTTCCGCAAAAGCTAAATCTTCAGCGGTAAACTCAGCTTTCAATGCCGCCGCTTATTCATCAGAAATGGCATCCCACTGTCTAAATAATTGTTGCTGATTAGGATTTTTTGGGAATTTACCCTGTTGACTGATTAGCTGTTTGTCAGCAAGATATTTTTGGATAGCGCGAGCGAGTTCTTGTAATTCTAAACAATCTAGCATTTCAAGCTGAGTGAAGATTTGGTTGAGGATTGCCTGTGACATAGGTTTTTACTTTCTGTTAAGGCTGGTTGGTCTATTATACAACTATTAAGCTGTTGCGGCAGTTGATTTTTACTTTGAGGGCGGGCTCTCCTGCCCACCCCACAAGAGTTTAAAAAACAGGATTGTTAAAATTAGATTCACACCAGCTTAGCCTGCTGTTTTCAATCGCCCCAAACTCTTCTCAATCGCAGGACGAGCTCCCTTGAAGCCTAGAAAATTTGCCATAATTAAGATACAGTAACTGGGAGGATGAATCAATGTACGCAACTTCCGACAAATCGATGGGCAAAGTTTTAGTTACGCTAACAGTTGCCAATCGTGCCGACCAGTCCGCTGCTGCACGGGGATTCATTCCAACTGAGGAAATACGCTCGATTACCCTAGATAACGTGGTGGTAGATACCGGTGCTACTACATTATGCTTGCCTCCAGGTGCGATCGCCCAACTCGGCCTCGAACTGCTTAAAGAAGTGGATGTGGCCACCGCAACGGGACTCAGCAAAGCACGCATCTTTCAAGATGCTAAGATTTCACTTTGCGGTAGAGAAGGCACTTTTGAGTGTCTGGAATTACCCGGAGGGCGAGATGCTTTAATTGGCGTAATTCCTCTCGAAGCCCTCGGTTTAGAACCAGATTTGCGCCACCAAACTTTAAAGGTTTTACCCTCGGAATCTGTCGATACTTATTTGACGATTATGTAGCTGATATTTTTTTCTAAAATTTATGAAGTTGAGGAAAATCAGAGGGTCGTCGAGTTCAGATAAAATTACTCAAACATCGCACTCTCTTAATGCAGCCCAACCACCTTTTGAGCAGAGGTAATGCTTGACAATAAATAATTACTGCTGAATAATCTCAAATATTCTAGCGATTGCCTCGTTCAACTTGTCCGGTTTAAGCTGGCCAGCTTTATAAATTATGATTCCTCTGTCGGCCGTAAACAAGCGATTCGGTCGAATGTTGCTAGTTTGGTTGAGTCCTCCTTCACTAAAATCGCTATTTTGAATAGTAATAGCATAGCGATCGCTAATCGTCTGGCTAGTAATCTGGCAAAGAATTAAATCGTCTCCTTCCAAAGTGGCGATAACTATGGCGGGTCGTCGTTTGGTTTGTGTTAAATCTGAAAATGGGAACGGAACAATTACTACATCACCATTTACAAATTCTGCCATGCCTCATCCTCCTCTGGTCTCAACCAATCTTTTTGCAGAGAAGATTCACTGAGTCGGCTTGCTTCTAACTTATCTTGCCGATATTTGGATTTGACAAATTGTAGAAAATCCCAAACTTCTTCTAAGGCAACTTCGGGGAGGTTTTCCACTTCTTTGAGGAACAATTCTTTAACACTCATGAGATTTAACTATTAGAGTAAGTTTCTTGACTCGGCTTTTTAATGATACCTGATATTAAGAGCGATCGATGGTGCGTCAGCTATTAAATTATCAATTATCCCCAAAAAAACCGAGCTGACACACCCTACTGATACTAATAACTAATAACTCATCACTACCACTGCGGCTCAGAAGCCATCAAAGCAGTCGCAGCCTCACTCGGTAACGGCTTAGCAAAAAAATAACCCTGACCGTATTCGCAGCCGATCGCCCTTAACCTAGCTAATTGTGCCGCCGTCTCCACACCCTCAGCAATCACATCCATCCCCAAAGCGTGAGCCAGCGCCACAATCGTCCGCACGATCGCCACATTCTCCCCCTCGCTTTCGATCTCCATCCGCCCCACAAACGACTTATCAACCTTCAAAGTATCCGTAGGAAACCGACTCAAATAACTCAACGACGAATAACCAGTGCCAAAATCATCAATTCCCAACTTGACATTTAACGCTTTCATCTGCTTCAAAACCGCGATCGCCGACTCCACATCATCCATCACCACACTCTCAGTAATCTCCAACTTCAAACTCTCGGCACTCAAACCCGTTGTTTCCAAAATCACCTTCAGGCGATCGACCAAATCCGGCTGAGCAAACTGCTTCCCAGATAAATTTACACTCATAATCAAAGGTTGATCCAAATCAAACATTCCCTCCCAAACCTCCAACTGCCGGCAAGCCTCCTCCAACACCCACTCACCCAGCGGCACAATTGCCCCCGTTTCCTCAGCCACCGGAATAAACTTCATCGGCGAAATCAAACCCTGCAGCGGGTGTTGCCAACGTACCAAAGCCTCAAAGCCAATAATCCTCCCGCTTGCCAAAGATACAAACGGTTGGTAGTGCAGCAAAAACTCTTGACGCTTGAGGGCCATCCGCAAATCCGTCTCCAACTGCAACCTCTCCACAGCCAAAGCGTGCATCGAAGCATTAAACACCTGATACCTTCCCGTTCCCAAAGCCTTCGCCCGGTACATCGCCGTGTGCGCGTCCCGCAGCAAGTGTTCCGGCTGTTCCCTGACAGTAGCAGCGGGTTCGCCCCCCAGCGCAATCCCGATACTCGCCGTCACAAACACCTCCTGTCCGTTCAACTCAAAAGGCACAATTAAAGCTTGGTGAATTCGATCGGCCAAATCCACAGCACTGTCAACATCAATATTCCTCACCAAAATCGCAAAATCGTCGCCCCCCACCCGCGCCACAGTATCCCCAGGGCCAATAATCGCCCTCAACCGCAGCACCACCGCCATCAGCAGTTCATCCCCCACCAAATGACCCAAAGAATCATTAATCACCTTAAACCTGTCTAAATCCAGAAACAGCACCGCAAACAGATAGCTGCGGCGGCCCCTAGTATTGGCGATCGCCCGCCCCAGGCAATCCACGAACAAATCCCGGTTCGGCAAACCCGTTAGAGAATCGTGAAAAGCATCGTAAAGCTTCCTGTAAGCACTGACACCCACACCAGTCACCACCAAACCCAAAGTCGGCGACACTAACGGTACCCACCCACCCCCAGTAAAAATCGCATAACTAATCCCCAACAGTCCCATCAAAGCAGCACCCCCAGCCAATCCCGCCCTCACAGGATGCTGAATCCGCCAAGCCAAAACCCCGCCAATCACCGCCCAAGAACCGTTCCACAAAATTTCCGCCCATTCCGGCCATACCCAAAACAGCGATCGTCCATCCAAAACCGCACTCAATATTTGGCTAAGCATTTGCGCGTGCAGCAACACCCCCGGCATTTTCGGACTTTGCTTTTTAACCGGGCTGTAAGGCGTCAAAAACAAATCTCTGGTACTCGGTGCCGTCGTCCCAATCAACACAATCTTGTCCTTAACCCAGCTTGGGTCAATTTCCCCCTTCAATACCTGCCTGATACTGACTTGTCGCGCCACCTCCTTACCAGAACGGTATTTGAGCAGAATTTGGTAGCCTTTGGCGTCAAGATTGGCATAGCCGCCGCTGTCAGAAGTTAAAGGCACAAATTCTGCCTTTCCCCAGTTGATTTGGTGGGGATGAACAGGGCTATTTTTCTGCTGTACTCTGTCTTTGAGATACAGCAAAGCCACTTGCACAGAAAACGATAAAGCAATCTTTTTGTCTGGTTGCGAGACTGAGAGCAAATTGCGGCGTACAACGCCATCAGGATCGAGCACGAAGTCGTTAAAACCAACCCGATCGGGCGGTATCCCCGGAGGCGCAGGCACTCCCGGACTTTCTGAATCGCTCAATTGGTTGATCGCCACAACATTCGGTGCTTTCAGCCCGGCCAGCAATTCTTCGTGTCCCGGCGCTTGAGGCAAATCCCGGTACAAATCTAAACCGATGACTTTTGGCTGATACTTTTGCAGTTTTGCCAAGGTTTGAGCGATCGCACCGTCGGAAATCGGAAATCTCCCCAAAGCTTGAATATCGGCCTCAGAAATTCCCACTACCAGCAGTCGCGGATCGGAACCCGAATCAGGCTGCAACCGCACTAACGAGTCAAAACTCGCCAATTCCAAGCTCTGCAGGCCTCCCAAATGCCTAACTCCCATATTCAGCAGCGTTACAGTCACGCCCGCAAGCATTGCAGGCAAAATCCTGACCCGTCGGTTTTGAGAACTCAGGTTGAGACCAGTTGCGACAGACATGACATATCGAAGATTTCGAGAGAATTTGGCAGTCACAGAAAAAATATGTCGGTGCAAATTAGCTTTGCACAAGTCTGTTCTTACAGAATTGAGCTTAATATGAGATTGAATGTAATTTTTTCAGAACTTGTGCCGCCACCGAGTTTCTTTAAGCTAATTACTCGATTTGGCAAAGTATTTCTCGAATGGGAACCGGGTTTTTGAAGATTTGCCGACAACTCCTGTCTTTCATTGCTTGTTTCCCCAAATTCGTACAAGCGTTAAAATTTAGTCGATCAAACTTTCAGGATATTTTTGAGATGATGGCGAATCAACTTCCGATTCCGGTGATTGTTAACGGTGCAGCAGGCAAAATGGGCCGCGAAGTAATTAAGGCGATCGCCCATGCTAGTGACATGACCTTATTTGGGGCTGTAGACCGCTCTCAGTCGTGCCTCAACGCCGATGCCGGCGAATTAGCCGGATGCGGCCCGTTAGAAGTTCCCATCACTGACGACTTGCAAGGAATGCTGGTATTAGCAGCTCAGGAAAAGCAGTTAGGCGTGATGGTAGATTTTACGCACCCTTCGTCTGTTTATGAAAACGTGCGATCGGCCATAGCTTACGGCATTCGCCCAGTAGTCGGCACTACCGGATTGAGCAGCAAGCAAATTGAAAACTTAGCTGAATTTGCTGACAAAGCGAGCATCGGGTGTTTAATCATACCCAATTTCTCGATCGGCATGGTTTTGCTCCAACAAGCCGCCGTCACGGCATCTCAGTATTTTGAACACGTAGAAATTATCGAGCTGCACCACAATCAAAAAGCCGACGCCCCCAGCGGTACGGCAATTCAAACTGCCCAAATGTTAGCAGAAATGGGAAAAACTTTCAATCCGCCAGAAGTTGAGGAAACCGAAAAATTAGCCGGCGCTCGAGGTTCACTGGCGGATGAAGGGATTCGCATTCACAGCATCCGTTTACCCGGTTTAATTGCCCACCAAGAGGTAATTTTTGGTGGCGCCGGTCAAGTTTATACTTTACGACACGATACGAGCGATCGCGCTTGTTATATGCCCGGAGTCTTGCTGTCTATACGCAAAGTCCTTGAATTGCGATCGCTCGTTTACGGCCTAGAAAAAATACTGTAGGTAATTGGTAATTGGAAATTGGGCATTGGGAGTGAATAACCAATAACCAATAATCAATAACTAATAACCAATAACTAATAGCCTAATTATGTAGGGTGCGCAATGCGCACCGGTGCGCATTGCGCACCCTACTAATTTTTTTTCGGTTCATATTTAACACGCCAGACTATTACCAATTCCCCATCACCAATTCCCAATTCCTAATCACAAATTATGCTAATTCCCTTAACCCGCGAAACCTTTCAAGAACTAATTCCCGCCGTCGCCACGGGAGCGCAATACAAATATATCTGGGGAAAACCGCCCGATTTTTTGAGGCGAATGTTAATCTCTGCAGTCAGCGTAGTTTTCCTCCTGGTACTCTACAACTTCGCCGGTTCAGATGTCGGGCCGCTAGTTTTAATCACCGGATTGATAGCTGGTTTGTACTGGCTGTGGGGGCCGATTTTGTGGGCGAGTTTGCGGAATGCAGAATGCCGCAAATATCAATACTGTGGTTTTTGGCAAGGACGAGTTTTGGATATATATATTACAGATGAAGTCACAAGTCAAGAAGAAACAGTCAATCAAAAAGGACAACTCGTAATAGTTGACAACCTAGAACCGCGAATTAATTTAGAAGTCGGCGACAAAACCGGATTTACTACTACACTTCGAGCTCCATTGCGGAAAGATCACCAAGGAATTGTCCCCGGCCAAGCTGCTTTAATGTTAATTATGTCAAATCAAGAAGATTTAGGCAGAATTGCCAAAGTTTCAGATATTTATATTCCCAGCCGTGACGTGTGGGTGAGCGACTATCCTTATCTGCGTAGAGATTTGTTTGTCGAGATGAGCCAGCAAATTAAAAAAGGCAGAAAAAAAGACCGCGATCGCACTAATCAAAGCAGAGATGTAAAAAGGCGATCGCCCGCTGATTATTAATAAATAACCGCCACTTGTAAGAGCGACGGCAAGTTAAACCCAGGCAAAAACTTAATTTCTGGAGATGTCTAATAATAGTTAAGCGTCATTGCGAGATTTTCAAGAAATACACCAATTTAGAGAAGTCGCTTCTAGAGCTTTTTCGTCATAAACACGCTATTCGGGTCATCAATGTATTCAGCGAAGGGGCCTCGGTACTTGAACCCATACCGTATATACAAGGCTCGTGCCGGGGCGAACTCAGGCAAAGCCCCTGTTTCCAAATTCAGGCAATCGTAAGCACGCCCTTCGGCTTCTTTTATAATGTGTTCAAGAATTTTCCCGGCGATACCTTTACGGCGGTGAGCCTTGGCAGTACGCATTGATTTGATTTCACCACTTCTTGAATCTAGTTCTTTTAGTGCTCCGCATCCGAGTAATTCATCACCCTCCCAAGCCGTCCAGAAAGTAATATCGGGCGAGCGCAATGCTTCTAAATCAAGAGCATGAACGCTTTCAGGTGGTGTAATCTCCTTCATATTTTCGAGATGTTCGCACAGAAAGTCAGCGATCTTTCTACCTCTGAGGTCATCTTCGCGAATTTGCAATCGGCACATTTCCTTAATTTGTTAGAGAATGCTACTCTATCAAGACTTACCCACGCCGACAAAGAAACCGGGTTTTTTACCGAATCTGTGGCTGTAACCTTTGTATTTTCGTCCATCAAACCCGGTTTCTGGACTCTCATACGTGCAGGAATATCTATGATGGTTCACAGAATCCCGCGTTATAAAAAGTAACTTAATTTGTTCACCAAATTCTGAAAAAACCTATTGTGAAAGTAGAGGGTGCCCAAAGCGGGATCTAAAATCTAAACTCCCATGACTCATGACACTTAACTTATCGATCAACTGTTCCCCTCTTGGCCGTAAGCTTGCCAAGCCAAATCGACCAGCCCGTTAACAATAGCCACAGCCACCACCGCAGATCCCTTGCGGCCCTCAATCCGAATGTGAGGAATCATCGAATCATGCAGCCGCGACTTAGCCACGTCAACCCCCACAAACCCAGAAGGCGTCCCAATCACCAAAGCCGGCCGAATTTCCTCAGATTCAATCAAATCTACGATCGCCGACAAAGCAGTTTGAGCCTGGCCCACCACAAAAATCCCTTCAGGATAGCGTCTTGCCAAAGTTTCAATCCCCCAAGCCGCCCGCGTCCTTTCCTTTTGGGGGCGCGTCAAAGCCTCCATCGAACAGTAAACCGGATTCGCAAAGGTATTTTGGATTAGGGGCGTAATGCCCACCTGCACCATCGGCACATCTACCACGATCGTAGTCCGAGCAGCCAAAGCCGCCGCCCCAGCCTGCAAAGCCTGATCGGAAAAACTAATTAAAGACTTGTACTCAAAATCAGCAGTCGCATAAATCACGCGGCGGACTATTTCGTACTCCGCCGCTGAAAAACCGTGGTCGCCAATTTCGTTATCGATTAATCCCAGACTCTGGGCATCGCTTACGTGCCATTCCATTTGTTGGATAGCTGTCGCCTGTGAGTTGTCAGGTATCAGCTTACCAGCTTTTAGTCATTTGTTGACTGTTGAGTGTTGACTGATGACTGTTGACTGATGACTGTTGACTGGCAACTGGCAACTGCCAACTGCCAACTGACAACTAAGTTTCCGACGACGAAGAAGATTTGCCCAACACCGGAGTCAGGAATGCCACCAAAACTCCGATCGCAAAACCGGACACATTACGAACCACAGGCAACCAGTCAGAAGTCCGAGTCACCACCGGCCCAAGTCCGAAGGCGAAAAACAGAATGCCCCACAGCGGCGAAAAAATCAGCGCCCACTGCCAAGCCACAACCTGTCCCGGCTTCCGAGGCTGAGCCGCAAACCCGCAGATGACGCCGCCAACCACCGACGTAATTAACGTCAGAACCCACTGTTCCCTCGGCAAACCGGGAACCACGCGGCATCCGCCCTGACGCAAACAGCCTTCTATAGACTCCAAAGATTCAATAATCGCTCGATCTTCCCCATTGTCCCGCACAAAAAATTGATTACCGTAGCGGGTTTGCAGTTCCACCCAAAAAGTGCGCGGCAGCAGCGGATACAGCGAGTCGCCCACATTAAAATTGAGCAAATTGCCCCCTCGGGGGTCAGCAACTAATAACACACTCTTGTCATCTAGCCCCCAATAGCTTTTGACAGCCAAACCGGGCGTGCGATCGTACTGAGTCAGCACTCGCAGTTTCCAGCCGGTTTCGGCTTCAAATGCCTTTAAATTTTTTGCCAAATTTTGTTCTTCAATATCCGTAAGGGCTTTGGCTAAGTCAATGATCGGCGTCTGAGTTGAAGGCAACAAATCGGGATTATTGAAAGCGTGGGCCGCAGGTGCGATCGCCCACACGGACAAAGCCAGACAAAATGCAGCAACAGAGGCTAGAAATTTTCGCGGGAAAAGCTGTGACATAGGAACTTATAATCCGGGTCTTAATTGTGAATGCTAGCTGGCGGTCTTAACCAGAGGATAAGAGAAAACTCATATTTCTTTACAATTATTTACTTTACAGGAAGCCGAGAGCAAGGGGAAGGAAAAAATAGTTTTTGATAAAGGGGGAGGGGAGGGGGGGGAGGGAGAGAGGGGGAAGGGGGGAGAAATTAGCGATCGAGCTCCTCAAGGGGGTGAGTAACATCGAAAATCGAAAATCCACTGAATCCCCCAATCGAAAATCTAAAATCTAAAATCTAAAATCGACTCAATCCCCCAATCTAAAATCTAAAATCTAAAATCTAAAATCGATTTGGTTTTGCCCCAACCCCCTCACAGAGACGCCGATCGCGATCGCTCACATTAGGATTAGTTCTCAGATAATCTCCCACCCAGTCACAGCCCCTCACCAGCAAATCGTCAAGATCCAAATTCCACAAAATCACCCGATTATCCCGGCCAGCCGAAGCCAGAACCTTCCCATCCGGGCTAAAACTCACACTCATCACGCTATCCTTGTGACCCGTCAAAGTTTTCAGCAAAGTCCCGCTGCGACTCCACAGCTTCACCTTATGGTCATAACTGCCCGAAGCCACCAACAAACCATCCGGGCTAAAACCCACGCTAGTCACGCTGTCGCTAGAACCCTTCAGCAGCGTCGCCACCAAAGTCCCGTCCACCTTCCACAATTTCACCGAATTGTCGTAACCCGCCGAAGCCAGCATTTTGCCGTCAGGGCTAAAAGCAACCCCCAACACAAAACTGTTGTGAGCTCCTTCAAAAGTTCTCAGCAAACGACCATCCCGATTCCAGAGTTTGAGAGTACCGTCATCGCTTGCAGAAGCCAGCATCGAGCCGTCGGGACTGAAAGTCACCCCAGTCACCCAGCCAGTGTGTCCCGTCAAAGTTTTAATCAACCTGCCTTTTCTAGTCCAGAGTTTCACAGTCTTATCCTTGCTCGCCGAAGCCAGTATCTCGCTGTCGGGGCTAAAACTCACGCTCATCACGCTGTCGGCGTGGGCGTCGAGAGTGAACAGCACAGAAGGCGAACACGGGAAAAGCGGAGCCGAAGGACAGGGGAGAATATTATTCATCCCATCTTCTGTCAAACTCCAGACTTTCACCGTTTTGTCGTAACTCCCAGAAGCAAGTAGCTGGCCGTCGGGGCTGAAACTGACACTGGCGACTCTCTGAGTGTGTCCTTCCAAGGTTTCTAGCAAAACTCCCGTGCGGCTCCAGAGTTTGATAGTTGTGTCCGTAGAAGCAGAAGCCAGCCTTTGGCCGTCGGGGCTAAAAGTAACGCCTTGCACCCGGTTTTGGTGACCGTCAAGGGTTTTGAGCGGCACGTCATCGAGTCGCCACAGCCTGACAGTTTTGTCAAAACTTGCCGAAGCCAGGGTTTTGCCTTCCGGGCTAAAACTCACCTGAGTAACTCGATCGGCGTGTCCCTCAAAAGTTCTCAGTAAGCGACTCTCTGGTTTAATGTTGCTAGCATGGGTTGGGCGTTTGTCGCCAACACCAGCCAGACTCCAGAGTTTGACAGTCCCGTCTGCACTTCCAGAAGCAAGTGTTTGACCGTCGGGGGAGAAACTGACACCAAATACCCACTTGCTGTGTCCCCGCAAAGTTGTTAGCAGTTCACCTTTTTTTGCTTGTGTTGAATTTTCTGTTGCTGGGTGTTTGAGTGCAGCGATGCTCCAGATTTTCACCGTTTTATCTTCACCCGCACTGGCGATCGTTTCACCATCGGGGGAGAAACTGACAGTGTAAATTTTCGAGGGTTGTCTGTTTTCGCTGTGCCACAAATTAGCGATTAACCTGCCGTCAGAACTCCACAGTTTCACAGTACCGTCATCGCTCGCCACAGCGATTATTTGGCCGTCGCGGCTGAAGCTTAGCCAATTTACGGGAGCAAATTGTTCGATCGTTCGCAGCAGCGTGCCGTCGGTTTTCCAAAGTTTGATAGTTTTATCTGTAGAGCCACTGGCGATCGTTTGACCGTCAGGGCTAAAAGCAACGCTGGTAACGCTGTTAGTATGCCCGTTGAAAGTTGCCAGCCAACTGCCGTCAGTTTGCCAAATTTTGACAGTTTTATCTAAACTTGCCGAGGCTATGGTTTTGTTGTCGGGACTGAACGCCACACAGGAGACACTGTTAGTATGGCCTTTGAAAGTGGCCAACAAACTGCCGTCGCGCCGCCAAAGTTTGACGGTTTTATCTACACTAGAAGAAGCTATTGTTTCGCCGTCTGGACTGAAGCTAAGACCCCAAACTACATCGCCGTGTCCTTCCAAGCGGTTGCGTTCTTTGACTCCATAAACTGCCTGCTGGAGGGCAGCAGAAATCAGAATTTCGGTGTCTTTGAGAGTATACATTTGTTGGGAGTGTTCGATCTGTTTCCACTTTTTACCAGCTCTCAAACTTTCCATCATGGCGTCAAATTTGTTGTTTGAGAAATAAAGTGCTTCAGAAGCGGCAGTCAGGGTACTGATTTCCGCTCGCTGAGTTTGAGCGACCGCTAGCTGTTTTTGACCCACCGCCCGCCACCAAAAGTTGACGGCGGCGATGGTGGAACTGGTTAGCAGCATGACGCCAATCACTGCTACTCCCAGCAGTTGTTTGAGAAAAGTATTGGCTCGGTAGAGCTGTGCTTGACTCATTTTTTTGTCTGCTTCTGCTTTGTGCAGTCTGGCTTCTAAGCCGAATCTTTGGCGGATCGGTCGCACTAAATAGTCGTGTACCAATTGATAGCGGTCTTCGGGCGCTTCCCGTAGCAGAAATAGCAAACCATGACCAACTAAAATGTCTAAAATTAAGTCGAGGTTGTCGGTTTTCTTTTGTTGGATTTCTGGGTCTTTTGCGAACTGTCGCTGTAGAGAAATTCTGTTTCTGCCGATCGCCGATAATTCTTTTTCGCCCGCCTCTGCTGGCTGTTGGCCTGTCACTAGCGAGAGTTCGTGTTTGGTTTTTATCAGGCGAACGCCTCTTTCATCGGTCAGGGAAAACAAGATTTTCCACGCTGCATCTTCGTTAACCAGGCCACAGTCAGAGATGACTCCTTCGAGCGACCTTTTCACTAATTCCGCTTTGGGATTGTCCCCCAATTGCTGGTATTGTGCTAGACTGGTAATACCTTCTTCTTGCAGTTGCGCTCCTACTACCTGCAATTCGATTGGTCGCACTTCTTGCAGTTCGTCTGCTAAATCTTCTACGAAGGCATCTATCAGTGCCGGCTCTAAATAAAATTCGGCCCGCTCTGTTAAGTGTCCGATGACAGCCCGCGCGTCTTTGATAGAAAAACTCCGCAGTTGGTAGCGGATACTTTTGTCGAGAATATTATTGTTAATAGCGTCAAGATTTGGGAAGCGATCGCAATCTAGTAAGTAGTGCAAATAATCTTCGCGCAAGCACAGAATTATCTTGACATAAGGCAAATTCAAAAACAACCGCAAAAAATTATAAAAAAGTTGTCTTTGTGCCACTGAAGTTGAAACAAAGAAAAACTCTTCAAATTGATCGAAAATCAGCACAGTCAACAAATTATTTGTGGCATTTTCGCGCAACTGATCTATAATAAAAGAAGAGACTTCGGAGCTGCGAGCCGGAATAATCGAGCAACTTTTTTTGTGGATTTCCTGTAGTCCTTTCGAGATTAATTTACTTTCCTCTTCGGCTTGTTTGTCGTACAGTGCGCTGTTCAAAGCATTTTCTAACTCCACCAGCCAGTCGGTGTAAACTTTGACTACTACGGGCAATGTATCCCGCGCGCCCGGAGTAATATTTTTCAAAGCTGGTACTAAGCCGGCATTGACTAGAGAACTTTTCCCGACTCCGCTGGGCCCATGAATAATAGTTAATTTATGGTCGTCCCTGCTAATTCTTTCTAGCAAGCTATTGATATCTTTTTGGCGCGAGTAAGCTGTCATGGACGCTGCGATGGCAGCTTGGTTTTGAGCTGAGGGACCCGAAGGATTGACCGCTTGGCGCTGCTGCTGCAATTGGCTGGCTCCGATAAAAGCTCTAAATCCGTATTGATATTCGATCGACCTCTGGGTTTTTTTAATCCGAAACGCTTTAAGATACTCTCCCTGCTCGAAATAAACCGCTTGCAGTTCAGTCAAAATATCGATGTAAAGTCGGGGGTCGTACTTCGGCTCGCTTTGAGATTGAGCCAACTCCAAAGAATGAACCGCCGCCTCCCACTGCCCTAGCTGTCGCAAACTTCTGGCTAAAAGTAAAAGATACGAACTCCTGTCGGATTTAGGATGTTGAATTTTAGATTTGGGTTCGTTACTTAACTCGTTAGAGCCCACAATTTCTGGATAATTTCCCTCAAACCCCAATCTCAAATCTTCAATCAGCAATCTCAAATCATTAGGCGTTTGATCCAAAATCGCCAAAGCCAACTCCGCTAGCTGGCGGGCTTGACTCCACCTCGACTCTTGCAGGGCAACTTCAGCCAAAAAGCCGTAATCTTGAGCTAGTTGGCTGGGAGTACCGTAAGTGAAGTGCAACTGCAAAGAATTTTCAGCTAATGCTTGCAACTCTCCCCACGCTTTCAGGCGCTGCAGCACTTCTCCGAGGTGTGCTGTCACCTCAGCTACCAATTCCGGGCGTGAGGCAAGGGAGAAAGCGTTTCTAGATTGTTCTAGGCTCATCCAAGCTTGTTCCCAGTGCTGGCGGTTGGCTACCGGATTTCTGGCTGCTTGCAAGCGGTGACACAGGGCTATGTGAAATAGCACTATCCCTTCTCTCTCTAAAAATAGGATGTTGGGGACAGGATTGGACAATGAGCAGGAGAGGGTTTCTGGGTTTTCGGAATTTTCCCAGTTTGCCAGTTCCCAATTGCCCGTTTGATGCTGCCAAAATACTAAGCTTTCTTGGTAGTGAATTAAGGCAGTTTCGGTTTGGTCGCTGACATAGTAATCTCGACCGAGAACGAATTGCAGGCTGGCTTTGAGGGCGGGTTCTAATTCTTCACCGCGATTTTGTAAATCTCTTAAAGCTAATTCTAGTTCTCGGCGTGGCAAAGAGCCTATCGCCAAATCGAAGGTATTGCCTGGACTCAATGGCGAATACGAGTGGACATCTGATTGTCGTCGGTTTTGGGGCCCTGAGTTAAAAGTTAGAAAGCGTTCTCCAGGGCTGATTTCGCGCTCCAGGGCGCTTTTTTCGCACGGGGTTTCGCAGGTCTCACAATTAGCTATGCTGCTGACGTTGCTGTTGGCGAGTTCTTGATTGAGTTCGCCTATTTTAAATATAGTATCGGCCCGCCTAGCGAGGAAATTAATTAATTCGTCAACGCCCATTTCAAATTTAATTGTGGCGGCGGCCCAACTTTTGAAATCCGGGGCCAGACGAATCATTTTGGTCACGATGTCATCTGTTACCCACAAAATCACTGGGCAGGAAAAATTTTTGCGGAATTCGTCTCGCACTTGATTGGTAGAGGCCATCAGTTCGTCGATCGCTACTACTGTTTCTAAACCGAATACCATCAAAGCCGAGGCGCCACCGACAGGCGAGTACCCCTCCTGGAAAGTGCTTGAGAGCAGAGTAGTGTAAAGGGTTTTGACTGAAGCTGGCAGGACGAGATCTTTAATTGGAACTGGGGACACTTCTCGCAGCCGCTGCGCTATTTGCTGGCGCAACTGCTCGTAGTTGCAGCGCACCAAAATTAGCGAGAATTGGTGTTGAGACATTGTGATGGACCTGACCAGAGTTTTGAGCGAGCGCTCGTTGTAGTTGGCAGTTTCTTGTACCTTAATTAGATCGGTCATGCGTGCACCTCTTTTGCATTAATCAATTACCTAACGCTCGCCAATCGTGACTGAAAGCGTATCTACTTAGACATGGCCGTCTCTGTCTGACGCTTTATCTCTGTATAAATACGTAGTTTTCCGTACTTGTCCTATCAATACTTACATAGTTATTAGAGCCAATGTAAAGATATCATACCTCCCCATCTCAGAGAATGCTAGACTTCCCAATAAAAATTTAAGGTCATCCTTAGATTTTTTGATTCAGCTACATATAAAGGACTACAGCTCGTAAATAGGCAACTGCTAAGTTCACGATCGTACCGACTGCTAGCTATTAGTAAACAACTTCGATATATCTGTAGCAGGCATTTAAAACAACCGCCAAAAAAATGTTGTTCGGGCTCAAATTATGTGAAATTAAGAGCAACAGATAAAAACAGAAATAGGGGGTCTGACATTGCAGATATGAGAGTTGAGAGTGGGCAACGTCCTTAGTGGTGGCAAAGTTTTACACGACAATAACATTCACCGCCTATAGCCAGCATTCAACAGAAATCAGCCAGTGGCAAAAACCGCTGACTGATTTCTGTATTGGATGGTAAGATTTCGGAGTTGTGAGCGATGAGTTTTCAGTTAAATACTTTCTAAGTCCCTCGTTGTTAAGGGTGCTTAGAGTCACGAAGCTACCTCAAAAATCCTAACTATTTTGCTTCAGTGCGCTGCAGCCACTCCTTATATTTTCTGGTTTCTGCTAGGGCTGGATTAATCCCAAACCAACGACCTTCTTGATCGCGGTATTCAAAGACAAACATACTTCGCAACAAGATTTGAGACTCTTCTTCGCCGGTTACACTTTGTCGCTTGACGACTTGAAACAACAATTCCCATTCCAGGTCATTGATGGCTCCCAAAAGGTCATCGCGATATTCTTGAATGACGCTTTCGAGGCATTCGCGAGAGAAGGGAGGGTCTTCGTGCTGCAAACAGCTATACAAAAGCATCAGTAGATTGCGAACGTGACCGCCACTAATCCGACAAAGCCGATCTAAAGTTTCGGGAGAGTCAAACACCTGGGAAATCAAATCAATGCGTTGATGGGGAGCAACTGCGGGGAAAGCTCTAGCTAATACTAGCTGCCGCAGCAGTGCCATTCCTTCAATGTGGTCGTCGCCCGATCGCATTTGCACCGGTACCATCGGCATCACCTTGGGCTTGACTCCAAATCGACTGGCGAGGCGGCCGAAGTCGTTGGAAAAAATCAAAGTCAGGGGAATCGTGTAGACAACATGGCAATTAAGTTTTTTCAACTGTTCGCCACGGTCTAAAAACAAGTATTCTGGCTGTGTGCGTCCGCTGGGTTTAAGGGATGCGTCGAGGCGATCGAGGTTGTCAACGATGACTGCGAGCCCTTTTTTGCCTTGCTGCTTAAGTTCAGCGTTAGCTTTGTTGAGGAGTTCTTCGTTGATCGACTGCAAAATGCTGTTGGTGCGGGGTTCGAGATATTGCCTGAGTTGCGATCGTAATTTGGGAGAGTCTTTAGTTTTAGCAGTAACTCTTGCAATGCCTACAGATAACTCGGCTTCCGCTGACAAATCTATGGGAGTCTGCAAAAATTCTGCCACTTCTGCAAACAGATTGGTAAAATAGCTCGGTCTGAGTTTGATTTTAGCTGATTCCATAGTTTCGCTGACTTGGCGCGCAATGCTCAGCAAAATATCGCTGATGTCTACATCACCCATGTCTAAGTCTTGGGAAGACTCGAAGTAGACGACGCAAAAACCCTCTTGCTCTAACTCAGCTTTCAGTCGAAACAATTCCGTAGATTTGCCACAGCCGATATGTCCTGTAAATAGCTGACAGGTTGGCTCGTTGGGGGAGATGCGGGTAATGGTTCGCTGTAAAGATTCAATGATTTTGCCGCCACGCACGGAACCAAAATCAATGTAGTATTGATAATCTCCTGGGTCTCCGGCAACAAGGGTCTTGCTCGGGTTGCAGGCTTTATAGAATCTGTCTAATTCGAGTGCGATCACAATTGAAGCCGAATAAAAGTTAAAAAAGTTAATCGAAAGTCTAAACTTTCTTTAGTTGAGTTTAGTTTGATTTGTAACCTTTTGCCCTGTGGGGTAATGCCCTAAATACCCAAACAACCTTGATCGGGCAAGGGGTTTTCCCGGCGCGGGAATTGGGAATTTTTAATTAATAATTTTTTATTACTTAGTGGGATCAGTGATATTACTGATATTGGCAGGAGGCTGGGTAAATTTGCGGGGATCTGGTTAAATGGTAGGGGAAAACAGGGCTCAAGAGACAAAGATTAAACAGTTTTGAATTTGTGCTAATCCTTAATTACTATATTGTCAAGAGGTAGATGGCTAGTTTTGGAGCGGTTTCTCAAACAGAGTTAGGGCGCAGGCGCCAAAAGTTGCGGCAGCAGAGGCGCGCTCGATTGGCGGCTGTTGTGTGGCAAATGCTGGCAGCGAGCGCAATGGCTGGAGGTTTGCTGTGGTGGATTGCTCAGCCGGCTTGGTTAATTGCCCGATCGGAACAAGTGAAGGTGGAGGGCAATCAGTGGCTTTCAGATAAGGCGGTGCGGTCTTTGGTGCCGCTGTCTTACCCGCAGTCGCTGTGGGGGATTCAACCGCAAGCCCTGGCAGAAAAGCTGGAGTCAACCGGGCCGATCGCCCAAGCTAAGGTGACTCGCAACTTGTTTCCGCCGAGTTTGACTGTAGAAGTGGCAGAACGCCTGCCGGTAGCGGTGGCGCAGCCGACTGCAGTGTTGAGATCGAACAGTGACAAGGAAAAAGTGGGGTGGCTGGACGCTCGCGGAGGTTGGATGCCGTCGGATAGTTATACTGCTGTACGATCGCAGAATAGTTCGATCGGGCCCGGCAGCATTCCGGGAACGCAGCCTCAGCGTTCTTTGCCCACTTTAAAAGTCATCGGGCCTTTGGAACAGTATCGCGCCTATTGGCCCAAGTTTTACCAAGGACTCAGCGGCTTGACGGTGAAAGTGTTTGAGATTAATTGGCAAAACCCGAACAACTTGATCTTGAAAACAGAGATCGGTACCGTACACTTAGGGCCGTACAGTTCCAAGACTGCGGAGCAACTTAAGGTTTTAGACCGAATGCGACAATTGCCAAAACAGCTAGATTCAAGCAAAATAGCCTACATTGACTTGAAAAATCCTGCTTCGCCGATCGTCCATTTGCCAGAACTACCCGGCAGTTTGGAGAGTTCAACTCCGGCACCCACTCGCGCCCGAAATTGATCCTCTGTCAACAAAAGGTAGAAGGTATCGATCGGACGGCAGAATTTTTAGCCATCAGGATCAATACGCAGCGCTGGAAATAAGGACTGTTTTTTGATATCGAGTCGGGAAAAAAAATCTGATTTTTCTTTCCATCCCGATGCCTCTGAGGCTAGTATCCATTTTTTTCCTTCTGCCTTGCTTACAACTGCCTTAATCCGGTCAAGTACCTGGATGGCGTCAAGCGAGGTCTGGGCTAGCGAGGTCGCCAAAATCCGAGATTGCTAACATTAAGCATCGACCAGTGTTAGTTTTTCGCGCAACTTAGCCTATAGTTGATTGTGAATTGGCGTTTAGTTAAAAAGCTGTAATCTACTATCCCCGACTCTAATGAAGCTTAATAATAGACAGGGGTCTGACCAAGACAGTCCCCCTTCGGAAGAAGTAAAAAATTTTCCGGTGGCTGCAGATTCCGCCAATCCCTTTAGACGCAAGTCTGGTTATGTAAATGTAGATAGTATTGATATCGATCCTATGGTCAATCCCAAAGACATAATGCCCAGCAGTGCTGCCAAAATCAAAGTAATTGGCGTCGGCGGCGGTGGGGGCAACGCCGTTAACCGGATGATTGCCAGCGAGGTTTCTGGTGTCGAGTTTTGGTGCGTGAATACAGATTCCCAAGCTCTGGTTCTCTCAAATGCTCCGAAACGCTTGCAAGTCGGACAGAAGTTGACGCGCGGTTTGGGGGCGGGGGGCAATCCGGCGATCGGTCAAAAGGCTGCGGAGGAATCTCGCGACGAGGTTGCTAATGCTCTGAATCATGCGGATTTGGTATTTATCACCGCCGGCATGGGTGGCGGTACGGGCACAGGCGCGGCTCCGATCGTGGCTGAGGTGGCTAAGGAAATGGGCGCCTTGACTGTGGGCATAGTGACGCGGCCTTTTACGTTTGAGGGACGGCGGCGCACCAGCCAAGCTGAGGAAGGGATTGCGGCTTTGCAAACCCGGGTGGATACGCTGATCGTAATTCCTAACGACAAGCTGCTGTCTGTGATTTCCGAACAAATGCCGGTACAAGAGGCTTTTCGAGTTGCTGACGATATCCTGCGCCAAGGGGTTCAGGGTATTTCTGACATTATTACTATTCCCGGTTTGGTGAATGTTGACTTTGCTGACGTGCGGGCAGTAATGGCTGATGCGGGTTCGGCTTTGATGGGCATCGGCGTGGGTTCTGGCAAGTCGCGGGCTAGAGAGGCTGCGATGCAGGCTATTTCTTCGCCTCTGCTGGAAGCTTCGTCTATTGAGGGCGCTAGAGGTGTGGTGTTTAACATCACTGGCGGTACTGACATGACGCTGCACGAGGTGAATGCGGCGGCTGAGACGATTTACGAGGTTGTCGATCCAAATGCCAATATTATTTTTGGAGCGGTGATTGACGAGCGGCTTCAGGGCGAAATTAAGATTACTGTGATCGCTACGGGTTTTTCGGGGGAAGTTTCGGCGCCTCCGACTCCGGGGCGGACGCAAAATGTTAATGCTCCTTGGCGGGCTGCAACTGTGCCGGTGACTCCTGCTCAACAGACGCCCGATCCGAAAGCGAAACCGCCACAGGATTTGGGATTGGATATTCCTGAGTTTTTGCGTAACCGTCGCCCGCCAAGATGATTTTAGATTTTAGATTTTAGATTTTAGATTTGGGATTTGGGATTTTGGATTGAATCTCCAATCGAAAATCTAAAATCTAAAATCTCCAATCTAGAAAATCGAAAATCGAAAATCTAAAATCTAAAATCTAAAATCTAAAATTTCTAGGGTTTGGCCTGGTTCGGGTTCGAGGAGTTGGGTGGAGAGGCCGGATTTTGCGAGTAAATCGCGAAATTCGGGGATGCTGCCGATCGATCGCACTAACATTGGTAAAATGCCTGTGGCTCGGATGTCTCCCGCCGCTGTAGGCAGGAAAAACCGAGGTTTGAGTGTTTGGGCGAGGCTGAGGGCTTCCGAAGGGCCGATGATGACTTGTCCGAGGAATGGGAAGATTTGACCGATGACTGGGGCGATGGCTACGTCTACTGTGTCTATTTTCTGTTTGACTTTTTCTAATGGTGGCAGGTGCGGTTCGTAATAAAGTGTCTCGCCCCTGCTTAAATCTTTGAGCAAGTAGCCGTTTTCTTCTTGTCCGGGCCCGATTTCGGCTCCGGGTACGGCGGTAATTTGTAACTTTTCTTTAAATTTTAACTCTTGCCAATTTGCTAAAGATGTGATATTAGTGTATCCTAAACTGCTGAGGACTTTGGCGGCGCTGGGTGAGGCGATCGCGGGAATTGTGCGATCGAGCTGTTCAAGTGTTTGTTTGTGACAGTGGTCGTCTAATCCTTGGGAAATCAGGATGAGGTCGATCGGCGGTAAGGTGCTGGGAGTGAAGGTTACGGGGGTGTTGTGGTAGGCGGTGAACAGCCAGGGTTGACCGTAAAATACCAGGGGATCGACCAGCCAGGGATCGACGAGGATGGTTTGGCCTGCGATGTGGAAGATCCAAGAGTTGAGGTCGATTCGGGTGATTTTCACAGTTGTTTGCAATAATTCTTTACAATTAGTTTAATCATAGCTAATTTTGTTTGGGAATTTTAACCGCAGATGAGGGCGGATGAGCGCTGATGAACGCGGATAAGATGGGATGTGTCTGGGGAAAATGGGCGTTTATCTGCGGTTGAAAAAAGATGATTAAATCGAAGATTCCTGTGGCTTTGACTGTGGCTGGTTCCGATAGTGGTGGCGGGGCCGGAATTCAGGCGGATTTGCGGACTTTTGCGTTTCACTGTGTGCACGGTACGAGTGCTTTGACTTGCGTGACGGCTCAAAATACTTTGGGGGTGACGCGGGTGGATGCTTTGTCTGCGGAGGCTGTGGCGGCTCAAATTGAGGCGGTAGTTGGGGATATTGGGGTGGATGCTGTGAAGACTGGGATGCTGCTGAATCGGGAAATTATGGCGGCGGTGGCTTCACAGGTGGAAGCTTTGGGAATAGGGAATTTGGTTGTCGATCCGGTGATGGTTTCACGATCGGGCGATCGATTGATTGATGAGGGGGCGATCGCCTTTTTGCGGGATGTTTTGATTCCAATGGCTGCTGTCGTGACTCCGAATCGCTTTGAAGCTCAAATTTTGAGCGGTTTCGAGATTGATTCTGTGGATGATATGCGATCGGCTGCGGAGAAAATTCACAGTTTAGGGGCGAAGGCGGTTTTGGTGAAAGGTGGCGGGATGAAGGGGGATTTGCGGGGAATTGATGTTTGGTTTGACGGTACGCGGTTGGATGTGTTGAAGACTGAAAATATTGATACTGGGAATACTCACGGGACTGGTTGTACTTTGAGTGCTGCTATCGCCGCTAATTTAGCATTAGGTAAAGATTTATTTACAGCGGTGACATTGGCTAAGGATTATGTGACTACTGCTCTCAAATATGCTTTGGATATTGGGGAAGGTCAAGGGCCAGTAGGTCATTTTTTCCCGCTTTTACTGAAGTAAATTGTGAACTCATCCCTTCTTTTCCCTTCTTCCTTCGCGTCCTTTGCGTCTTCGCGGTTCGTTTAATTTCTTAATTTCTCAGGCGATAGAGCGATCGCCACCAAGTCTTCGATTTTCTTAATATTCGGATCGCCGGCCAAATAACCAATCCCTCGGTGCAAGTGCAGGCGAAACTGTTTGGCTAGAGTTTCTTTTTCTGTGCCTAAATTGTCTTGGTGACACCGCTGCTTGAGGGCAATTATCAAGATATCGGCCATGTCGCCGCCGAAGACATCCCAGCTTAATTCGACGTTGCTGTCGCTGGGAATTGGTACTGGGGATGGGATGCTGGGTTCGGCGAGCGATCGGCAAAATCCCCACCTGCAGAGAATATTCCACTGATCGATTTTGGTCGATCGTTTGAGTTTTGATAGTTGGTCTTTGCCGGTTTGAGAGAGGCGGATGCGATCGATTGGTGGTTCCATAGGTTGATAATTTTGTTACCGCCGATGAGGGCAGATGAATACGGATGAACGCAGATAATAGCATGAGATTGTATCTGCGGTTTAAAAATTATTGACTATTCGTTGAATTTCAACTTTAGGGTTGCCGAAGTTGATGAGCAAGCAGACGGTTAGTTTTGTAGCTTTTATGACATTTAGACACTGTGCCATTTCTCTTTCCCCCAGTGATTTGATAGCTTTGAGTTCTACAAGCACGGATCTTTCCACCAACACATCTGGTACGAATTTCCCAACGATTATATCTTCATAATGGACATAAATTACAAACTGAGGTTCAACCAGCATTCCTGTTTTGCGAAGTTCATAAACCAAAGAATTCTGATAAACTTGCTCCAAAAACCCACAACCTAAAGTATTTCCTACCTTAAAAGCACAACCAATAATTTTTTCCGTAATCCCATTCAATTCCAATCTGCGTTCATCCGTGTTCATCTGCCCTCATCTGCGGTTAAAAAAATCCCACATCCAAAACTATACCAAAAATCCCCATGCCATCCAATCCAATCTGCGTTTATCCGTGTTCATCTGCCCTCATCTGCGGTTAAAAAAATCCCACATCCCAAACTATACCAAAAATCCCCATCCCATCTCATCCAATCTGCGTTCATCCGTGTTCATCTGCCCTCATCTGCGGTTCATTCCCAGAAGTAACCTTTTTCGACGGTAGTTTGGTGTTTGGCGGAGTCGTATTTGAGGAGGTAGCTGTGGGCGATCGCCTCTAATTCTTGGAGTTTTTCGTATTCTACTTTTCTAATTTCCGTGTCGGTAGAAAGCAGGATGACTTGGTGGCTGGCCGAGGGGAAATAGCGTTCGACTAGGTTGTTTCTGTGGGAGGAGTCGAGGCGGCCCAAGGGTGTGTCGATCGCCACTGGCAATTGTCTCCCGGATACTCGGGCTAATCCCCACAAAAAGGCGATCGCCAGCAATTGTTTTTCCCCGGCTGAAAGTCGGTGTTTGGGTACCGGTTTGCCTTCTGGATCGTAAATGGAGAGGCTAAATGTTTGAGTGTCGATCGCAACTCTGTGCACGAGGTCAGTTTTGTGCAACAGGTAGCGGAAACAGTCGGTAATTTCTATTTCGAGTTTGTTGAGTTTTTTGAGGGTGAGTTTTTCTTTAAAGAGTTTCAGGGTAGCTTGGGCTTTGGCGATGGAGGCGATGACGTGTTGGCTGTTTCTGATGGTGATGAATTCGCTGCTGTAGTTTTCTAGTTCTTTTTGGTTTTTGGCTAATTCTCTCTCTAATTCATCGACGCGGCGGTTGGCTGATTCACAGGCTGCGGCTGCGATAGCGACTGCTTTTTGGGCTTTCCTAACCTCTTCTTCTAGTTTTTCGTAGGCTTCGGGGGAAGCGGCGGCTGCGAGTTGTCTGTCTGTAAAGTCGATTTCTGCTTCGATACTTTTGATTTCTTCTATTTGGTCGTTGGCTAGGATTTGTTGGGCTTTGATTTGGTAGCTAAGGAGGTTTTCTAGTTGCTGGATGCTGTTGTTGTCGGCGTTCATCCAGGGCGGAACGTCTGTTCCCGCTTGCTGTTCGAGTTCTTGGTTTTCTTGGCGGATGAACTCTTGAATTTTATCTAGCTGTTGGGGATTTAATGAGATTTCCGCGATGTAGTTGAGGAGGCGATCGCTTCTTTGTTTGATAACATTTTGGGCAATCTTTGCTTGCTGCTGGCTGGCTTCTGTTTCTGCTTGATTTTTTGCTTCACTTAGCAAGGGCGAAATTAAGGCTAGTGGTAGTGTATTTGATGCCAATTCCATCATGGCTTGACGGCTTTTGTCTGCCTGATTTCTGTAGTCGTTTAGCTTGCTGTCTAGCTGACTGCGATCGGCTGCAATTTTCCCGCCTTCATAAATAAACTTTTCTGATGCTTGTTGCTGATTTTTTTGAGCTTTGTCTAACTCGTTTTTAAAGCTGGCTTGTTCTTGCTTAGCTACGTCTATTTCCTCAGTAATTTTCTTAAAAGTTTCTTCGATTTTCTCTAAAGCAGCCAAGTCTTTTTTGCCAGCAATTTCTTTCCGCTTGCGGCCGGCTAATATTTCTAAATCGACGGCGAGGCGTTCGGCTAATTCTAAACCTAAAAGAGATTTAATCGCCCCGACGACAAACTCTGGCGGTGTTTCGAGTTCGGCGAGTTCTTTTACTTGTTCGCCGTCAAACAGAAATAGGTTGGATATTCCGACGGGCAAAAGGGTTTCGATGTATTCGTCCCAGGTGTTAGTAATTGCTTTGTCTGACCACCAATCGCTGACTATTTCGCTGTATATGAGAATGCTTAAGTTATCTTTGATGTCGGCTTTTTTCCAGTATCTAACTATTTTGAATTGAGCTAATTTGTCGTCTTGGACTTGTTCAAATGTTAGTTCGACGCGGGTATCTTCTAATGGGGGTGTGTGGCGGTTGACGCATTGATTGAGAAAGTCGCTGTAGCTTAAATTGCCTCTGGTGGAACATTGGGCGCGGCCACCGTAGAGGGCGAGGCGAATGGAGTCCATGAGGGTGGTTTTGCCGCCGCCATTCATGCCGCCAAATAAAATGACTGGGCAGGGATTTCCGTCTTTTTCGGGGCGGAGATTGATGGTTTGGATGCCGGAATATGGGCCGAAGTTTTTGAGGACGAGTTCGAGGAATTGCATTGTAGATGTAGATGTTGTTGGTTGGTGGGGGGTTCGGCAGCGGATTTTGTAGCGGATTTAACGGATGGGTTGTTGGTGGGGGGTTCGGCAGCGGATTTTGTAACGGATTTAACGGATGGGTTGTTGGTGGGGGGGCGGTTCGGCAGCGGATTTTGTAACGGATTTAACGGATGGGTTGCTGGTTGGTGGGGGGTTCGGCAGCGGATTTTGTAGCGGATGTAACGGATGGGTTGCTGGTTGGTGGGAACATATTAGGAAGGAATTAGATTTGATAATTAATCAGTGACTAATTATCCGTTAAATCCTTTACAAAATACGTTGCTAATCATCCGTTACATCCGTTACAAAATCCGTTGCTAACCACCCCCCCTTGCTACCAATCAATTACATCTGTTGAATCTTCCTCCTGGTTCCGGGGCGCAATGCTGGGAGGTAAGGGGAGTTCCGCATCTGTTTCTTCATAGGTTCCTGAACTTCCTCTTGTCCAACCCCTGCCACTTGTTTTCGGCGTCCACAAGTATGGTTGAATGTGTTTCTGCCAACCTTGTACAGATTTTGGTGGGAGGATGCGGTGATATTCTAATTTGCTGCGTCCAAAGTTTATAAATAAACCTACTTGCGATCCTGTAGCTGCTAGGTAAGCTATTATTTGAGCTTTATCTTTGTCGGTCATTGGATAATTTACGGCTTTATCCTCTACTACAATACATTCATTGACCCAATGGTCTAGATAGAGGATTCCCATCCAAACTTGACCGTCGTAAATTTGTTTGGGATATTCCATTTCTGTGGTAATTCCAGATTCAAGCATTTCTGCATCAAAGGATCTTTGGTAATGTTTTTCTCTTAAACCTTTTTGCGTCCTCCGGTGTACTCTCATTGCACATCCGATGATGCTGTATGTCATATCCTGATGGGGAATATTAGGATCTATCATGGTCGTAAAAATTTGGTAATTTAAACGATGAGGGTTTGATAATGCTGGGGTTAGTTGACAACCATTATATGCGATCGCACGGAGTGGCTGTCAACAATTTTGGGGTTTAACCGCAGGCGGTTGCGTGCTAATCTTTGCTATTTTCCTCTCCTGAATGGGGCGGTGAAAATTTGATGTCTGCCCAAGATAGCTGCCTACTTTGATTGCTGTTGCTTTCGAGTTCTTCTTTAAGTTTGGCAATATCAACGGTATCGTTTTTGGCGGAACTGTTGGTTTGGGCGATCGCATCTTTGAATTGCTGAATGTTTTCCGTCGGATTTGCTTTAATATCTTCCACCGCTTTTTTTAAATTGCGTTGGTAGTGGGCGTTGCCAATCGCTTCTTCCTTCGATCGCGAACTGGTTTCAAAGCATTTGTCCAAATCCGCGTAAATGCCTGTACGGCGGGGTTTTGTGTAGTATTGGCGTTCTGTATCCAGGAGTTTTGCCATCAATTCGAGGTGCATTTTGTCCTCGCTGCAAATCTCTTCGATCGCAGCCCATTCGTCGCTACCTAGGAGTTTTCTTTCGGCGGCGGGACGGGAATCTTCAAAAGGTTCGCCCGTGACTTCTTCGTAAATCCGGGGCAAACTGTCGTCAAATTCGTGTTTTTCTTCCAGCCAAATTCGGCGGATTTCGCTAAGTTCTTCTGGGGTAATTAAGGTGATGTCGCGCATTTCTATGGGTGCGGTTTTGCGGATTTGGGTTTGTGCTTCCAAGACACGTCTCAGCCAGTGTTCCCGCCAGAATTTGGTGTAGGGCCCTGGGATGGGTTCGACGGAGGTTGTGTCGTCGCCCATGTTGCGTTCAAACAGTTCTACTCTACCGTAGATGCGGCGGAAGTCTCTTTTTGGGCGATCGTCTTTTATGTCTAATTCGTTGCGAATATCGAGGAGAGGCTGCATCCATTCTTTTTCCTCATCGTTTTGAATCATTGCCTCCATTGATTTATCTTGGCTTACCATTGTGCAAACCCAGCACCCAAAGCGAGAACTGCCGCAGCTAGGAGTAGAAGTATCGACAACTAAAGGACATTCATTGTCTGCTGTTGCACCTCGATACATGGTAAATAAATCTTTGTTGCTATTTTCCCAAGGATTAGGCCACTGATTCAGATAAATCCAGACTTCATCAGTTCGCCAATCTTCAATCGGACTATAAATTAGGGAATTAGGGAGACTAGGACTCTGATAAAGCAGAGATTTAATGGAACTAGAATTATCATTGAGACGGTCACTCATTCGACCTATTTCATGTTTCTCCATTGAAACAGCGCGTTTAATACTTTCAGCCTTGCGAGTACCCAGGATCAGAATCACTTCTCCATTGATTCTCACTACATCACGAACAAACCGATTAGAAGGAAGGATTTTCAGGCGTTCAGTACACCAGCGAAATCCATGTCTCGGTGCTGGGTAGCCTTTTCCCATCAAGTTTACCCAGAAAGTATCTTTGACATCGGGATAAAGCATATGAGGTTCTATTGGGATATGCTGCTCTATAGCAGCAGAATTCATCTGTTTCAATGACTGACGTACCCAAGCAGAAACAATCGGGTTTTCTACCAGTGTATCTGTTGTGATTACATAGATTTTTTTCGTTTTTTTTTCAGGTGGTAATTCTGCTATTGCATACCAGATAAGCTGCACTACAGTAGTGCTATCTTTTCCTCCTGAATATCCTACCACCCACGGAATATCATCTAAACAATATAAATCTCTAATTTCTTGACTTAATTTTTTTATTTCTTCCACTAAGTCCCTAACGGTACGGGGTGGAAAAAGTGGTAGCATTGTTTCTGTCATGTCTTCAACCTCAGTTAAGTAATTAAGCTCTAAATACATTCAGCCGATGCCACTCTAGGGATTCAAGTCTTGGTAGATATTGGTCTGAAGTTGGCAGGAGAATAGTTTCACTATGAAAATCTTTCATAGTTCTGGCATTGGGGGATTCCTCTTCTAAGTCATTAGCGACGATAATTCTGTAATTGTCATCTATAGCAAACCAACCCTGGTCAAAAGCCCAATGATGATTTTTACACAAAGATATCCCATTATTAATTTGATTGTCATAAAACTTTGAAAATGGCTTAATATGTGAGCCATCTACAATATTTTGAGTTATATTCCTGGTAACTTTTAATCGACAAAATGCACATTTGTAATCATATGTATGTACTACGGCTTTCCTAAAAACAGCATTTCTAACAGCCGACTTTGTTAAATAGAACCTCGGTTCTGTGTCAAGATTCCCTGCTAGGGCTAATATTTCTATTTCTGTCTGGGTAACATTTTCAAAGTCTTGATTAACTTGCAAGATATCTCCGAGATCATCCTTATTTGATGAAAACCATACAGCTACCAGTGTATCTATTAATTCCGAGCGAGAATTTGGGTCTTGAAGTAAATTGAATAATTCATTATCCCAACTCCCGTATTCTACAGCTTCTCTTAGCTTGTTAGTTGTTTTAGGTTTTGAACCATTAAATCCAGACTTAAGTGTGTTATGCCAGAATCCATCGCTTTCCAAATGCCAAAATGGATAGTGCAAACCACGCTGGTGAGAGTCAGAACCTAAGACATCCCAATACTTGTTAAATGTTTTAACCAAATCATCTGAAACATAAATTTTATTGTCCTTAATTATTCCTTGAGCAATTAGGTCGATGATTGATAATAGTAATATTGGCTTATGATGAGCGTTACCCCGTTGGCGTGTACGGCTTACATTAAGCTCCGCAAAACATTTGCGATAATAAGCTAAATTCTTATTTTGGGACTCTTCTCCCCTAGTCATTTTGTGCCCCCGTTATAATTCCCTACAATCCCAATTCAAATTTTACACTATTTTCAACAGATGGTTAAGCACACAATGGCACAACCATAACCCAATTACCCGACAATTTAAGCAGTGTCAGCAAACTAAAAAGTAATTCCCCAATATAAACCGGAGATAATCATATCACTCTCCGCGTGCACTTGCGCTTTCCAAACCCAACCTTGCCTTCAAATAATCAGTCATCCAGTTAACACTCGCCCTCGACTTAGAAATCCCCCCTTTCAACAAAATCCCTCCCTCCCAATCAGGATTAGAAATCGACCAATCAACCTGCTGCAAAAGGCTCAAACGTTCCTCCCAACGATCGGGAAAAACCGACAGCAAAGCCGCCCCAACTTCCCCCAAACTCTCAAGCACAACACTGTGACAGTGCACGGAATCCCGGCGCATTTCCCCCGCCGCAACTTGCTTGTGCAGAACTAATTGCCAATCTGGAATAAAACTGCAAACCGCATTCCAATAACTAACCGCCTGTTGTATTTGCTGAGTAAGTTCTTCCTCTTTTTCCTGTTTTGTGGCGCGGTAACGAGAGGGTTTCGCGTGTTTGCTGCTGTGGATGTTGGACAGCAAAGCCACGATCGCACGATCGATCGCACTCAGCGTAAACAATTTGTGCGATCGCCCGTTCAAACTCCCCCTCTCCATCTCAGTCAAACACCGGAAAACCTCAACCTGCTTAACAACAGCCTTCACCACAAAAGCCCGATCGTCCCGGTGGTTGTAAAGTACACTTAGCGACGACTCCAAAGGAACTTGAAAATTATTCAAATCAGCAAACATCTGCTGCGATTTTTCCAACCCAATATCGAGAAACAAAATCAGCGCCACCGTCTCATATCCCAACTGCGGATTTTCCCTCAAAGCCATCTCAAAAGCCGCGCGCCGATGCTGTCCGTCATTAATAGTAAACTTAGCATCCATCGGCACCCGCAAGCGACCGATTTTCCTTTCCTCCGCCTCATTTCCCACTGCTTCAAAACTAATATCCGCATCAATCGAAGCAGCAATTGCCCCACAAGTATAATTTGTAGGATTCTTGACAAAATAATCAGAAATTTCGGGAATCCTAGCTTTGTTAAGCGCGCGTTTCGCCCGCATAGACGGCGGCAAATCTTCAGATTCAAAGGGAAACAATTTCGGCAAAAAACGCACCGGACACATCGACACGTAATATTCACGGCCCGCTTGAATTCCCCGGATGACCGGCAAAATGTATTCAAAGGAAGGAGTAGACATATTTTTTTGTTGGTTGCAGGTGCGAAGTATGAAGAAATCAGGGGCAAGTGCCATCGTCAATTCACTCGCTTCCCCGATATTCCGCCGGGGGTTGAAACCCCCGTCTCATAGCGAAAGTCGGTTAAAACCGACTAAACATAAACCTCGAAATTGATCCATATTCAGTCCTCTTCAGAGGACTTTTGCTATGAGACAGGGGTTTCAACCCCTGGCGGGTCCCGATGGTGGCGGGTTTTCAACCCCTGGCGGACTCAGACGGTGGCGCGTGAGACCCAGACGCATCTGCATCAAGCCCGATCGCCCCTCAGCTATTGACAAATAAAACATTAAATGATATGTCAGGTTGAAATTATTAGTATTTTAAGTATTTCACGAAACTTTTTAAAAAACAAGAGTTGACATAAAGTTTAACTAATGATATTTTTTTAAAAAATAGCCTACTTATATAAAAACCGCCGATGACTACCCACCCAGCGGATGACCTCGCTAGTAAGATTTTAGAAAAAGAAAATAGCGACAGACAGGAAATCGCACTTTTATTAGATAATTATTTAGGAAAGGACGATCGCATTTTCGTACAAAAAACCCAGATGGGAAACACTGAAGCATACATCGGTTCAGTCACCCTAGAATGGTTAGACTCTCGCGTCCGTTTCGCCTCCCAGATGCCGCTTTTCCGCCAAAAATTCGACCTCCAAACCAACAACATCGTCCGCGACGACGAAACCATTGACGAAATTATCCAGCGTCCCTTAGATTGGTCGCGCCAAGCCACCCTAACTCAATATTTAGCAGCCCGAAAATCGCACAAATTTCCCGCAGTTTTAGTAGTCGTCAGTCCCCCGTGGGTAGACAATCCTCACGCCGAGGAATGGGATAAAAATGGCGTAGCAACAAAATCCGCGACTGAATTTACATCCTTTGATAAAAACGAGAACTTAGGGCTTTTGAATGTTTCTAAAGAAGTCTCAATTTTTGCCTTAGACGGTCAGCATCGGCTGATGGGAGTTCAAGGTTTAATGAGTTTAATTAAAACCGGAATCCTGCAAAGATACAACAAAAATAAAAAACCTGTCGGCGCTGCAATTACTCTGGAAGATTTAGCAGAAGAGTATCAAATCAACCCCGAAACAGTGTATAAATTAGCTCACGAAAAAATCGGAATTGAGTTTATCCCGGCGGCGGTAGCGGGGGAAACGCGACAGCAAGCACAACGGCGCGTGCGATCGATCTTTGTGCACGTTAACCTAATGGCCGTAACGCTGAGTCAGGGCCAGCTAGCATTATTGAACGAGGACAACGGATTTGCGATCGCAGCCCGAAAAATTGCCGTCACCCATCCCTTATTAAAAGAACAAGATGACAGAAACCCCCGCGTCAACTGGGACAGCGCCACAGTCGCAGCAAAATCAACTGTGTTAACCACATTGCAAGCGCTGCAAGATATGTCCGAACGGTATTTAGAATACAAATTCCCCCATTGGAAGCCGGAACGAAAAGGTTTAATTCCCATGCGTCCCGAAGATGAAGAACTGAAAGAGGGAATTGAAGAGTTTAAAAAATTGTTCGATCATTTAGCAACTTTACCCAGCTATCAAAGAATTGAAAGCGGCGAAGAAACGGCCGAATTGCGCCGATTTAGTTTTGAGAAACCAGGGGGCGAGGGAAATATTTTGTTCCGTCCAGTGGGTCAAATTGCTTTAGCTAATGCTTTGGGAATTCTAGTATTTAGAAAGAAACTTTCCCTGAAATCTATTTTCGACAAACTCCGCAGATTCGATGTCGATGAAGGATTTAGCCACATGGACAATCCTGAGTCTGCCTGGTACGGGATTTTGTACGATCCGAATAAAAAGCGAGTGCTAGTTTCTGGAAAGGATTTAGCGACGAAGTTAATTGTATATTTGGTGGGGGGAATTCAGGACGATATGGAGCGAGCTCATTTGCGGCAAGCGGTAGCGGAAGCGAGGACTTTTGAGGATAAAGCTATTAGTTTTAATGGCCGGTTTGTGCAGCCGCAAGAGGTAGGATTGCCACCAGTGCTGAGCTAAGTTTTTCTTGGATCGAGTATGAGGAAATACAGGATACGGCAGTGCCGTATCCCTAGCTTCATTCAAGTGCTGCGATTTCTTGTCGCTTCTAACTTGCGGCGAATTGCGGCTTGAACTTTCTCATCAAAATCTGGATCGCCGGGACTTGCAATAATCCTCAGCGGATGCTGATTGATTCTGTCCAAGTACGCCTGAAAAGCGGCTCGATTTCCACGATGTTTAAGAAAATACTGTTTCAATTCAGTATTCGACATGGCGTTATAGTTAACTTGGCTCATCAGCAAACTCCCCATTGGGTAAAATTTGGAACTCAAGCTCTTCATCGTACCCAGCCAATATGTATACGTTATGAGTGCGATCGTCAACACAAATCAGATGTATAGGCTGAAGCATCGTGTAGGTCAGTTGATAACTGATGCGATATAAACTCTCTAGCTGGGCAGCAGTAGGCATTTGTCAATCACTCAACCTAATATTTATCTTAACACATAAGTCAAGGAAAACTGCATATTTGTATCATCGCCTTTAGCAATTTTTCTCTTTCCAATACTACTACATATTGAGAATGCACCCAAGTTTACCTATCAATTTACATACAATATATCGCTTTATTCCAACAAAATAAGTTCGGCTGCTACAGGCAAATGATCGGACTCGGTTGCCTCCAAAACCGAACTCGATTTAGCACCCCAGTGCTTGGAATACCAAATATAATCAATCCGGAAAACGGGATAATTTAATCTCCAATTCGACCTTTTTACCAAGAATTTAAGTTCCCAACCGTGAGGCCAGGTAAAACCAAACCCCCATCCAGATTTTCGGAAAGAATCTTGCATGACTTTCTGCACCCTGTCATAGTCTTGAGTTTCGTCTGTCATATTAAAATCGCCCGCGACAATTACTGGCAGAGTTTCTCGCTCAACTCGCTGCACTAAGTCTTGAATTTCAGGCGATCGTTTGTCATATTTGTAAACTGGAACTTTGAGAAAACCCCATTTTTTAGATATTTTCAACCACGGCCCGGTAGCTTGCATATTGTAAATCACTACTTCTTGTTCGTTAAATTTAATAATTGCCCGCTGCTGCGTTTCTGGATGGCCGGCTAAGTGCAGTATTTCGCTCGATACAATTGGATATTTACTGAGAATTCCTACAGGGTGAGTGCCAATTTGATAGGGGTAGTCCGTTTTTAACCAGGTGAAAGCTCTTTCGGTATGTTTTTGAACGATTTCTTGTAAAAATATAATATCTGGTTGTTGCTGCTGAATCAGTTTAACTAAAGTTGGTGACTGAGTTTTATACCAACTGAGGTTATGAGATAAAACTTTGATGCTGGGCTGCGAATTTGTGATGTTTATTGGTTTTGGGCTAAAGTATTTAATGTGCAGCCAACTTATGAGGAGAATGCAGGCGATCGCAGAAATAACAGTGAACCATCTTTTTTTGATGATTAAAAATCCGATGATGGGAAGCAGGAAAGTAGGGAAGAAAATTAAGGGGCTAAAAGTGCTAATTAAGGCAATAATTCCTATTCTATCCCAAAAAATTAGTTTGAGAAGGAAATAGCAGATAATAAATGCTGAGTAACTGTAAGCAAGAAATTTTGCAGCTTGCTTTAAGAATCTCTTGATTATATCTTTTGGGATGTGCTTCATTGGGAACCTATTAAAATAAAAACTTGCTTAAATCGAATTCTTCATTTGACCGATGTTGGTTGTCTCTTTCAGAAACCAAAACCAACAAAAGGCGATCGGTATAATCCGCCGCGCCCCGCAACTCTTCGCGCAAAATTTCCAGTCCACCATTAGCATATTCTTCAAAAATTTGCAAGCGTTCTGCTTCCAATTTTTCGTCGAGATGGGAGAGAATTTGAGGATTTTTGGTTTCGGCGATCGCAATTAACTTAATCGCCATATCGTAACCCCTGGATACAAAGATATCAACATCTATCGCCCCCGGTTCTCGTTTAGAAATTTCACCCAAGGGCGATCGTTTTTTCCGCTGATTTCCCAACGCTGCAGCAAAGGCGATGACATCGGCGTAAGTCTGAAATGGCGCGGAGTTGTTATCCGATAAAGTTAAGGATTTGACTAAATCGGCTTTATCTTTAGCAATTCTAATTTTGTTAGCAGCCATTGGGATTAATATGTAATTTAAAGTGAGTAATTTGATAGAGTAACCGCAGATTTGAGGCAGATAAACACAGATTAACGCAGATATTTTTCAGAATGTCCGCAATAACATAATTTTTTGGGCAAAACCTCCTCTGGCTTCCCGCCACTTCGTTTGTTCGGCTAAAAGTCGATCGCCCGAAATACCAAAACTGGTCATCACCGCATCTATCACCTCATACAAATCCGCCAATTCCGCCACCAAATCTTCCTCATCAGCCGCCGCCGCTTCCCTCGCTTCTTCAATCAATTTCTGCCGCAAAGCTTGACGGTATTCTGCCTCCGACAAAATTACAACCTCGCATTCATTCCCACTTTGGCGAATAATTTCAGGAATGCGATCGCGCACCAACTTATGATACTCTTTTTCCACGTCCAACTCCCTTCAACCTTGACTAAAAGTTTGAATCAACCAGCGATTAATTTCCCCATCATCTTGCGTTTGACTCCGGTTCAAAGCTTCCTCAACTAACCGGATTTCCAGCCCCGGCAAAACCCGCGACTCTTGAATTCTCCCGCTACCTCCGCCATTAATCACAAACGCAAAAACCTCCTGCGTATTCGCACGATCCACCCAATATTCGCTAATTCCTGCGTCTTCATAAAGCAACCGCTTACTGCCTAAATCATCATTCCAAGAAGATGCACCAATTTCTATTACCAAATTAGGCGGATCGTATTGATCCAAATTAACAGGTGAATTGCTGTCTTTAGGAGGCACTCTCAAATCTGAACCGATGTAGTAAGCTAGATCGGGTTGAAACTCGCGGATACCTGCTTTGCGAAAACTGGTATTTGCAAACTGAACTACTCGGATATTTCTCAACGTAGCAAACAGAATAACCACATAGGAAACAATCGAATTATCGCTACCGTGCAATGGCCCTACTGGTGACATTTCTACCCTCATGTGTTCTTGATAGTAATAAAAGTTGCCCTTTTCCCATGCTGAATCGTCAGCGAAGGCGAGAAACTCTTCCCACGTCGCCTTCACCCAAATATCCGTTTCCAAAACTTGCGTAATTGCCGAATTAGAAGTCATAATCCACCTCTACAATTTCTGTATATTCAAATTCATTTGGACTGCGCCTAACTAAAGGATAGCGCGTCCCGCTAAGTTCGATCGCATCTTCTTCACAATCAGCTTTCGGAGAATTGTACACGAGCACGTATTCCCTGCCGGTGCAACTTTCCATCTCTTGAGCAACTTCTCCGCGCCACTGAGTTTTAGTTACCAAAACTACCAATTGATTCGCCAACTTCGGCAGCTTATTTGCAATTTGCTTGCGATAAATCTCGTCCAAACTGCCAAAGGGAGAATCCATCACAATTGGAAAGGTACTGCTATCCGGGCCCATCAAAGTATTTTTTTGACTCCACTCACGCACGCCCTCAATAATTCCGCCGATAAACGATAAGCTGAGAATTTGATTTTCTCCCGTAGAGGCTGCAACTAAAGATTCTTTGCCCGACGTGTTTTCTACTAGCGTCAGTTCGTATTTATCGCTCAACTTGGGGATATAAGGAGTAAAAGAAATTTGACTGAAAATATCTTGCACCCGCTTTTCCAACTGAGAACAAAACTGTTTTTCTAAGCGCGATCGCACTTCAGTTAGGCGATCGATCGCATCCTGAGTCGCAGCAATCCGGCGCTGGGCTAATACTTGCCTTTGCTCATTCAGTTGCTGCTTGTCGATTTGCTTGTCGAGATTCGCGATCGACGCCTTCAAACTCTCAATCTGCTGCTGGTTAGAGCCTGTTTCCCGGTGCAAATCGCCAATTTTTACCTCAATTTCATCCAAGCGCTTTTGCAAGCGGCTGACATCGCCGTCAGGAAAATTTCGCAGCTTGTTGTGAATATCGTCTAACTGCGTTTCCACGCGAGAAAGTTCGGTTCTGTCGCGGCTGATATTGCCTTGCTGTCGGTCAATTTCATCCCAAAAATCAGTCACTTGCCTATCAATTTCATTTACGCGATCGCTAATCCGAATAGTTGTTTCTTCCACATCCCCAACTCCCGCTTTATCAACCCAACCGCTAACCTGTTGGCGAGACTCAGAACCCTCCACTAATTCCGCACCGCAGATACACCGCTGCTGTGCTAATAACTCTTCCAAAAACGGTCGCTGAATCCCCGAAAGCAACGAGCCACCTTCCCGCAAACCTCCTACTATTACTTGAAATTCAGCCGCCGCATCTGACAGAAAAACGGCGTACCCGCGCACCGATATTGCTCGTTTTAGAGCATCTGTAGCCTGTACAATTTGTTGCTTCAATAAACTTTTTTGCAGTTCCAATTCGTCTCGCAACTTTTGTAAATCTGCAGCACCGCTAAGTTCCAACAAGTTACCATTAACGGCTTTTTTTAACTCCCCTTGGTTCGCCAATTCCCGCTCGATTTCTACTTGTCTGCTCGCAAGTTGCTCAGCTTCTTGCTCAAGTTTTTGCTTATCTTTTAAAAGTTTCTTCGTTTCAGCATTACCAATTATATTTAAATCTGTCTCTAGAGATTTTTTTGCTTCTAGTAAATGCCGGATCGAGCGATTCAACACTTCCACCCCCAGCAACTCCTTAGTAGCTTCCGCAATTTCTGCCTTCTTGTCATAGCGGACAATTTGCTCGATTCGCTCCCCATCAAAAAAGAAATATTTATGTAAACTTTCCGGCAAAATCCTCCCGATAATATCATCAGGATGCTGATCCGGCTTCAGCCAGAGACCGTTATCTTTTGCTACATTCAGAAACAATTCAGCCTTGCCATGTTCTACAGTATTTTCACTTTTATAAGCACGACATATGCGTTTTGCTTGGTAGCGCGTGCTGTCATGCTCAAACACAATTTCCGCCCAACAACCTACGGCTTTTCCCATTTCCGCCTCAGCCAGAGCGCGCTTGTTTACTAATTGTTCTTCCGCCGCAAAAGCCGCGCTAAATTGTCCGTAAAGTACCCACGTAAAGGCATTCATCAATGCCGTTTTTCCAGCGCCGTTATTACCGTGAATTACTGTAATATTTTGCCGACCCCAAGCTAGTTTAATTTCGGGGCTTTTGCCGTAAAACTGACGAAAGTTGCACAGAGTAATTGAGATTAACTTCATACAATTGCTTCCTTAATGATTTTTAAAATGTCATCGTTAATGTGGCGGGGAGCTCTCATGTACAACTTATCTTTTTCAATTTCCAATACCCGCTCAATAATTTGTCGCACTTCCGGTGGCGCGCTAGTAATAGGTTCCTGTACGTCGCTGAATTCTTGATGAGTTTGATAAGAAGAACGCTTTTCTGCTAAAATGCTTGTCGGTACGGCTGCGATCGCACTATCTTCATATCTAAATGCCATAATCAGATTTTCATGCAGATTTTCAGTCATTTTTTTTCAAATATTAAAAACTAGCAACTCAAACTGGGATCGAATAATTCTATATTCTCAAACATAAACCGAACCTTAATAAATGTCAAATATCTAATAGCCCGTAACGCTTCTGAAGTTGCAGCAATTTGACTCTAGCTTCGCCCGCATTGTCGGCTAAATCGGCAAATTCCAAGAACCGCTTCAACTCTTTTCGCAGCAAATTGCGCTCGACTTCTAAGGTTTCTCTGCCCAAATCAGGAGGCAAAACTATCATGTCAAATAAAGTTGCCCTTTCCTTCCCCGGATGTGGCCGCAAAATGCGTCCCCGGCGCTGAATAAACTGGCGCGGATTGCTGCTGCTTGCTAAAATTACAGCATTGCGAATTGCTGGAATATCAACGCCTTCATCCAAACACCGAATCGCTACCAAACCTTGCAATTCTCCACTCTCAAATTGCTGGCGCAATCGTTCTCTTTCTGCTAAAGGAGTTGCTGCAGTATAAGTGTTAACTCGGTAGCCTAATTCTGAACCCAATAACTTCGCGGTTTCTGTTAGTTGGCGGTTATTATTTCGGCGCGCACCTCCTTCGATCGCACCGTCGCCGCAGTAAAATAAAGTGTGGGCAGTGTCGAGACGGTGAATCATTAATTCTCGCAAAGCTGTTAATTTATTAGCCGCAGCCCCAATCAACCGGGCTCGCTGCATTAATAAAGTTGTTAAAGCATCATTTTCTTCTACTTTTTCATCGCCCCAAAGCGCCCAGCCAATTTTTTGAGTTAAGCGGGAATACTTGCGGGTTTCGGCTTCTGTCAATTCTACTAAAATTGGATAGTATAAATAATGTACTAATGCTTTTTGGCGGATGGCGTCGGCTAAGGTGAGTTCCGGCTGCAAAACCGGGCCGAAATAATCTAAAATAGCTTCGGTTCCTTGTTCGTCGAAATGCCTTTCTGGGGTGGCGGAAAGGGCGAGTCGCAGTCCAATATTGCGCGGCAAACTTTCTCCTAAACGGGGCGCGCCTAAGTTGTGAACTTCGTCTCCAATAATCAGGGTTTTTTCTGGGAAATAGCGCAGTTGCGATCGCAAACTATCTCCCATTAAGGTAGCATTGGTAGTGATGATTGTGAGAAATGCTCGCTCGCCAGAACGCACTTCATACAAACCCGCAGCCAGCTTATTCTGCCAACTGCGGGCGCTATCAAAAGCCAAAATAGGTTTTAAACCAAATTTCTCCGATTCGCGCGCCCACTGATTCACCAGGTGGCAGTAAGGGCAAATTACGAGCAGGACTTGCAGGTTAATTTTATTGTATAATTCAGTGGCGATCGCCAGTGCAGTAATCGTCTTGCCGCTACCCGTCGCCATCTTCAGCGTACCGCGTCCTTGATTCGCAAACCAATTAGCAACCGCCACTCGCTGATACTGTCGCAATTGCAGCGATGGCGGCATTTTCGGAAATCCAAATTGCGAATTATTAGCCGTTGAGCGATTCACCTTTAAATGCCGTTAGATGCAAAATTCCCTATACTCAACTGTAGCTCACGGGCGATCGAAACTTAACAGCCCAAACAAATCCGCCGCCGACATTTGCAAACCCGACAGCACATCAAGCACAGGTAAAATATCCTGATTCTCTTTCGCCTCTGGTTGCTGCTGCGGTTTAAAAACAAGAACTAATTTTTCTGCCGGGTCAATCAACCAACCTAGTTTAGCATCGTGATTTAAGCAAAACAAAATATTATTAATGACCCGAGTTGGATTTTGCTCCGGCGATAAAATCTCAATTGTCCAATCCGGCACAATTTCAAACCTGTTTTCTACTTCTCCCTTAGCATTGAGAAGAATGCGCGACCACTCAAACACTGCTATATCTGGAACAATAGAACGTCCCCCAAAAGTGCAACGCAATTCTGAAAAAGCAAAAGCTAACTTTTGCGGTTCTCCCACCTGATTAATTCTATTCCCAAAACGAGTTTGTAACGTGCTGTGTTTTCCTTGCGGCATATCTTTTTGATAAATTTGACCGTCAACATACTCGCTAGCCGGCTTAGTCTCTGGCAATAGCAGAAACTCTTCCAGAGAAATCTTTGACGGAGACTGAATTGACGTTACCATAAGCCATTAACCCCTCAACAACTCAACTGGGCCATCAAAAATCTGCATCGCCGTCTGTTTCCCAATCAGCACAACTCTCCGATTCCACACCAGTAGGGTGCATCGCACAAACCAACAAATTTCCCCCGTAAACTTGACCGTGATAGTTGCGACAACCGCGACAAGCCGGCTGCTGCGTCGGCGAAGGGTCTACATAAGTAACCATCGACAAATCTATCTCATCAAATTGCGGGTCGAAGTCGCGGCAAATTTCAATTATCGGTTCGATAAATTCATTCAATAAACCGTCAAATTCATTGAAATAACCGTCAATGTCATTAATCAGATTATTTTGTACTTGTTCTGTAAACTCTTCCGACATTTTTGCCAAAACGTCCAGCATTTCGACAAACTCTTCGCCCATTTCGCTGAAAAAATGCTCTACTTCAGAAACAGCATTTTCCATTGCTCCGAAAAAATCTTTAGACCAATCTTCCATGAATTTGACAGTTGGCTATTACAAAATATTTTACAGACAAGTGCAGCCAGCCTCATGCGAAGCGATCGCACCTACTTTCAATTCTATTACCTATTGCCTGATATCCGTCCACATCTGACAGGGGAGATATTCAAAAAGGGAACTCAAGATTATTATCCTGAGTTCCCTTCATGCTTTGCTGAGCGAGCTTTTTCCTGCTTAATCGCGCTTCAACCGCCGCAATTCCTCTTGTAAATTCTGTACCTGTTCGCGGAGCTTGTCTACGCCGCCTGTCTCTTTAGCCTCTTTTGCCGAGACATCTTCTTCCTCAGAAACAATTTCAATCCGCCGAGGTTCAGCGGGTTTTTCGTTCCCAGCCGATGCTACGGGGGGCTGCTGCTGAGCCTGTTGCACCATGTCATCAACAAAGCGGCGAGCTTCTTCCGTTGACATCTCGCCACGCTTGACTAATTCGTCTGCCAGCTTTTGGGCTTCAGTGCGTAATTCAGTTAACTTGCTGCCAGCTTTTTCACCAGCGTAAGAAGCTAGCCCGACACCAAGGTAAACTGCTTTTTGTAAAATATCTCCAAAACCAGGCATAGGAGCTACACCTCATAAAACTGGGTGAACCGGAGACCACGCCTATTACAAGCATCCCGTGTTGCTGCTACCTTCCGGTCCTGACAAGATTTGGGCGTTGGAATCGCGTGGGTCCAGTTCATAAATGAGTATAACACAGTTATTTATTCTTCAACCACACACCAGTGATAAATTTCATAAATAACGCAACCGTTCTTGACCAGCGGGTCTTCAGCGACGATCGCCTTCGCCTCATCCATCGAACCCGCCTCAAACAGCAACATACCGCCGCCCCGCCGCCCCCAGTAGCCAGTTTTCGCTCGGTGTCCTTTAGAAATCAACTCTCGGACATAAGCTCTGTGAGCTGGCACGTATTGGTCAAAGACAGGCTTTTCGACAATTCCTTGCTCAATTTTGACAAACCAAGGCATTTTAAATTTTAGATTTTAGATTTTGGATTTTGGATTGTAGATTGGGAATGGAGTTTTTGGTACAAGCCTTGAGTAAATACTCGATTTTCCATACTCCGCCATTTCTTCCTCACTGCGATGGTATCCTATGAACCCGTCAAAACAGCGATTTTTTATTGCCCTAGTGCCGCCGGACGATATTCAACAGCACATTACTGAGATTAAACTATATTTTGCGGAACACTACAACAGCCGTAGTGCTTTGAATTCGCCGCCGCACATCACGCTGCAACCTCCTTTTCACTCGTTAGCGGAGGATGTTCCCAAATTAGAGGAAAGTTTGAACCAGTTTTCTGCAAATCGGCTGCAAATCCCCGTTACTCTATCCGGTTTTGCTGCTTTCGCGCCGCGCGTCATTTACGCTGATGTTGTCAAATCGCCGGAATTACTGGAGATTCACAAAGATTTGATGAGTTATATGGAGGCAACTTTGGGAATAGTCGATCGAGTTTCTCAGACTCGCCCATTTGTACCGCACATGACAGTAGCCTTTCGCGATTTAACTAAGGAGAATTTTCAAACGGCTTGGTTGGAATTCTCCGGGCGATCGCTCCACTTTGAGTTTACCGCTTCCGCGTTAACTTTACTGCTTCACGACGGCAGCCGTTGGAACATCAGCAAACACTTCCCGCTTTCGGCCTAAACTCTCTCTCTTCTTTCTCTTCCTTCGCGGACTTGGCGTCTTCGCGGTTCGTTTTCCCAGTTTTTTTTATTAGCGAATCCTGATAAATATCATTTCCTCACTACAAACCTGTTGAAAATTCAAGCCAGTCACAACTTACCGAAAGCATCAAGGATACAAGCCCCGGATTCATCCGTGGTGGAGAAATAAAAAACCTGTATCCGATAAACTTGCCCCCAATTTATCCGTCGGGTCAATGCTTCAATTCTTTAATCTAAAATCTAAAATCTAAAATCTAAAATCGATTGACCGATTAATCTTATTCGGAGTTGCCAGTGCCACAGTTCCATAAACCGAAATTCCCGACTGTTCCAATATTTGAATTGCCGACTTAACCGTAGTACCGCTAGTGTAAATATCATCAACTAACAGCACTCGATCGCGCGGAAGGCGACGACGAAAATCTTTCCCCAAACTTAAAGCATTTTTCATTTCCGCTTGGCGCTGCTGTGGCGTCAGAGCGAATAAAGCTTGAGTATTTTTCACCCGCTCCAAACCGTGCCGCTGCAAAGGCAAACCAGTCAGCTCGCAAAAACTTTCAGCCAAAAGTTCTGCTTGGTTAAAACCGCGCTCCTTGAGCTTTTCTTTGTGCAGGGGAATCGGTACAACTGTTAGATTGTCTATAGCTAATTCGGGAAAACTCAGCCAAGCTTCTGCCAGCCAGCCGCCTAGAGGTTTGGCTAATTGCGGATTGCCGTCATATTTCAAAGCTGCGATCGCCCGTTTGAGAGCCCCGCCATACTCCCCCCACACAAAAACACGCTGCTGTGAATTCCAAAATCGACCGGAATCGCTTAACTGACATCGCTGAAGTTGCTTGTGACAGTACAAACAAAACTCTCCGGCGGCCGGTCGCTGACAAAGAGGACAGTTAGACTTAAGAAATAGATTGAGAAAAGATTTGACTAATCCCGTCCATTGTCGCTTGTTCATCCTAAAATTGTCGTAAGTGATTAATGGGAAAAACATTTAGCTTCAATCAGTTTCCACCGACAGGCTCGCAGCGTGAAAAACCTCTACTGGTTAGACAAAATTCAACCTTCAGACAGAGATGCAGTGGGAGAAAAAGCATTTTACTTGAGCTGTTTGCTCCAGAAAAATCACCCCGTTGTACCGGGTTTTGTCGTACCGGCTACCACATTCTGGCAGTTTTTAGAGTCGATCGAGTGCCTAGAACCGCTGTTTGCTGACTGGCCACACTCTTCCCTGCACTTGAATGTCGATGAACCCAGACAACTGCAATCCATCGCCCGCAGCATCCGCCACCAAATCCTCGCCGGCAAACTGCCAGATTCACTGCTCTCCACCCTAGAGTCTGCTGTTTCTCAACTCAACTCCAAGTCAAACTTAAACTCCACAGCCTTAATTTTTCGCCCTTCCCTGACTTCCTGGAACCCGAAAACACTCGGCATTCTGGCATCTCAGGCAGTACGGGCAGAACCCGAAGCCATTGGGGACGGACTCAAACGAGCTTGGGCAGAAATGTTCAGAGCCCGAAGTCTATTTTACTGGCAGCGGTGCGGCCTGCGGGTACAGCAAATCAATCCCGCAGTTTTGGTGCAGCCACTTCAAGAAGCCATTGCCGCAGGCGAGGTGAAAACAAAGGCGGGTGCACAGTGGGAAATCCAAGCCACCAGCGGTTTGGGATTGTCCCTCGCTAGGGGAGAAACCATCCCCGATTACTATCAAGTGCAGCCAGAAACAAGCGCGGTTAAATTCCAGCGGATCGGTTACAAAACATTAGCCTACAATCTCAAAATCGGCGAGGGTGAACCGAAAAAAAAACGGCTGCTGGGCAAGTTTGCTGCTTTCCCAATTTCCGATTCTCCATTTATAATTCCTGATTTTGCTGATTGTTGCGTGCAAGTTTTAGCGCTGGGAGAGGAAGCACAAACAGAATATGTTTTAGAGGAATCGCAACTGCAAGAAATCATTGAATTGAGTAAAAAAGCGAGCGCAGAATTTGACTCAGATTTAATTTTAGAGTGGACGCTAAACCAGACAGCAAACAGCGGCGAACAGCAGTTTTATTTCACTCAAGTTCGTCTTGTGAAAGGGGAAAAAGTCGCGCCACTAGAGGAAAATTCGAGATCCCTCCCGCAGCCAAACTCGATCGCCCCAGCCCGAACTCCTGCGATACTTAGAGGTGTGGGAGCAGCATCAGGAAAAGCCGAAGCAATTGCCCAAGTTATGACTAATTCCCACCCAGAAAACGCGGAATTCTTAGCCGGAGGCATTTTGGTAGCCCCGACAATCGATCCGAATTGGCTGCCTTGGCTGAAGGTTGCTGCTGGGGTGGTGGCGGAACAAGGAGGCATGACCTGCCACGGCGCCATTTTAGCGAGAGAATTGGGGATTCCCGCCGTTGTGGGAGTCGCAGGGGCCACCCGGGCGATCGCCTCGGGCGATTCCGTGTTGGTAGACGGCGACAGCGGAGAAGTTTTTGCCCTCGCCCAACAGGATGCGATCGAGACAGGAGACAGCGGCCGACTTCGGGACACAGCAAAAAAGACAAATATATACAGTACAGCAGCGAAAATGTCAATAGCCAAGCACCAATCTTCTATCTCCGATCGATCGTCCAATTGGGCGCCTAAATCTCGACAATCTGAGTCTACTCAATATGTTTGGGGCCCACCAACGGCGACTCAACTGCTAGTTAATGTCAGCCAAACAAGTTCGATTGACCGCCTCAAAAATCTGCCAATAGACGGCATCGGATTGCTGCGATCTGAATTAATGGCATTAGAAGCTTTGGACTGTCAAAACCCCAAAGTTTGGCTACAAGACGGCCGCCAATCGGAATTTGTCGATCGCATGGCGGATTGCCTCAGCTTATTTGCTGCTGCCGTTTCGCCGCGGCCAATATTTTATCGATCGCTCGATTTACGGGAGTCAGGCGCCCACGGCAGCTTCAGTTATACCTTTGAACCGGAATTATTTGATTGGGAACTCTGCGTACTTCAAAAAGTCTGCGAGTCAGGCCATACGAATGTTAATTTAATTTTGCCTTTCGTGCGCTCGGTTGACGAGTTTATATACTGCCGCCAGCGCTTAGAAACTGTTTGGAAAAACCGCTCAACCGAGTTTCAAATGTGGATTATGGCCGAAGTTCCTTCGGTGTTATTTTTATTGCCCGATTACGTAAAAGCAGGAGTTCAAGGAATTTCCATCGGCACCAACGATTTAACCCAATTGCTATTAGGAGTTCACCGCAACTCCGACCAGGTAGCAGGTGCTTTCAACGGGCGCGATCGAGCAGTGATGAGGGCGCTCGAACAATTAATCAAACAGGCCCGGGCCGCCGGCATTCCTTGCTCAATCTGCGGCGACGCTCCCGCATTGTATCCCGAAACAGTGGAATCCTTCGTGCGGTGGGGAATTTCCTCTATTTCGGTCAATGTCGATGCTGCAGAACAAACTTCCAGGGCGATCGTCCGCGCCGAACAGCGCCTGCTGCTAGAAGCCGCTCGATCGATAATTAACAATTAACCACTACCCGACTCACTTGACCCCAGAAATCCGGTTTCTAATCTCAATCATAGCTTTGGCAAGCAGCCACCTCCTTGGAAATCCAGTTTCTAGACAACCCGTGGCTCCAAGACTATTCACAACTACAGAAACCCAGTTTCTAATTATATAACAACCGCCCAGACGGTGAGGACAGTTTTAATTGGTCAAACCCTTGCTTTTATTCATTATTCCTTATTCCTTATTCCGACGGACATCGGACTTCTATCCTTTACATCCGTTACATCCGTTACATAATCCGTTGCCGAACTTCCTCCTTCCTTCTATCCGTTACATCCGTTACATCCGTTAAATAATCCGTTGCCGAACTTCCCTCTTCCTTCTATCCTTTACATCCGTTACATCCGTTAAATAATCCGTTGCCGAACTTCCTTCTTCCTTCCACTAACATCCGATTTTAAAGCTAGGATAGAAATATCACCAATTCTTGACCCGGAGGTACAAACAGTGAAATCAAAAATTATTGCAACCGCAGCAATACTTGCCGCCCTCGGCTGTCTGCATCCTCACCCAGCATTATCTCAACCTGCAACTGACGGCGGGACAAAACCCGGATTTTGGCAACCTCAAGCGCAGGTTGACAATACTCGCAACATTACCCTCAGACTGTTAAATGAAACGGGATTAAACCTAGAATACGGTCAATCAGGTGCCAACTTGTCATCCTTGCCCGTCGGAGCCAGCAAAAACATCATTGTTCGTATCAGCAATCGCACCGGCGACATTGCCAATATTCCGATTAATACCACAGGAGGAAGCGCAACTTTGAAATACGACTATAACGTTGACTCGCAGACAAACCTTGTGACGATTCGCATCACCAGATCAGATCCCCGCACTAGGCAAGACCGGTCAGTTTATATTGATGAAAAAGGGCGAATTTACTCTTTCTAAGACTCACGCTCATCAACCCGGTTTCTCCTGATAAATTTTGCTTTTAGCAGCGACGTATCGCGGAAGAAATCGGGTTTCTAGACTAGCGTGCATAAATTCTGTCTTTCTCAAAAAGTTATGAATCAAGTGCAGCCCACAAAAAATCGATATTTTTGTGCAGCGGATTTGACATTGCATCCCCAAAATCAACTGGTGTTTGCAATTCGGCGCTACTGGCGCACTGGTGCATCAGGTGGGTTTCGAGAGGATGTCAACCGCCACATCGCAGACTAATATCCGTCGTTTCTCTTGATACCAGCGCCTCGATTTCCCTCTTCTTTCGGTTTAGCTTTGTTCACTCGCAAGGGGCGTCCCATCCACTCTGCACCGTCTAATTCGGCAATTGCAGCGTCTTCTTGGGCATCCTCCATCATCTCAACAAATGCAAAACCGCGCATCCGACCGGTTTCCCTGTCGGTAGGCAAGACAACTCGCTTGACTGTGCCGTATTCTGCAAATACTGCTTTCAGGTCTTCTTCGGTGGCGCGGTAAGACAGATTTCCAATGTAGATAGTCATGTCGATCGAACTGAACTTGTTGTGCTATACATAATAACCTTTTAATTTAACTGTCAAGTGCTATCTGGCATACAACTGGCCAATCGACTTGGACTAAAAGGGTTTGCCACACTGACTAACCCTTGGTACTGGCTGCAATAGTTAGCTTAATCAAAACTTATATCCTCACTCATCCGCAGGGCGAGTCAGGGTATGAGGTTTGGGGCGGCGATGAATCCCACGCCTGAACAATACTTGATTTTAATCAGATCAGTGATAGGTGGGCGACGCATCGCCAAGCATCTTCGGAAATAAAGCGAGTAACAAGGTATAATATATTAGGTTGCTCTGGATCGCGATCATCTTTGATATAGCGGTTTTCAACTTTCGTGAGGTACTTGGCAGTTAATTACCAATTCCCCACTTCTTCCATTCTTTAATCTAAAATTTAAATCTGTACCTCATTAACTTGAGAATTGCTATACACATCTAGACAGGCATTTGAGCAAACTTACTTCACATCTCCCCACCCCTTTCCTAAACGGGGAGATGTCACCTTCAATCCTTGGGCAAAATTGGGAATTGCAAATTGGAAATGAGGAATTGGGAAGATTTTCTCTCCATCTCTTTAATCCCCAGTTTAGTATATTACTTTTCTCATTTAAACTAACGATGTGAGATTTAAAGCAGCTTTGTTAAGTGTTTGAGTGCCGATTCGACTTTGGGTAATACCGCTGGCTGTTTCCGTTGCTCCTTTATTCAGAACATTCATCGCATCTACCACTTGCTCAATAGCGATCGCCTGCTGTTTGGTATTCAGATAAATTTGCTGACTGCTCACAACAACACTGTTAATAGCATTGGCAACATTGTTAAAATTATCCGCCGTACCTTCAGTCAATTTTAGGCTATTATCTAAAGTTTTCTTGCCCTCATCTGTTACCATCACTGTTTTATTAATGGAATTCTTAATGCCGTTTATCAAATCATTAATCTGATCCGACGATTTTTTGCTTTGATCGGCCAGTCTGCGAATTTCCGTCGCCACCACCCCAAACCCCTTTCCTTGTTCTCCGCTGCGTACTGCTTCCACTGTAGCGTTAATTGCCAGCATATTAGTTTGATTTGCCAAATCGCTGACTAAATTGGTAATATCAGCAATCTGATTGGTTTGCTGGCTCAAATGTAAAACTTGCTCGGCGATCGCTCCGACTTTTTCCGTCAAACTCAACATTCCCTGCTGGGTTTTATTCACCACTTTACTGCCTTCTGCTGCCATATTTAAGACATTACTGGCATTTTCAAGGGCTGATTCGGCTTGCATAGCTGATTGCCTTGATGATGCGCCCAATTCATCCATTGTGGTAGTTGTTTGATTAACAGAAGCAGCTTGTTGTACAGCAATACGTTCTTGTTGCTCAATTGTAGCAGCGATCTCGGTAGAAGAACTGACAATCATATTAATAATACCTTTCAGCGCTTTATCTAAAGGTTTGGCGATCGCCATGCTTAAAGCTATACCTAAAATAATCGCTATTAGCGGCCCAACTGTCATCCCCAACAATACAGCTACTTGAGTATTCTTACTATCCTTGTATGCGGTTTCATAAGCTTGATCTGCTTGCTTTCTATTGGAGTCAACTACTGCTAAAGTGGCGTTTTCTGAATTAATAAATTTAAAGCGAATTAATTTAGCTTGCTGCCTAAGTTTATTCAAAAGGTTACTAGCTGTCTTAGCTCTTGCCATTTCTGGCGACTTACTTTTACCCTGATTAATTAGGTTTAGCTGCAAAGCCAAAGGATTCAAAATTCCCACGGTCTCAAATTCTTGATTAATTCGCAGTAGTTCTTGATCTTCCTGCTGCCACTCCTCCCAATACTTAAGCATTTGTTGATAGAGTGCATCTTCCTCTGAGGTACGAGGAAGGACTTCGTATGCTTTAAACCCATCTTTAATCTGCTGCCAAGCCTTGTCCATTCTATTTAATGCCTCTTGCCTTTCTACTTGACTGAGTGCCGGATTAATTAGCGCTCTCTCGGATGACTCTATTTGGGTTTGTCCCTCGTTAATTTTCAATAAAGCTTCAATACTCGGTAAGTTATTCTTACCGAGAGTCTCTATGTGTTGACTGAGATTAGATGTTGAATTCCATCCTACCCAGGCAACAAAAAATACTAACACTCCCATTATCAAAAATGCACTGATAAGTCTGGTTTGTAAATTCATTTTTCTCAACATACTATTTCTGCTTCCTTCTACTACAGTTATCCTCGCTGCACTCATGAACAGATTTTGTATATTATAGCTTTTCTCAGGTAGCTAAAGTACATATTAGGATTTTACTTTGGAGATTTTACATTTTAAAATTAGTAATTAATTGATGAGTGACTCCTGAGCCTGAAAGTCGCTATCGATTTTGGGTGACGACGCAGTTACGGTAGCTTTGTGGTCGTCATGATGCTGAATTCATTTTTATAAACCCCTTTAGTCTACCGGTTAAAACCTGGCGTTACACAAACCAAGCCTGCCGACGCCCACTATAAAAATGGTAGGATTATAATTAAGTTTGGATTACACATATATAGGCTTTGTGAGACAGATGAGGTATCATATTGCTGACGTATTCATAACGGTAAAATATACAATATAAGATAAATGAACTCTAATTCGCTCAAGAGTCACAGCCTCACCAGCAGTGGAGGGGAACCCACATCCATTGACCTCTCTTTTGTTCACCAAGCATCGAAAACATCATACATTACTAGCAATGAAAGCTTATTATCTTGATTTGAGACCAGAAATTATCGATGTTGATTATTCCCGAAACAATCTCACAAAAATCCATAGCTAACTGTTTTTTGGGAGTTTTCAGTTTTGTCAAAAAAATTACTTAAACAGGCTTCTGAAACCCAAACTATTGATCGGGTAGCTAATTTAGGCGACCCTGCAAGATTAAGGGAGAACAACTGATAATGTTAGCGCCGATTGAAAAGAAGAATGATTCAACTATTGAATAACTTCATTGTTAACTATATCCCTAAAAGGTTTAAATGCAAGAAAAGAACGAATAAATCTGTAAAAATATCTCACCGAAACTACATATAACGGTCAAAAATAAAATTTTAAGTGAAGTTAATTAAGCAAAAAATGATACAATTATATTTGAGAATTTTCTGCTCCGGTAACGTACAAGGAATATGCAAAGATGCTTGGTTAGTGATGGAAAATAGCCCGACCAATAGGCAAAATAAGTAAATAAAGTCATCAAGAAAAAGGGCGAAAGTAATATACTTGTCGCCCCCTTCGCCCGATTTATCATAAGCCGGAGAATTTATGGTCAAAACTTAAAAATATTTTCAATTTTATCAACACAAAAAATTATCAATAATTACGAAAGGTGATAAAGTTTTCATTCCGTCAACTTTCTAAGCAAGATATTTGAAACTGGTTGACACACTGCTGTTATTGTACTTCATCTATCTGAGAAAGCCTATACGGGAATCGAAAGTGTCAGTGCAGACTTTCTAGCGGGCACTGAGAAATTAAGTCTAGCCAAGTGTGGAAATCCCGTAAGGGAAAAACGCGAAAAGCGAAACTGTGAAGTTTGGAAGCCCACGCCATAACTGTAATCAGTTTGGCGTTGGGAGGATGTTACTGCTTTTCCTTAGTCGATCGAGATTGACTGAGGCCCCGTGCTTTTACCGTTGGTGGGTTCGGCTGGGGGAGTAGTGTAGGAAGTTGAACCAGCTTGCTCGTCGATCCAGCTTTTAACGGGATCTTCGTGAAGGTTGAGTCGAAGCAGGCCAGATAAAAATCCGCCCGCGAAGGCGATCGGCTGTTCGATCAATTCTTTCGCCATTGGGATGAGTTCGTCGAGGAACATTCAAGAGTCTCCTTGTGCTGCAGGGGTTCTACCTTAACTGTATCGTTTGTACTGCGATGCTGGCAGCGGGCTACAAAAAACCTTCCAGCGCTGAAGATGCCCGATCCTCTTCTGCAAGCTTCGCTAACGGGCAATTTTTTGGCTAATGACTTACAATGCTAATCACATTGCTGCAAAAATTTTATGTGCCGTTTGCTTGGCTACCTCGGGGAGCCGATTTTACTCGATGCTATTCTGTACAAGCCGGAACATTCCCTAATTGTGCAGAGTTACGAGCCCCGCGAAATGACTTCTGGCGTACTCAATGCTGACGGTTTTGGTCTTGGTTGGTATCACCCGCACCTAGATACTGACCCGTTTACTTATAAAAATGTACAGCCAATTTGGAGCGACATTAACCTTCCGAGTATCAGTCGATACGTTGAATCTGGATGCGCGATCGGATACGTTCGCAGTGCAACTTCTGGACAAGCTGTAGATTTGAGCAACTGTCAGCCATTTCAGAACGATCGCCTGCTGTTCGTACACAACGGCTTCGTGAAGAATTTTCGTCAAACTCTTTACAGACCAATTCGCGATCGACTTAGCGATACCATTTATCAATCAATTAACGGCACTACAGATTCTGAACATATTTTCGGCTTGTTTGTCAATGAATTGACAGCCGCCAATGTGACTCTAGAAGCTGCTTTGCAAAACACGCTGAAAACTGTGGCAGAGTTAGCAAACTTTCACGAAGTAGAATTTTCAGCTAATATCATTATCAGCGACGGACACCAGCTTGTTGCCTCTCGCTTTGCTTCCCACAAAACCCCTCCTTCCCTCTATTGGCTGCGAGACGATTTGAATTTCCCGGATTCTGTCGTCATTGCTTCTGAACCTTTATTTCCTGGCAATTGGCACGAGTGTCCAGTCCAGAGCATTATCAGTACCGGAGTAGATCGTGATATCCAAATCTATCCAATCTTGTAGAGAGGCAATTTATCGCGATTTGCAGCAGTGTCGCCGCGGCACTTTCAAGCTATTTGCAGACATCGATTATGATACTTTTTGCCGCCAAGCTCATCCTGATTTCAGTCCTGTTGGCTGGCACTTAGGTCACATTGCTTATACTGAAGATTTGTGGCTGTTGCAACGATGTGCTGGCTTGAAACCTGTCTTGCCTCAGTATCACCAACTGTTTGCTGCTGATATTTTGCCTAAAAAACAACGGGTTTTTCTGCCGACTTTACCTGAAGTTGAATTATATCTGGACGCGGTGAGAAAAAAGGTGTTAGATTATTTGGAAGTAGCGCCGATCGACGAGCAAGAACGCCTCTGGCGGTTTATTATTCAGCACGAAAGCCAGCACTGCGAAACTGTTGCTTTCGTGTTGCAAATGCACAGGAAGAAGGAAGCAAGGCACGACACGGATTTGGACACGGATACACGGATTAATTCTCTACAACACAGAGGAATCAAGCAGCAGAAATTCCCAATTCCCAATGCCCAATTCCCAATGCCCAATTCCCGATGCCCAATTACCGATTCGTCGGCGATTGAAATTCCGGGCGGGGAATTTTACATGGGAAGCGATGCTGCTGAGGCTTTGGATAACGAGCGATCGCGCCACCTGTGTTATTTAGAAGCATACTCGATCGATCGCTATCCCGTCACTTGCCGTCAATACCAAGATTTCATGGAATCCGGCGGCTATCAAAACCCTGATTGGTGGTCAGCCGACGGCTGGAAATGCCTGCAAGGCGAAGCCGTCTGTCAACCGCTTTACTGGTCAGAAAATCCAGCTTTCAACAACCATCCAGTCTGCGGTGTCAGTTGGTACGAAGCCGAAGCTTACTGCAACTTTGTTGGCAAGCGTTTGCCATCGGAAGCCGAATGGGAAAAAGCTGCGAGTTGGGATGCAATAAATCAAACATATCGCATCTATCCTTGGGGAGAAGAACCGCCAAACGGCAGCCTGTGCAATCACGGCAATAATATTGCAAATACCTCGCCAGTCGATGCCTTTCCCAAAGGAGCAAGTGCGTCGGGTTGCTATGATATGTTGGGGAATGTGTGGGAGTGGACTGGTTCAACCTTTGACGCCTATCCGGGATTTGAAAGTTATCCTTACAGGGGCTATTCTCAAGTTTATTTTGATGGAGAACACCGGGTTTTGAAAGGCGGGAGTTGGGCGACTTTTCCGCAGGCACTGCGATCGACCTTTCGGAATTGGTACTATCCGGGCGTGCGGCAAATTATTGCTGGTTTTCGCTGCGCTAAGTAGTTTCCTAGGTAATTATAATTACCATCAAATTTGTTCGTAGTGAAAAATTTATTCATCGGACTTTGCCGATGAACAAATTCCTTAATACTTGCATTACAAAGCTTATTTGACAAACCTCAGATAAATGGCTGGAGAGGCAATTGAAAAAAAAATGTTTGCGAAATGCCCAACTTTTTTCCATGTAACAAGCTCAAAGAAAACAAGTTTGGTTAAGTATTCAATAATTTTTGTGGATAAATTTTAAGTTTTAATTGTGGATGCGAGATCCATCCGGTGAGACAATACAGAACGGAGAGCGGCATGAAACATCTGACTTGAGCGCGATATTTGGCAACGCGACTGCGTGCTATACCGATATGTGCATCTAAAAATTACTTTATGAAATCCCCAAGACTGTCCGATACGACAAACTCAGCCTCAACGAAAGAAAACCGGCTGCACTTAGAGCGACTGGTGAGCGCTGCGGCACTGACACCGGCAGAAATCAATGCTGGCAGCGATGTAGTTAGCGGGTTGACTCAAACCCCCAAATCCCTGCCTCCAAAGTATTTCTACGACGATCGCGGCTCAAACCTGTTCGAGTTGATTTGCCAATTGCCGGAATATTACCTGACACGCACTGAGACGGCGATTTTGCAGGGGTGCGCGGGGGCGATCGCAAATTTAACTGGCCCCTGCGAAATCGTCGAACTCGGCAGCGGCAGTTCCACCAAAACTCGGATTCTCCTCGATGCTTACAGTCAACTGGAATATCCCCTGCATTATTTGCCGATCGACATCAGTCCTACTATCCTAGAAAGCAGCGCTTGTCAACTGTTGGCAGATTATCCGTCGCTCCAGATTCACGGACTTGTCAGCACATACGAATTAGCCTTAGCTAAAATTGCACCGTCGCCGTTGCCAACCCGAATGATTTGCTTTCTAGGCAGTACCCTGGGCAATCTCAACGCTCAAGAATGCGATTTATTCTTCTCGCAAATTGTCGGTGCATTGCAGCCGGGAGAGTATTTTTTGCTGGGAATTGATTTGGACAAATCGAAGGATATTTTAGAGCCTGCCTACGATGACAGTCAAGGAGTAACTGCAGCATTTAACTTGAATATGCTGCGGCATTTAAATCGAAAATATGAGGGAAATTTTGATTTAGCGCAGTTCGAGCATAGGGCTTTTTACAATCAAGAGGAATGTCAAATTGAAATGCACTTGAAAAGTAAAAAAGCGCAAAAAGTTCAGTTACGCGCACTCAATTTAACGGTTGAATTTGCAGCGGGAGAAACTATCCGCAGCGAAATATCGCGCAAGTTTAATCTCAATACTGTAAAAAAAGAACTTTCGCAGCGTGGTTTAATGCCGGTGCAAGTTTGGACAGATCCAAATCAGTGGTTTGGCTTGATGCTTTGCCAGATGTCAGTTGACAGTTGACAGTTGACAGGTGACAGTTGGCAGTTGACAGTTGACAGTTGCCAATTGTTATTTGTTATTTGTTTTGAATATCTCCCAATAATCAGTAACTACTGACTACTGACTGCTGACTAATAACGTTCGCGAGCGGGGACAGCACTATGACTACTGACTAATTAACAAATCGGCCGCTGTCCGGGTTTTACGGCGTGAATGTACTCGCTGCCCGAGGTCGGCCATCCCCGCTTATAATAAGCTTCCTCCGGCTTCCCCCAGCCCAACTGCAACAAAATTTCTAGAAAATCCAACTTTTCCCACTTCGAGAGACTGGCCCATTCTGTGCGCTGGGCTATAGCCTCTACATCAACCGGCTCGATCGATCGAAAATCCTTCCCGCTGTTAATGCTTAAATACAAATCCATCCCGGCAGTTACCTGCTGCCAGAATTCCAACATAGCAATCTTAGCTGCCTTCAGCGTGATCAAATCAACCGGTAGAGCTATTAATTCGTCATCCACTGCCGGATAGCGTAGAGTATTGCCTTTAACCGCGATTTCCCGCCAGACAATCCCAGAAACTTGATGTTCCCGCTGGTATTCGTGCACGGCCGCCTTAAAATTTTGATAAGCAGTGAACTTCTGAACTCCCTCAGATTTGAGAAAGCGGTCAATCACGGGGTTGCCTGTAGCAGGAGTTTCAGTCAAGTTGAGGCGCCGCCCATGCAAGCAGGCTTGGCGCTCTTCTTCGAGGATTTTAATGAGTTCCGCCGTGCTGTAGACCTTGGACATCTTTATTGAGGCAAAATCAAGATATTGGCTGATATTCGGCTGGTTTTCTCGACTAATCTTCGGTAAAGATAGTTTTGCTGTTCTAGGCAATATTCAGTTTTGCCGTTATTCTAACTTTTCTTCGTGCTTAATTCTAGTTTGATAGTTTACAGGAGTCGAACCGGGAAATCCCGACAGCCTCTTAAAAAAAGCAGTTAAGAGGGTATCGAATCACGAACTAGAGTGGGAACTGCACCGCAGACGTACCTGGCGGGATTTTTCGCCAAAAACAAAGCCCCCTCGAAGGAGGGGGCAAAACTGATTTAGAGGTTTGGGAGTTTTATTTGATGGGTCGATCGAACAACCCGAAAAAGAAGCAGCATTCGCACCTGCCCTCAACTACCACAACTCAAATTTTCAGTCTCAAAGCTTAGTAGCGTCCGCGTGAAGAGCGATCGTTGTCGCCCCAGCCACCGCCGCCGCCCGAGGAGCGTCTGTTGTTGTTGTTTTCGCGAGGTTTGGCTTTGTTGACTTTCAAGTCGCGGCCCATCCACTCAGCACCGTCTAGAGCTGCGATGGCTGCTGCTTCTTCTGCCTCGCTTGCCATTTCCACAAAAGCAAAACCCCGCATCCTGCCTGTTTCCCGGTCCACTGGCACTTGGACGCGGCTTACAGTACCGTACTCGGCAAATACTTCGTTGAGGTCCTCTGATGTTACCTCATATGAAAGATTACCCACGTAAATCGACATAAAATCTCCAGAATCATTAGGGTGCAGAGACTTAGATTCGGAGAGACGCTTGTAAATAAACACCAACAAACTACGCCACCGAATTTAATTCTTGGAAAACCACTATAACATGAAGCCAGCAGAATCAGCAATTGGCTGTCATAATTTTCAATTTTGGGGGCGATCGGGCAATCGCCAACAGAAAGATATTCGTGATAACTGACATCTTACACTGTTGGCGTCATCGGCTTGGTTTCTTGGTGCGCGATCGACCTGATATCCGAGATTTTTCGTCGCTGTTACCAGGTTGATTGGGTCTGATTGAGAACAGTGCCTGAGATTCACTTATAACTAACATTACGCACTGTTATCCCTGGACAAGCCTCCTGCCCGTTCCACCAGAGATCAATGTTTTTAGCCCAGGATTAATCTTCCGATTGATACTCCCCTTTTCCATCTCCCGTCTCTCATCGCATCCGATTTAGCGCCAGAGAATAACGGTTCCCAAATAATTATCAAAAGAGTTATTAGCCATATCTACGCGCATTTTATACATATATAGCAATGCTCGCATCATTTGTGAATTTCTTACTCCCTCCCCGAACTCGATCTGAGGGTTGGGGTGGGGTAAAAATTTTACGACTCCTGCAGGGATTGCTATATATGTATAATTATTGCTCTAATATTTCCATTTTACTCATTTTTTAAGGCTTTATGTAGTTTCTCTATTTGCTCTTTCTCTAAGATGATTCTCGGCTGTGATTTTTACACTAATTGCATGAAGTTTGTTTTCGATTAGACCGTATTTAAATGCCTAAAAGCTTATGTCCTGGGAAAGATGCGATCGCACTCCTACCTCCCTAGCATTGTAAAAGTTGAAAGCCCACAGTCCACAAAGATTGTCTGGTACAGAGAGAAGCAAGCCTAGACTAACGAGCGTGAAGCAGTTACAGAGGATGTTAAATGGTTATAAACAGTTCGTTGACCCGGCCCTTGGCTGTCGTGACGGGTGCCTCTAACGGTATCGGCTACGAACTCGCCAAACAGTTCGCTCAAAACGGGTTCGATCTCCTAGTCACCGCCACCGGAGCGAGCATCAATGAAGCGGCTCAAGCCTTTGAGGGGCTCGGTGCCAAAGTCGAGACAGTGCAGGCAGACCTCGCTACCTACGACGGTGTTGAGACGCTCTACAACCAGATAAAAGCGACTAATCGGCCAGTGGATGCGATCGCAATTAATGCCGGTGTCGGCGTCGGGGGCGACTTTGCCCGCGAGACAGACTTGAAGGACGAACTAAATCTGATTAACCTCAACGTTGTCTCGTCTGTACATTTGGCTAAACGGGTAGTTAAGGATATGGTTGATCGAGGTGAAGGCAAAATTCTGTTCACCTCGTCGATAGCAGCCCTAATGCCCGGCCCGTTCGAGGCAGTGTACGCGGCATCTAAAGCATTTATACACTCCTTCTCAGAAGGGCTGCGTAACGAGTTAAAGGACACAGGCGTCACCGTTACCGCGCTGATGCCAGGGCCGACGGATACCAACTTCTTCCATCGGGCGGGAATGGACGACACGAAGGCGGGCGCCGACAAGAAAGACGACCCGGCCGAAGTTGCCAAGCAGGGCTTCGAGGCGCTGATGGCGGGTAAGGACGACATTATCGCCGGTTCACTCAAGACAAAGATTCTTGCCAGCGCGAGCAAGGTTTTGCCTGATACCGTTAATGCCGAAATGCACCGCCAGCTTACTGAACCGGGTTCTGCTAACAAATAATTCGCGCCCGTCTTACTATTCTTATGTGCAGATTTAAAGAAAGTAAATATCGCAGATAATGGCCTGATTGCAGCCGATAAAAGCGTGTTTACTTCTGGCAGTAGCGACGATTTAGCGAAGTTTTCTCATGCGTTCATCGATGCCATTATGCAGCATCGGCATTGCATGGGAACTGAGGAATAAATGGTTCCCGCCTAAGTAATTTAGTACAGCACATTTATGCAAATTCATCATCTCAATTGTGGCTGTATGTGTCCCATTGGAGGGGCGCTTTTCGATGGCTTCAGTCGGGGTTTGACGGCTCACCTCGTCTGCCACTGTCTGCTCGTTGAAACGAATCAGGGACTGGTTCTGATTGATACCGGTTTCGGATTGCGGGATATCGAGTCGCCTTACTCTCGGCTCAGCCCGTTTTTCGTCCACTTTAATAACATCCAGTTCGATCGCAAGTACACGGCAATCCATCAAATTGAACAGCTCGGATTTTCACCAAGCGATGTGCGCCATATTGTGCTAACCCACCTCGATTTCGATCATGCCGGTGGTCTAGAGGATTTCCCTCAAGCAACGGTACACGTCATGCAGGCTGAAATCGATGCCGCACAGGATCGGCACGGTTTCATCACAAAAAGGCGCTATCGTCCGGGGCAGTGGGATGAAGTCAAACGCTGGAAATACTATTCGGCGGGTGGCGAACCTTGGTTCGGTTTTGAAGCAGTCCGCGACCTCGACGGGTTGCCGCCGGAGATTTTGCTAATCCCCTTGGTGGGGCACACGCGCGGTCATGCTGGCATTGCCATTGATACACCCGATGGCTGGCTTCTGCACGCAGGCGATGCCTATTTCTACCGACACGAGATGGATGCGGCTAACCGACGCTGCACGCCCGGTTTGCGCGCCTACCAATGGATGATGGAGGTCGATCGCAAGGCTCGGTTGCTCAATCAAGGCCGGCTGCACGCATTATCGGTGCAGCATAGTAAAGATGTGCGCCTGTTTTGCAGTCACGATGCTATTGAGTTAAAAGCCTTCGCTGGCGGGTCTAGCAACTCTTAAAACTAGAAATTTCATCATTACTATTGATTAGGCAAAGTAGGCCGTCGGGGAAGTTGCAGCCCGACTGCGCTCTGGATTTTGAGACATCTTAAATTCAAAACTCTTTAGTGCAGCGAAGCGGTGAGGGAGTCCTAGTAGTTTTTTTGCAGGAGGCATTTATGAATATCAGCAGACGCAAGTTGTTAAAGGTAACTTCTGCTTCGGGTTTGGTTGCAGCAGGGCTGGCTGCTTCCGAAGGGTTGTTGAAACCCGTGTTAGCTCAAGATGAACCGACTCAAGTAGATGTTAAAAATGAAGTTGCCCAAGCTCAAACCCAAAGCGGGGAGATGAGTTACAGGACATTGGGACGCACAGGAGAGCGAGTGTCTGCAATTGGCTTGGGGGGACACCATATCGGACGCCTTCGAGAGGAGCAAGAAGCTATTAAGCTCATTCGCAGTGCGATCGACCGTGGCATCAATTTCATGGACAATTCTTGGGATTATCACAACGGACGCAGCCACCGCTGGATGGGTGCAGCGCTCAAGGATGGCTACCGGCAAAAAGTGTTTCTGATGACCAAGATTGACGGCCGCACCAAGGGCGCTGCGATGATGCAGATTGATGAGTCACTGAAGGCGTTGCAGACCGATCGCATTGACCTGATGCAGCATCACGAAATTATTCGCATGGAAGACCCCGATCGCATTTTTGCTCCCGGCGGGGCTATGGAGGCGGTAGTAGAAGCGCAGAAGGCGGGCAAGATTCGCTACATCGGGTTTACAGGACACAAAGACCCTTTGGTTCACCTGCGAGTGATGGAAATTGCCGCTCAAAACAATTTCCGTTTTGACGCGGTACAGATGCCGCTGAACGTGATGGACGCTCATTTTAGAAGTTTTGAGCAACAAGTTCTGCCGGTGCTGGTGAAGAACCAAATAGGTGTATTGGGGATGAAATCTATGGGCGACCCCTACGTCCTTAGAAGCAATACAGTAAGTCCGATCGAATGTCTCCACTATGCGATGAATCTGCCTACTTCAGTCGTGATTACTGGCATTGATAGTATGCAACTCCTCGATCAAGCGTTTGAGGCCGCTCGCACGTTTAAGCCGATGGATCGAGCACAAGTTGCAGCAATGCTGAATCGGACTCGCGAGGCGGCAGCAAAAGGGCAATACGAATTGTATAAAACTACCAACCAATTTGATAGTACCGCCATGAACCCATCGTGGCTAGGATAACCCACCAAGGCTAGAGGAGAGGTTGTCTCCGGCTCTTTTGGATTGTTTCTAGGGAGCACAGAGAAGAGGGAAGTTTATTAGTTTTAACTTAAATAGTTCAAGCTTTACCCCAGCGCAGTATTACGAGGAACAAAGCAATTTCAAAAATCAAAACTATTCGTCAATTTCCCCTTACCACTTTCCTGACATTGCGCCCTTGAGTCTCAATTCTTCTCGACTGACTAGAGCTTCGTAGTAATCGGGTTTGATTTCGAGGGCGACTCCGTAAGAGCTAATAGCATCTTGAGTTCGCTGCAATTTTTGCAAAACGTCGCCCCGCTGCGCCCAAGCTTCCCAGTTGTCTGGCTTGAGTTGAATCACTTGGTCAAAAGCGACGAGTGCTTGGGAATAGTTCTGCATTTCCCCTAGGATCAGACCTCGCTGTACCCAGCCTTGATAGTTGTCGGGCCAGACAGTAATTGCTCGATCGTATGATGCTAGAGCTTGTTCGTACTGCTGCAATTTTGACAAAGCGTTGCCGCGTTGCAACCAAGCTTCAAAATTGTCTGGCACGATTTTTAGTACGCGGTTGTAAGCTGCGACGGCTTCTTCGTAACGCTGCAATTTTTCCAGCGCTGCGCCTTGCTGCAACCCTACTTTTGATGTAATTTCTGCTTCTGAAGTCAGAGAGATTACTTTATCAAAACAGGCGATCGCTTCTTCGTATTGCTGTAATTTTTCCAAAGCTTCGCCTCGCAAGTTCCAAGCTTCTAGAAAATTACCTTCAATTTGTAGGGCATTGCTGTAAGCGATAATTGCCTCTTTGTAGCGTTCCAATCCTGCTAGGGCGATGCCTCTACCGAGCCAAGCTTCGGGAAAATTCGGATTAATTTGAATGGCTTGGTCAAAAGCTGCGATCGCCCCTTCAAAATCTCTCGATTCTGACAGTGTTTGACCGCGCCCGATCCATGCTTCTGGATAAAAAGAATTAATTTGAATTGCCCGATCGAAACAAGCAATTGCCGCGTCTGCCCACTGGTGTTTGAGGGCCATTCCTTTATAAAACCACGCTTCGCAGTCGTTGGGCTGCATTTGCAGTACGCGATCGTATGCTGTCACCGCTTCTGCATATTTGTGCAATTTTGCGGAAGCAATGCCCCGATTGAACCAAGCCAGAGTATTTTGTGGTTGCAGTTGAATGGCGCGATCGTAAGAAGTTACAGCTTCAGCGTAGCGTTCGGCTTTCATCAAAGCCAAACCTCGGTTCAGCCAAGCTTCCCAATTAGTCGGGACGAGTTTCAGCGCCCGCTCGAAAGCCGCCACGGCTTCAGGATAGCGCTCCGCTTGAACCAACACGTTGCCTTGCCGGTACCACATGGCGGGCAAATTCGGATGAAGTTGGGTTGCTTTTTTGTAACAGGTTGCGGCTGCATCCCACTGCTGCAATTCCTCTAAAACTCGACCTCGCTGATACCAAGCTTCGTGCTTTTCTGAATTGATTTGAATTGCGGTGTCGAAAGCCGCGAGCGCTTCTGAGTGATTTTGCAAACTTAACAGCCCTGTCCCGCGCAGCATCCAAGCCCAGTATTCTTCGGGATTAATTGCTGTAGCTCGATCGGCGCACGCTACGGTTTCTGCGTAGGAGTGCAGTTGCTTGTAAGCTTTGCCCAGATTCAGCCACGCCCTGGCCCAGTCCGGCTTAATTTGAACGGCTTTTCCGTAGCAAATGACTGCCGCTTCGTACCTTCCTGCGGCGTACAATCTATTGCCCCGATCGTAATCTGGAAATGCTGCAAAAATTCTTAAAATCGGCGGCAGCAGAGCTGGTTGGGGGTTTGAGGAGTTTTCTGTAGCCGAAGTCGAGAGGTCTGGCATACGCCTTTCACATAAAAATTTAGTGGGATAACAAGCTTGCGGTCTTATATATTAACTTATGCTTTTCTTAATATCGCTGCTGTTTGGAAACAAATTTAGCATATCAGGCTTGGTGCGACAAATCCTTTTTACTTAATTCGAGTAGGTATAAAATTATGCCCCGTTCCCACTTTCGGTACACCGCTGTAACATACGGTCAGTCGATTTTAGATTTTCGATTTTAGATTTTCGATTGACCGAAAGCATCCAGGACACAAGCACATAATGTTCTAATTCAGGTTTACCAAATTTAAGATGCTAGAGTTGCACGCGCTTTTAGATTTCACGGACTGTCATTGGGAGTCGATCGACTCCCAACCGAATTATTGGTACGAAGGCCGTTGTCCTCAAAGTGGCGACCTGCTGAGACTGCCGCGTACTCGAATGTCCGAGGAACTTGCCCGGGGTTTGATGCAGTACCTTGCTGCTGACGATGCCTACGATCGCGAAGGGAAGATGTACGGCATATTACTCGTGGAGATGCCTTCGGGGGAACAGCGGATACTCAAAGCATTTTCCGGGCTGCTGAATGGTTGCAGCATTGTTGAGGGCTGGGTGCCACCGATTCCGGGACGAGATCGAGTTGCTTTTGAGGAAGCCCGCACGTTAACTCAATTGGAGGCGATGAAACAGGAACTTATTGCACTGAATCAACTCCCGCAGCGACAAGAGTATGAAGCCTTATGTCGGGAGTTTGAAGTGCAATTGCAAGTTTTGAGCGATCGGCATCGCAATTGCAAGCTGCAGCGAGACGAAAAACGCCAGTTACTGTGTCAAACTCTCGCAGCAGAAACACTAGAAATTGCGCTGGAACAACTGAATCAAGAAAGCCGTTTGGATAAAATTGAACGCAGGCAATTAAAACGGCAGCGGGATGAAACATTGCAGCCGCTAAAACAATTAATTGAAGCTGCGGATCGGCGGATGCGGGCGATGAAACAGCGGCGAAAAGAACTTTCCCGCGAACTTCAGACGCAAATGCACGCGGCTTACACTCTGGTGAATTTTTTGGGAACATCGATCTCGCTTTCCTCATTGATGCCGACTAATTCTATTCCCACTGGCACTGGCGACTGTTGCGCGCCAAAATTGCTCCACTACGCGGCAGTAAACAACCTGAAACCGCTGGCAATGGCTGAGTTTTGGTGGGGGCCGCCATCGGGGGATAAGATACAGGGAGAATTTTATGGTGCTTGTGGCGATCGGTGTCAGCCGTTGATGGGTTTTTTACTGTCAGGATTGGCTCAAAATCCGATTGTTTCTAATATGGATGAGGGTTTGACGGGCGGGCTAGAAGCCCATCGCACAAGTAATAATATTTCTTGTGGAACGGGCATCTTGCCCGTTACGCAAATGCTACCGATTATTTATGAAGATAAATGGTTGATCGCGGTCAATAAACCCTCTGGCTTGCTGTCAGTTCCCGGTCGTTATCTGGAAAATCAAGATAGTGTTTTTAGTCGTTTGCGTAACTTGTTACCGAATAGTTTGGATTTGAATGCGGTGCATCGTTTAGATGGGGAAACATCTGGGATTTTGCTATTTGCGCGGGACAAAGAAACTAGCAGTCAACTCAGGCAGCAATTTGAAACAAAGCAGGTTCACAAAGTTTATGAAGCGGTGCTTTCGGGTACTGTAAAAATTGAGGCGGGCACGATCGATCTTCCACTTTGGGGCGATCCAGAAAATCGCCCTTACCAGCAAGTCAATTGGGAGTGCGGAAAACCCAGCGTTACTCGCTTTCAGGTAATGGCGAGGGAGGGGAATTTTACTCGCGTCGAGTTTTTGCCGCTAACGGGACGCACGCATCAATTGAGGGTTCATGCAGCGGATGTTCGAGGGTTGGGGATACCGATTTTGGGCGATCGGCTTTACGGATGTCGGGCTGCTGCGAAGCGGCTACACTTACACGCGCGGGAACTTTCATTTGAGCATCCGCAGTTAGGAGAAAGGCTATACCTAAAGGCCGAAACACCATTTTGAGCTAAGAGCGATCGGTCAACGAAGGATAGTTAAGCAGTAGGAATTACAGATAGAGGCAGCAAATATTTATTGTTGAGTAATCTGAGCAACAAATGGGGTAATTTCAGCTTAAGTTGTCACCCATGAGTAGAGCAGGCAAGGAGTTACTTGTTACTGATTACTTCTTACTTCTTTTAGATCGCATTACTCGGAAATCTCTGCTTCAAAACAGGCATTACCGGACAAGGTTTTTGCTCTTGCAAATTCTCTGGTTTGTTCCAAGTAAAAGGTCCTTTCTTCTCCGCCGCCATCCACAGCAAGCTTTTTGCTCGCGTCATCGCCACATACAGAAGTCGAAACTCTTCTGCTGTTTTCAAATAACCTGCTTGTTCCCAGGCTTCGCCTAGATTAGGTAAAGGATATTTTTCGTGCAAACTTGCTCGAATTTGTGCTCTCGCTACCTCTGCTAAAGTGAAATCTCCTAAAAATCTGGTTTGCGGCAAAACTCGCAAATTTCCGGGGATGGTTTGTTCGTGCAGAAACGGCAAAAATACACAATCCCAATCTAATCCTTTGGCTTTGTGCATGGTAATAATTGTTAGTTGACCTTTGCTGGTATAGCGTTCTTCTATTTTGTCGTCTGCATCCACAGGTTCAAATCTTTCGGAACTGACAATTTCGCTCAGTACGTCCAAAATATTACGCATTGAATTGTTGCCGGCTGTTTGGATTGCTACTCGTTCTGCTAATTTGTCGGCGGTGGCTAATTCTGTTTGGTCGTATTGCAGCGCTAAGGCTAAGAATGAAATGATTTGGTAGGGTGGCAGTTCTAAGTTAGCTTGCAGCAAACCGCAGCAAAAATAGCGGCATTTGCGAATGGGGTCTGACTGCTGCGGGTCTAGCGGGCCTGGGTAAAGGAATTGCTCGGGGCTGGTAGCAAAAGCATTGTAGTCTTGTTTGGGAATGAGTTGCCGATCGCTCAAAATCTTTAAGGCTGCTTTCAGGTAGTCTGGAGAGTGGGGGCGATCGAGAAATTGCAGTAATGTTAAGATTTCCCAAGGTACTTGAGAATGTCTGTCGCGTTCTCCCACATCCTCAATTTTAATCCCGTATTTCCGCAAATCAAAGCTTAATCCGTGTTTTTGAGGATTTTCCAGCACTTCTTTGATAAACTTACCTTGTTTGTTTTCCCTCACCAAAATAGCCATCGATTTCAGATTTTCTAATGACAATTTGGCACTATTTTCCCCCTCGCTCGCTTCCTCGCCTGAGTCGATATCTTTGCCATCCCTGCCCAACTCAAAATCGTCCGGTAAAAATTCCTCAACTAACTCAATTACCCGCTTCCCAATTAACTCAATTGTATGGTAAATATCGCGGGGACTATGCAATTCTAAGCCGCGACCAATGGGGGCAGGATTTGCATTGTGCTGCGGGTCATTGCTCGGTACTGGCTTAATAGTTTGGTCGCGAAAAGGCTTTTCATTTTTCGCTAATTCCGAACCATTTACCCATTGCAACATAAAGTTAGCCGCATCGATAATTACTTGGGTGCTACGGCCTGCCCCGTCCATTGTCGCTAACTTATTTTCCACTTCGCACCGATCGCAAAATTCGTTAAAATAAATCGGGTCGGCGGGAGTGAAAGTAGAATTAATCGCTTGATTTGGGTCGCCAACTCTGATAAAATTGGGAGGTAAAGTAGGACGATCGGGATCGATAGCCAATGTTTCCAAAAGCCGAGTCTGCAAAGGTGTAGAATCCTGCGCTTCGTCCTCAAAAACGGCAAATACTTGCTTTTGCTCGATCGCCCTCGCCCTCGGATTTTCCAACACCCGCAAAGCGGCTAAAATCATCTCGTCGTAATCGATGAATTCCCGACTCCTCAACAAAGCCTGATATTTTTGATATAAACCCCCAGCTACAGCTAAAATCTCATAACCGTCCCCAGTATCAAGAGCGTTCATTTCTAACAACTGTTCGGGAAATAAACCAGAAGATTTCGCCTCGTGAATCACAGTTTTAGCTACCTGCGGCAAAATTTCCGTCCGCAAAACCGATTGTCGCCGCAGCCTCTCCGTTTCCTCTCCGTCGAATTGCTGTCCTTCCAACAAAACTTGATATCGGCGGGGATTTTCGGCAATCCAAAGTTCTACACAGGTACGAATTAATCGGTGACTTTGAGTGGGAGTAACTAATGTTGAATTTTCTAAATTTAAACCCGACAAATCAGGATGGCGCATCGCAATATTTAAAGCTAAACCGTGCAAAGTATGCACCGCAAAACCGCCTTGAGATAAAGACAATTGGGCCAATCTTTCCCGAATTTTAGCTTTAATATTAGCAGCAGCCGATCGCGTAAATGTCACGACAATTAACTGGTGGCGGCTGTGAAGCTGGTTGCGGGCGATCGCAATTGCCGACGCAGCAGCCATTCCCGTAGACTTCCCGGCCCCCGGAACCGCCGAAACAGCAAGGGGGCCGCCTTGCCAATCCGCCATGTCCTGCTGCCCCGCACGCAAGCTTTCCCGAATTTTAAGGCAAGCTTGTTCTCGCAAAACAACGGCAGAGTCTAACCCAGAGGAAATGTTGCTAGGGCGATCGATATTCGTTGTCGATCGCATAAAATCAGTATCAAATTCATCTGTCATGCGATTTTAGATTTTAGATTTTAGATTTTAGATTAGAAAAATATTTGTAGCGTTCAGCCTTTTTAAAGGGTATCAGACACCGAGTTGCTTTAGTTGCGATCGCGTATGTCCCGATCCCGAACCGTCAATCGATTTTAGATTTTAGATTTTAGATTTTAGATTGAATAAAGCAACCTAGCTCATAAATCCGGGGGCTGGCGATTGGGAGCGAGGAGCTTTTTTCTCGCTCCACGGATGAATCCGGGGACTTGTGACCAAATGGTTTTCGGTCATCATACCGATATTTATTGGCTTTCATCTGCGTTCATCTGCGTTTATCTGCGGTGAAAAATCCCAAAGTATTCAAACTCTACCGTTTCCATTTCGGTATCGGCTAAACTAACACTATCTATTGAAGCTTAAATTGAAACCAGCATAAAATTCAATACCCAAGCCTTTTTTAGAGGAGTCACCCAAATGAAAACTCACCTCAAAATCAATTCCTCCCCGCCCAAGCCAAACCCAAACCCCGCCAACAACAGCACAACTCGTTTTGCTGTGGCGGTATTCTTAACTTTATCTTCAGCCATTGCTTTGCCTAGCTGCGGATCTCCACTGCCCAACGCTACAGGCGGCGCAGCTTCATCTAGCAGCCGTGAAAACCAAGTGGCCGCATCGGCTCCACCACCCCCACCCGCACCCGAGCCAGCAGCCCCAAGGTCACAAACTCCTGGTGCATCAAAAAAAGCAGCAGAAACGACCGCAACCCGTCCCCAACTGATTAAAAAAGCCCAACTCAGTGTAGTTGTCAAATCTATTGACGCCAGCACTAAATCTGTTACTAATATTGTCGAAAAACAACAAGGCGATATCTTGGGTTTCCAAAATCAAAAGCCGCCGGATTCCAGTGTCCGCCAAACCGCGTCTGTGGAGATTCGGGTGCCTCAAGAACGCTTAGAAACTACTTTAGAGGCTTTGGCAAAACTCGGAACTGTAGAGAACCGTTCTCTGACGGCTGAGGATGTTACCAATCAATTAGTTGACAGCGAGGCTAGATTGCGGAACCTCCGCAAATCGGAGGAAATGGTGTTAAAAATTATGGAGCGATCGGGTTCTGTCGGCGATGTGCTCAAAGTTTCTCAAGAGTTGAGCAATATTCGGGAGTCGATCGAACGCATTGACGCGCAGTTAAAGAGTTTGCGAAATCAAGTCGCCTATTCGACTATTAGCTTAACTCTAGAAGCAGCAGTATCGGCTCAACAAACTCCCCAACCTTCTCTAGGTTTGCGGGTGCAGGAAACTTGGGGGAAAGCGACTCATTCTGTGGGTGAATTGACGCTCGGTTTGTTTGGTTTGGGTATTTGGCTGTTGGCTTACAGTCCTTATTTTCTGTTAATTGGGGCTGCGGTTTACGGCTTTAATCGATTTAAGAAACAGAATTCTAATCCGACAACTCCAGAACCGAAACCGCCTCAGTAGTCATTAGTCAGTTGACAGTTGACAGTTGCACAGTTGACAGTTGATAGCTTGTGCGATCGCCCCGTCGAAGTATTGACAGTTGATAGTTGTCATTAGCGAGGCACAAAACCTCGAAATCTTGCGATCGCACTTTTATTTAATGTAACAGTTGGGCAAGTCCTGCCCAAATTGAAAATAGCAAATCGCAAATCGCAAATAATAGAAGGTGCGTCGCGATGAGATTGTCGATCTCTGTTTAAGAATTTTCGATGGCGACATACCCTACGGATGACAACTGGCAACTGTCAACTGTCAACTGTCAACTGTCAACTGACTAATCATCAATTTGCCATCCATCTTTGGTATAGTCTTCATCCACAATCTTTTTCGGACGCATCACCAGAACAACTCGCCCCAAAATAGGAATATCCGGGGATTGTTCAAACCAGTACAATTCTAAATTGCCAGCGTTATCGGCTAGGAAATAACTCTCAGCATCCCACTGTCTTTGGGCTCGATCGGCAATAATCAAAACTTCTTCAACTTTGCCTTGCAGCGGTACCGGCAATCTATCGCTCATTTCCAAAACAGCCACCGGATCTTCAGCGCTCAAAATTACCTGCCATCCGGGAACCGCCACCCAAGCTCCTGCTCCTGAAAATTTTACCATTCGGAATGGCTCGATTTCCTCCGGCAAAGGCACTGCCACCAAATCTGTCGTAGAAAGCGGCAATTTGCCCACAACCGGGACAATCCGGGGCAATTGTTCCTCGGTATCGAGCCTGTAGACGGGCAAGCGGGGCGCTTCCCGTCTCGGAACTACGGTAAAATCGACGAGCAACTGCTCCATTTGCGCCCTAGCGGTTTGGCTGCTAGCTAATTTTAAACCGCGAGCAATTAAGCGCGATCGCTCTTGCAAATCGCTTTTCTGTCTCGCCAATTGCCAGCATTGGTAAGCCATAGCATCGCCGGGAGTGTCTGTGAACCCTTGGGGAAGACTCCCGAAGTGCGAAAACTCCTTGATCGCTTTAGCAACTTGGCGAGCATCGTCAACATCCAAATTGTGGGTTAGCATCAAAGCAGCCGCCCCGGCCCGCTCTACTTGAGAGAGAATCCGAAACTCGTATAAGATATCACTACCTTTTCTCAGGAAGTGCGATCGAACTTCTTCTGAAGCCCCAGCATTTACCATGCTGGTGTAGACTTGGGCTGCGACGCTTACTTGATTTTGCTGAATTGGCTCAAAACCAGTTTCTTCAAAAATCCTTTGAGAGTTGTAGCCAGCTTTTAGAAGTGCAGTGCAGGCCTGTCCCCACTCTACCCAAGTGCCTTCTTTTCGGCGGAGCGATCGAATTAACTTTTCGGCATCCACAGCATTTGTGGAGGATGCAGATGCAGGAGAGGATGAATCTTGCGGTCTATCAGTCATAATTGAATCAAAAACTAGCGCTAAGTTATGTGTGATTGGATACCGGCCAAGCTCGTGTCGCGGCAGAGCGATAGATTAATAGTAAGTGAGTTATGAGACTATTGTTACAGAATAGTTGCTCGCCTAAATTTACAAAGGGGAGTTTATCGTATTGTTATGGATAATGCCATTTCAGAGCTCGATCAAATTAAACGCCAGCTCATGACCCTACACAGACCGAAAAAGCCCAAAATGCTGGTAGTAGACGACGAACCAGACAATCTGGATTTACTCTACCGCACTTTCCGACGAGATTTTAACGTGCTCAAAGCTGAGAGCGGAATTCGCGCCTTGGAAGTCCTCGGCATCGAAGGCGAGGTCGCCGTCATCATTTCCGACCAGCGGATGCCCGAAATGAAGGGAACGGAGTTTTTGAGCAAAACCGTGCCGCAGTTTCCGAATACGGTCAGAATTATCTTGACTGGTTTTACGGACATTGAAGACTTGGTGGATGCGATTAACTCAGGACAGGTTTACAAGTATATCACCAAGCCTTGGGACCCAAACGAATTGAAAATGGTGGTGCAAAAGGCTGCCGAGACTTATGAAATTCTCAAGCAGCGAACTGAGGAATTGGATCGCGCTCAAAATCAAATACAACTGTTAGCAACAATCATGCAAACGGCTGTGGATTATCCGAGTTTGGAAGCAAGTTTAGACCCAATTGCTACTGCTATAAGTGATAATTTTTTGGCGGACAATTGCATTTTACAAGTGGTGGACGGAAATGTTTTAATGCCACTCCAAGGCTGTCACACCACTGGTTCACCTGTGGAAAATTGGCTGGCAGACGATCCTCTGGTTCGAGAAGCAATTACCTCTCAAACTATTCAGGGTGCTGTGAATATTGGACTCGACACAAACCTAGCGAGTCTGCCGCACTATCAGAAATCCGGCATTCAAGCTCACCTGACCATCCCGGTGATTCACAAAGGTCGATCGATCGCCCTGATTTCCATGCAGTGGAAGCAACCTTGTTCCCTGCGCCCCGACGAACTCACAACAGTTCACCTCGCCGCTCAAGAAGTTGCTTTGGTATTGACGAGTTTTCAGGGTCATTAGTCATCAGTCAGTCGATTTTAGATTTTAGATTTTAGATTTTAGATTTACTTGCAACGCAGTGAATGTGGGAGCTTGAACAAAAGTCTAAAATTTTGGAATCTCCACGACGATTGTCGGGAGCTTGTACCTGTTTTTGGGCGGGGTCATCAGTCATTAGTTGTCAGTCATTAGTTATTAGTCGGCTCTCTGTCTAGAGTTTAAAATAATAGCAAACGAAGGATTCAAGACCAAATCTCGCGGATAGCTAACAATAAACAGCATTAATGACTGGCGACAGCATGACCTGAATGCACGGATTAATTGTTTTTACGTGATGAAAAACTAGCAATTACCAATTACCAATCACCAATTACCAATCACCAATTACCAATCACCACTTACCAATCACCAATGACTAATGACTAATAACGCCGAAGAAATTAAAACTATATTTAATCGGATTGCACCAGTTTACAATCAATTGAACGACTGGTTGAGCTTTGGGCAACACCGGATTTGGAAGCAAATGGCGGTGAAATGGAGCAGTGCGAGTCCCGGAAATACTTGTTTAGACTTGTGCTGCGGTAGCGGGGATCTAGCTTTGTTGCTGGCTAAACAAGCAGGGCCGAACGGTTGCGTATTTGGAGTAGATTTTTCCGCCGAACAATTGGCCGTGGCGGCCAAGCGCGCGAGACCTTTTCTCACCCCTGCAAGTCCCATTTCCTGGGTAGAAGCTGACGCGCTAGACTTGCCTTTTGCTGACAATTACTTCGACTGCGCCACAATGGGTTATGGCCTACGTAACGTGACTGACATCCCCCGCAGTCTTCAGGAATTGCACCGCGTCCTCAAACCCGGTGCTAAAGCAGCTATTCTCGACCTCCACCGCCCCAGCAATTCCCTAATGCGGAGCTTTCAGCAGTTTTATTTAGACAGTCTCGTAGTGCCCATTGCTCAGCAATTTGGCATGACTCAAGAATATGCCTACATTAATCCTAGTTTAGAAAAATTCCCGATCGGCCAGCAGCAAGTCGCGATCGCCAACAAAGCCGGATTTGCCGCCGCCACCCACTACCCCATTGCCGGAGCTATGATGGGAGTATTGGTATTAACCAAAGCAATTGACAATTAAAAATGCTTGCAGTTTCGGTCGAGCCAATACGCCCGATCAAAATTTTAGACCAAGGTTCAACCCCCCAGATTCATCTGTGGAGTAAATCTAAAATCTAAAATCTAAAATCTAAAATCTTATGAATCCGTCTGAAATTTGGCTGTTGTTGGCCCCACCTGTAGTGGGAGGAATTATTGGCTATTTCACTAACGATATAGCTATCAAAATGCTGTTCCGTCCCTATCGAGCTATTTACATCAAAGGGCGGAAGTTGCCTTTCACTCCAGGCTTGATCCCCCGCAACCAAGAGCGTTTAGCAAAGCGAATTTCCGACACAATTATGGGTTCGCTGCTGACGCCAGAGGAGCTGCAAAACTTAGCCCGCCGCCTCCTGCAAACCGAGCGGATGCAGTCGGTGATTCTCTGGTTGTTGCAGTTGGCGCTGGATCAGGTAAAAGCAGACGCAGAGCAAAAAACCGCTAAAATTCTTGCTAACATTCTGCGAGATTTGCTGGGGGAATCTGTGCCGCGAATTCTCAAAGTTTTGGCGCGCCGGGAAGATTTTTTAGAAGTTCAGCTAAATCAAATTTTTGACCAAGTTTTGCTGGAGATTCAGCTAACAGAATCTCAGGCGGCTCAGCTTGCTGATTGGCTGTTGCAAGTAGTAATACCCCCGGAAGTGCTGCGGCAGGCTTTAATTGACTTTTTGACGGATCGCAATATTTCGATCATTGATGAAGGGTTTCGAGAAAAAACCAGCGGCACTTATTGGGTAGTAGCAAATTTGTTTGGTTTGCGGAACACTTTAACTCGGCTGCGGACTTTTTGTCTGGATGACAGAGAAGCGACAAATCAGCGGTTAGCAGAGTTAACTGTTTCTTTGGGAATTCGCGGGCGAATTCAGGAATGGCTGCAAAATTTGTCGATGCAAAATTTACCGGTTTCGACTGTGAGACAGTTGCGAAAAACTATGCGCGACAGTGTTCGCAGCTATGTTCAACAGCGGGGTACAGACGTACTTGAGGGGTTGAGCAAATCTATTGACTGGGAAAATATTTCGCGGTTGCTTCTCAATCGATTGCAAACTTCAGCGGTGATGAGCACTTCCCTCGGAATTGTCAGCCAAGAACTGGCTTTGGTTTTAGAGCGCTATTTAGAGCGGGATTTAGAAAATATTGTAGCTCAGGCTATCCCGATTTTGAATATTGACCAGGTGATTGTCGATCGAGTCAAAGGTACTTCTCCTGAAGAGTTGGAGTTAGCAATTCAGGGAATTGTCAAAAGCGAGTTGCAGGGAATTGTAAATTTAGGAGGCATTTTGGGCGTTTTTGTCGGCTGTTTGCAAACAGTTGTGCTTTTGATTCAGCGGTGATTTGTTTCGGCAGTTGTGAGATATTTGTTATAGTCTAATATTCACTCGACTTGCGCCCAAAGTACCAAAAACCAGGTTTTTCGACCGTATTGGCCACCTCAGCCAGAGGATTTTTGGTATAAATCGGGTTTTTGTGGCCCAATCCTAATTTACCTATTTCCTAAATCTATGCCAGCCCCAAATTCGGACGATCGTACATACATCCCCAAAAACCCGCGCAACCTCAGCCGCCAACAATACGAGCGTTTAACCGCAGAAATGGCCACTCCCTACCGGCCTCTGCGACAGTTTGTTTACATAGCTTGTGGCGCTTCGGGCTTTATCGGCGGCTTGGTTTTCCTCGCTAAAATTGCCTCTGGCCGGGAAATTGGCTCTGCTTTGCCCAATTTTGCCCTCCAAGTCGGAGTTGTGGCCCTGATGGTGTTCCTGTTTCGCTGGGAGCAGCGCGCCGAGGATCGATCCCCGAAGTCGAAGTAACAAAAGTTTATAAATCGAGACAAATATCTATCTGACGCAAGGAAAAGTTAGAAATATAAAGAAATTATTATGAAATCCTGGTTTGCCAGCGATCCCTGTAATGATAATGATGTGGCTTCAATTGGGGTCAGCAAATTTAAAGGCCCTAATCATAAACCGCTTGTAATTCGTTCAATTGGGGTCAGCTTTCATAAAGACCCTAAATATATAAAATAAATTTAAGCCCAGCGCCAGCCTTCACGGATAGAAGAGCTGGCGTTCGGCATTTTGCTAGGATCGGGAGATTGGGAGAGAGAATCATTAGGGTGCACACCGCCCACAGAGTCAAAAGCCCGTACTAGGGCCCTGAACCGAGTTTTTTGCCTAGCATCGGATACAGGTAATACCAGTTTCCCAAAAATCCTGCAACTGTAGGCCCCTACTCGAAATCACGATGATCAGTCATTTGCCAATCTAAAATCTAAAATCTAAAATCTAAAATCTAAAATGGTATAACGGCTGGGGCGATCGAATAATTTGGTATTTCCCGAAGACCTTAGCCTGTGCAGTAACTAATGAGATGTGTCAAAGTCGAAGTAGAAAAAGATGTTGGGAGATTTTACTATGGGTCAATCATTTTTCAAAGGGCGGTGGACAGTATTTTTGGCAGCAGGCGCGGGAATTGTATTTTACAGCAATGCGGCGGCGGCGGCCGAAAAGGTAGTGCTCAAATACAGTGCGATCCGAATGACTTTACCAGTCAGCGAATTAGAAATTTTTGCAGAAACTGGGCAAATGTCGCCCGCGTTAGAAATGCTGCTGGGAAAAGCAAAAAAAGACCCAGAAGCGGTTCGCAACAGTCTCATGAGACCAGTAAAAGTCAGTCAAAGCTTTTTGGATCGGACGCTTAAGAGCAAGGTTGGGGAAATAATTCTCGATGAACTGGGTCAGGTAATTCGCACTCCTTCTGGGAATGCAAATCGAGAAGCTTTGCGCGATGCCTTGGTGCTGTCTGCAACTAATGATAACGAGATTACGCTGCTGGAAGCGATGAAGAATTATCCTACTGCAGAAGTTTATGTTGAGGGCGATCGCTTAGTTGAAGCTTACGGTCAACTGGTAGCTTTGTCAGAACAATTGGGCGGCGTTTCAGAACGGCTGCAAGACATTTTGAACAAGATTCGTCTGCCTAGATTGTAGTGGATTTGGTCAAGAACCGTTGATTGCTTCGAGCGATCGCAGAATGTTGCTGAACCTGCATCAATTACAGGGGAGTTACATTTTTTTATGCAAAATTTGCCTAATTTTGACACGAGTTAAAAACAAAATCTAACAGCAGGCTAGCTCCAAACCTGACGGGGCTCAGTCATTCCTAATTCTAAAATCTCAAATCTAAAATCAGATAACTTTGCTGTAAAATCTATATCGGTATAGATTTTCGACAGTTTATACCATTTTTTAAAAGATGTGATAGAGATAGAGAATGTAAGATCCAAGACCATCCGGTGAGAAAACCAATGACACGCGGGCGTGAAAGATGCCAAAATTTCCTGGACTTTTATGCGGAGTTCGTCAAAATTACTAAACACCGACTAAGCTAAAAAATCTTTCAGATATTCCCACACTCTTTCTGTCGGATTTACTTCGGGACAAGCCGGAGGCTGAAATAGTAAAATAACATTGTCTGGTAAGCTGTTCTGCATTTAAATAGGGTATAATAAAAATTTAGTTGAGTCAATAAATACAAAAATGCCAGCCAAAAACCATCTCAATCCCAACAAATAGAGCAACTACAAAAAGCCTTAAAAGAGGAAGAAAATGCAAATTTTCCAGAAATAATTTTGATATTATTATTGCTCAATAACGGCCAAACGCCATCGAAAATCGCTGAATTTTTGGGTGGTTCAGTAAACAAAGTATCTTATTGGTGTGTGAAGGGAAACCCCGACAATCTAGAAAGTCTAATAGATGAGAGAATGAAGGGAAATCACAAAAAAGCTACAGATAAATATAGAGAGATATTAGATATCTTGCAAAAAAAAATTCTGCTATAATAGAAGGCTTTCAATTTAATCCCCCACGAAGCTCACTCATAATTATAAATTGCTGCTAACAAATTACAACGCAGACCATAACGACGACGACGATTCCGATAACGACTCGACAAGATTTTAAAAATTTTCCGACTCCGGTTAACGTGTTCAATGACAATTCGTTCTTGTGCTAGAGTTCGATTGTATTCTTTTTCTAAGAGAGAAAGTTTCCCATTTTTAGGTTTCTTTCTAGGAATATAACTATTGGAATGATAATCTTTTATGCCTTGATACCCACTATCTTGTAAGCTATCTGTTTCGGGATGATGCAGGAATTTTACTTTTTTTAAACAAGCTAAAATCGTGGCAATGCCCTTCCCCAAAAGCAGTGCAAATAATTGCTCTTGTCTCTTGATTAAGGACCAATTGAGTTTTGAGGGTATGACATTTCTTCTTGCCTGAATAATATTTTTTCTGTTTTTTTTGGTCGTTCAATAGCTGTTTCTGTGACATCAATCGCCACGACTGCTGGATAATCAGAGTTTTTGAGTAATGCTTTTTTCCCAGGAAGACGGAATTTTTCCGTTTTCATTAAAGTTGATTCGATGTCGATTACAATTCGGCAAATAGTTGATTCAGATACTCCCCAATTTGTCGCAATATGAAAATATGTTCGATATGCTCGCCAATATTCCAATGATCCTAATACCTGTTCTTGGTAGTGGCCTGAAGGAAAGGATCAAGATAATAAAACCAAACCGAATTCAAAAAAAAGTAGGTATCTAGAGTTGTAAACGAGCATTATAATGATGTACAAAACTCCAAATTGCAGCAGCAATATGATTTTCCAATTTCTAAGAGTTGGATAAGCTCTTTCTCACCAATCGAGATACTCGTTGTCGAAGGGTACAGTTAAATCGCTCGATATAGCTGGTACAACCACTATCTTTATCTACACTATAATGACGTTTACTGGGCAATAGAGAATCATAAGCACTCCAATGGTCAGTATAAATTACAGCACATTGACGGTAAACAGGTGGCATGGAATTCCATAAGGCACTCTTCTGATACTGCGCTACGAGATCCAATATGTAAACCAACAATTTCCCTAGTCTGGGCATCCAATGCCAGCCAAACCCACTGCTGATTGCCTTTATTGTCAACTTGCCGACTATAACTCATCCATCTAAACATTCAGGCGCTTTTTTGGCTTGGTACTCCGCGACACTTGCTTCTTAACAACAACAGAAGAGAGCATTTACGTACCGCTGCACTGTATCTTCTGACACTTGTAATACCCGATCGATTCCGGCCGCCGTGAAATACGTTCAAGTAGCATCCGCTGGATTAACTCCTGTTGTTCTTTCGTAATAGCTTTCCACGCGGGATTTAGAACAAATTGACGACCACATTCTCGACATTTGTAGTTTTGTTTACCATGCGGAGTCTGACCGTTACGACTAACTTATTCGGAGCCACAATTCGGGCAAGAATTAATTTCTACTGTCATATCACCAATGGCAAACACTTCTCTCTAATAGTAGCTTAAGTTTACTCCATCCTTTCCTTCATGGCACTACCAATGTATTAACCGCAGATGACAATGGATTGACGCTGATTCACGCGCTTGTCGAGAATAGAGATATGAATAATTCGGATATTGTGAGTGTTTTCCGAAATCTATAGATCGCCCACCAAGCTCAAAGCAGCATCTAACCGACAAGCTGACGCTAACTAGAGTGCGATCGCATCTCCTGAGTGTCAATTCCAGCCGCTAGCAACCGATCGTTTACAGATGGTTTTCGGCAAGACGATCGCACCATTGTATCGAGCAAGTGTTCGATCGCACCCGGTAGACTCTGGCAAAAACCAGTGTGTACCCGCGATGTCTGAACGATCGTGCTGCGGGGTGCTACGAGCCAGTGAAAGCGCTCTCTGTGCGGAAGTTGACCGATCGCCCCAGATTCCTTGCCGCCTGCACAAATGATGGGAATGACTGCTAGGTGATTGCGAATCATTTCCAAATCCAACGTTGAGTCGATCGCCATCAAGCGCTGTTCATCAATTTCTATACGGGCTTCGAGGAATTTTTTCGTACCGCAGGAAACGATCGCCCCCACGTTGATAAACTCCTCGCGCTCGACTTTGGGAACGACACGGATAATGGCGTAATCATAAAGAAATCGATCTGGCACTAATCGCTTCCTCCAAAAAAATATGTGGTGATTCTAGCCGATTTAGCAGGTACTCGATATAAGCATTCCGATGTTGGTTGCTATCGCTGAAAGGAGAATCTCCCACCAGCCAAGTATCAGGAATTAGTTTAATAATATTGCGAATGATGTCCGGGGTTAGCGTTTGACTCATCTTTGAATTTGCCGCTTCCAGCGTACTGGCAAAACGCAGTAGAACGTGGTCTTTGATTGGCGGAAAACGATCGCGGCTGCGCGAGAGATAATCTTTCCAGGTGTGGTGGAAGTAGAGGGCTGCACCGTGATCGATCAGCCAAAGCCGGCGGTGCCATACCAGCATATTTGCATTGCGCGGCGTGCGATCGATGTTAGTCACAAAAGCATCGAACCAGACAATTTCTGAGGCCAAATCCGCGTCGGACTTCCCCGCTATCGGGTCAAAAGTTATCGAGCCCGGGAGATAGTCGAGGGCGAGGTTGAGGCCAGCACTTGCTCGGATCAAATCTTGAATTTCCGGGTCAGGCTCAGTGCGAGCCAGTTCGGGATCGAGTTCAACAAAGACGAGTTCGGGGATTGGGAGTCCGCAAGCGCGAGCAATCTCTCCCGCCACTAACTCCGCGATCAAAGATTTGGCTCCCTGACCCGCACCGCGAAATTTGAGCACGTACATACCATCATCATCTGCTTCGACGATCGCGGGTAGCGACCCGCCCTCGCGTAAGGGAGTGACATATCTGGTAGCAGTGACTGTTCGCAAGCTGATACTCATGCTATTTTCGACTTTCGATGGGAAATCACTGATTTTATGAGGGTTGGGAGCAGGGGTTTACAGTTGGATTCTTTCATTTAACTGGGGCTGATATTAAGTAGTCTGTTGACTAAACTGATGACTAAAAGGACACAACAATGTTGTGTCCCTACGGAATTTTGCCAAATCTTGCTTTGAGACAGCCATTAGTCATCAGTTATTAATCAACTAATAACTCATGACTAACCACTAATCAGTTGTACTAACGTGGTCGATTCTCTCTAATTGCCAGAGAATTTGGTTGCCTTCGCGCCGCACCCGCGAAACTACCCAATTCCGCCAAACCCAGTTGTCTCCACGACTGGTGACAGCGCTGGCATTGACATCCATCAAATCAGCCAGTTCAGAACTGGTAATCAAGTAGCCTTTCGTCGCAACCTCGTCGGCGATGTGCAACGTTTCGATCAGATTGCGGAGGTCTTGAACCCTCACCTCGCGGGGCAAGTTCTCCAGGGTATCGGCAGTTGAATCCATCATGGTAGAGTTGGAGATCGGAAGGTCAGAAGTTATGACATAGGATTCTATCGTTTTGTTACCAGTTGCGTCCGTTTCTTCCGAAACAATTGTGTTGTCAAAGTGTAGGGGCGGTGCCCCCGTGCCCGCCCCGGCCTCGTCTCCCGTTGGTTTGCGCTGTTGCAGTTCGGGAGTGAGATTGTGCGAGAAGCTGCGGGCGATTTCATCGCATCTGTCGTTGTAGAAGTCCCCGGAGTGGCCGCGGACGTGTTCCCACTTGATTTGCCGGGAATTCAGCTTGTCTAGCAGATGCCAGAGGTCTTGGTTGACAACATCTTTTCCGGTTGAGGTTTTCCAGCCTTTATTTTTCCAGCCTTGAATCCATTTAGTGATGCCGTTTTTAACGTATTCGCTATCGGTGTAAACGGTGACTGGTTCGGTTTGACCGGAATTCGCAAAAAATTCCAGCGCAGCGACGGCAGCTTGCATTTCCATGCGGTTGTTAGTAGTTTGGGGTTCTCCACCCCCAAGTTCGTGACAGTTGCCGTCGGCGAAACAAACTACTGCACCCCAGCCACCTGGGCCTGGGTTGCCGGAACAAGCGCCGTCTGTGTAAAGGCTTTTGATTTTGGGAGTTGTCATGAGCGAATTAATGTGTAATTTAGAGGTAAGTTGTTTGCAAGTGCGATAATTAAGGCAATTGCGATAGTTTTACTTGCTGCTATGAAAAATGCCAACTTCAAAATTAAAAAGGTTGCGCTATTTATTTGTCCGTTTTCTTTGTTAATTTTTAATACTTTCGCGCAAGCACAGCCCATAGTGCCTGCTGCAGACGGTACGGGTACTGTTGTCACCCCGATCGGCAACCGCTATGATATCAACGGCGGCAGTTTGTCGGGAGACGGTGCGAATCTTTTTCACAGTTTTGGGCAGTTTGGCTTAAATGAAGGTCAAATTGCTAATTTTCTGACTAATTCGGCTATTCAGAATATATTAGCTCGAATTGCTGGCGGGGACGCTTCGCTAATTAACGGTTTAATTACTGTCACGGGCGGCAATTCTAATCTTTTTTTAATTAATCCTGCGGGGATTGTGTTTGGCCCGAACGCGAGTTTGAATGTGCCGGCGGCTTTTACTGCAACTACTGCCAATGGTGTCGGTTTTGGTTCAAATTGGTTTAATGCTGCGGGTACAAATAATTTTAGCGCCTTGGTTGGTACGCCAAATGCTTTTTATTTTGGTGCGGGTGTACCCGGAAGTATTGTTAATGCTGGCAATTTAGCTGTGACTCCGGGGCAAAATTTGGCTTTGCTTGGCGGTACGGTTGTTAGTACCGGGCAGTTGTCGGCTGCGGGCGGGCAAATTACGGTTGCTGCTGTTGGGGGCGGAAATGTTCTCCGCATTAGTCAACCGGGGCATTTGTTGAGTTTGGAAATAGCAACGGGCGGAAATGTTGGTAATTCTCCACAAACTTTGAATCCTGTTTCTTTGCCGCAGTTGCTGACAGGTACTGGGCAAAATCAGGCGGCTGGTGTTGCGGTTGCCGATGACGGTTCTGTGCGGCTTGTGGGTTCTGGTTTGCAGGTGAATTCTGGGGATGTGGCGATTGCTGCTAATGTGTCAGGGCTGCCGCAGTTGAATGCGGGAAGTGCGAATTTATGGGCTGCGGAAAATCTCACGTTAGCGGGCGCTAGGCTGCAAACTACGGGGGATTTGAGTTTGCTGGGTGGGGATGCGGTGCGGGTCAGGGACAGCGCCCAGAATCCTTTTTTGGCGCAGGCTGGGGGGAATTTATACATTCAGGGATCTCGCACTATTGATATTCTCACTCAAAATGCGATCGGCAGCTTGTCTCTTCCCCCGCAATTCCAAAGCGGCGGCAATTTGAGTTTGGTTAGCAACGGCGTTATTTCGGGAGATTCTCACTTTGTTTCTGGCGGAAATTTTTCGATTCGCAATTTGTCGGGAATGCCGGGAAACTTTGTCAGTTTATTCGATCCGATTATCAGTTCGGAAGCAGATGTTTTCTTGGGAGACTATACCGGTGTTTCGCTGAAAGTCGAGGCAAAGGGGAGCATTCTTGCCGACGATATTACAATTATCGGCCCCGATATTGCATTGGGTAGGGAAAATGTGAGTGACGATCCAGATATTGCTATTTTAACCAGCAGTCCCGCGTTAATTCTGCGGGCGGGAGTGGCAAGTCTGCTAAATCCTGCTAGTAACAGTTTAGGTGAAGATTCAATATTTACAAGTCCACTTTTCTCAAGCAATTTGATTTCTGTTGAAAATATTTCTGTCGGTGGGCCTGTAATTTTGTCAGCGCCGGGAAGTATCGCAACTAGAGATATTAATGGCGGTCAAATTAATATCGAAAGCAGGGAAGCCGGAGTGCTTGTTGGGGGCAGATTAACCTCTAGTTCGACAATTAATATTCAAGCTAATGACAATATTATCTTGACAAGTGACATTTCTCGTGGTGATATCAACGGCAGTATTAGTCTGAATACTGTTCGAGGCAATATAGTAACAGGGTCGATCGATACTGGGACTTCCGGGGCGATCGCACTCAGAGCTTTTGGCAATGTGAATTTTGGGACTTTGCAGGGTTCTAATGTTGATATTACCAGTAACTCCGGGGCATTGGGGGTTTTGACCGATCCCAATACCATTGTGCCTAATACTACACCTGTCAATATTACAGCAACAGAGAATATCAATTTGACAGCTTTTAGAGACTTAACGGTAGGCAATCTCACCGCTGCGACTGTCAATGCTAGCACCAGCAATGGGAGTGTTAATACGGGTGCGATCGCTACTTCGGGAGATGTCAGAATTGTAGCCGGACAGGACATCAGCACAGGGGCAATAACTGTTAATCCTGTCGCCACAAATCCAGTTAATCCCATCCTTTCCACAGTCAATCTGGACGCCCTAAATAATATTAGCGTTGATGCCATCAATGCTCCGGCGGCTACGATTGCTTTGAGAGCAACCAGTAACTTAAATTCACGGAGTTTGCTGGGGGGATCTGTGGAACTCAAGAGCGATCGCGGAAATATTGCGATCGGCAATACTACCTCTCTGGGGAATATTAATATAATAGGTTCGGAAAATGTAAATTCGGGGGATTTGCTGGGAACAAGAGTTAATGTAAATACCTCTTCAGGAAGTATGGATATTGGAAGCGCTACAGCAACCGAAAATACTGTCAATTTAACAGCGCCGCTCGATGTAAATTCACGAGATTTGCGGGGAGTGGGAGTTAATGTAAATAGCAATTCGGGAAGTATTAATATTATTGGCAATACAGACGCCACAACAGGAAGTGTCAATTTAACAGCACCGCTAGATGTAAATGCAGGGAATTTACGGGGTGTGGGAGTTAATGTAAATAGCAATTCGGGAAGGATTAATATTCGCAATGCGGACGCCACAACAGGAAATGTCAATTTAACAGCGCCGCTGGATGTGAATTCAGGGGATTTGCAGGGAGTTGCAGTTGATGTCACTAGCGGCAGTGGAACTGTCAGCAGTGGTAATATAAGTGCTGTTGAAAGTGTCGGAATTTTAGGCGGAAACGAAATTGTAATTGGGCAAATAAATGTTAATCCTGTTGTTGGTGCAGATCGCACTTCTACAGTAAATCTTAACGCTCAAAATGGTATGAGCATTGTATCGCTCAATGCTCCGGGCGGTAACGTTAATCTAGGAACTCCGGGTTTAGTTCGAGTGACGGGTAGTTTTGACCAAAACGGCACTCCTGTTAGCATCTCGACTCTTGGCGGCACTCAACCCGGTACAGTTACGATCCGCCACGGCGGCGGCGATGTCAATCCGCCGACGGCTTTTGCGGTGGGAGATGCGACGACTAACGGTACTGCTGGGGCGATCGCCAGTAATCCTGTGGGTACGATTACTCAGGGCCGATCTTTCATAAATTCTTACACTCAAGGCAATAGTGCGATCGTCACTACCAATCAACCCGGCATAAATCAACCCGGCATAAATCAACCCGGCATAAATCAACCCGGAATAAATCAACCCGGAATAAATCAACCCGGCATAAATCAACCCGGAATAAATCAACCCGGAATAAATCAACCCGGCATAAATCAACCCGGCATAAATCAACCCGGCATAAATCAACCCGGCATAAATCAACCCGGCATAAATCAACCCGGCATAAATCAACCGCCACCATCGCCAAGCGGTAGATTTCCATTAGATAGAAACCGGCTTTTCCCCGATCGCAACCAACCCTTTAGTCGCGAACAGCGGCAGAACCAAAATAGAATATTGCGAGATATAGGAAAACCCCGAGACAGGATGCCGCCCGAAAGAATGCACTCTCCCAGAGAACTGAGAAATTTCATCAATTCAAATATCAGAGATTCAGTTATTCAGTCAGCATTTCGCGGCGACATCGGCAGGACTTTAGAGGCAGGGAAAATATCGGAAGCTTTGTCTCTGCTGGACAAATCTTTCAGCCAAGAATTTGGGGAATATTTAGGGATAAACATCAGTGACGAGTTGGTATCCCCAGAGGAAATTCAAAAAAAATTAGCATCCGTGGCCGCAGAAACTGGCACGAAACCCAGCTTAATTTATCTGTTTTCGCAGCCCGAAGAATTAAATTTAATGCTGATCACTTCTTGCGGTGAAGTGGTGCACAAAAGTGTGCCTGCTGCGAACCGGTCAGAACTCCTAAAAGTGGTCACTCAGTTCAGGGATGAGATTACCAAACCGGGGGTGCGGGCTACTACGAGTTATCTACCATCTTCCCAACAGCTTTATAAGTGGATAGTGGCGCCTTTAGAGGACAGTTTGAAAAACTGCGAAACCGATACTATTTCCTTTGTGGTCGATCGGGGTTTGAGAGGTATGCCCTTTGCGGCTTTGCACGACGGACAGCAATTTTTAGTAGAAAAGTACAGTCTCAGCCTGATGCCCAGCATTAATTTAACAGATACTCGCTACGTCGATCTCAGAAATTCTCAAGTTTTAGCAATGGGTGCCTCGGAATTTTCCGAGTTGAATCCTTTGCCTGCGGTTCCTGCTGAAATAGCCGCTATTTCTAGAGAGTGGCCGGGAGTTACTTTTCTAAATGAGGGTTTCACTTTGGATAATTTGAAGCGACAGCATCAAAGCCGACCTTTTGGCATTATTCACTTAGCTACTCACGGTGAATTTCGACCTGGAGCACCGAATAATTCTTTTATTCAATTGTGGAATAGTCGGCTGCGACTGGATCAATTGCGGGATTTGAGATTGAACGATCCGCAGGTGAATATGTTAGTTTTAAGTGCTTGTCGGACTGCGGTGGGAGATGCACAGGCGGAGTTGGGTTTCGGAGGTTTGGCGCTACAAGCGGGGGTGCAAACGGCTTTGGGAAGTTTGTGGTACGTGAGTGATGAAGGTACTTTGGGATTGATGAGTGAGTTTTACCAGCAGTTGAAGACAGCGCGAATTAAGGCGGCGGCGCTGCGACAAGCGCAAATTGCGATGTTGCGGGGAGATGTGCGTTTGGAGGGTGGCCGATTGCGCGGTTTGAGTCGGGGTGAGGGGGTGGAGTTGCCGGCTTCGCTGCAAGGGTTTGCGGATTTAAAGTTGTCGCATCCTTATTATTGGTCGGCTTTTGTGATGATTGGGAGTCCTTGGTGATTGGTGATTAGTGATTAAGTAAGTCGAGGGAAATATTTACAAGTATGTAACCAAGGATTAAGTAAGTTGAGGGGAGTTAAATTGAACAGGTTCTGTACTATACTTTCCTTTTTCTGCTCTAACTTCTACCCCATGAATTACAGCATAAGCGAGCTCTAATTCATCCTCAAACATTTTTCCGGCTCGTTGATTTTTTTTGATATATTGCCACTGCCATTCAATTGGATTCATTTCTGAACAATATTTAGGCAAAAAGAAGATGTATTAACCCTGAATTTCCTACTTCGACCATAATTGTTGTTGGACTTTGCCGACATCTGTGTATCAGACCGTTTTCATTTTCATAGCGACACGCCGATTACGCTGCTGTTCAATTGACACTCCCCTGGCTGAAGCCGAGGGGATTCTTAAGGCATTTCGGCCGTAATATCCTTGTTACCAAGGTTCCCAAACTCATCACGTTTGCTCTTTGAGCGTGATGATATCTTTTGGGCGTTTAGGTGACTAGCACCAAGTTTCGCGGAGTCCCCACGTACTATTTCCAAAACTCGAGCTCTGATGGTTTTTGCTGCGCCAATATCTGCGTGTTGGTGGTATCCACATTCAACACAGATGAATTTTTCACCATCTCTGTTGGATTGATCGAGATGCCCACAATTTCTACATTCTTGACTAGAGTATTTGGGGTTAACTTTGATTACAACCTTTCCTTGCTTTGCAGCTAAATATTCGATCTTCCGAATTAAAGTACCCCAACTCGCATCAGAGATAGCAAGGTTTAGTCCTTTCTTTTTTGACTGCCCATTTTTAATAAATCTCCCGGTTTTTTCATCTTTTTTCACTTGACACCGACGCATCATCCCAGAAACATTTAAATTTTCCAATGCGATTGCGTCCACATTGCGAGATACGATTTTATTAGAAATATTCCATTGGTAGGCTTCGCGTCGGTCACTAATCTTTTGATGAAAACGACCTACTTGTTTGATTGCTTTTTGGCGCTTCTTACTTCCCTTAGCTTTGCGACTCACCCGTCTCTGTCTAATTTCCAGGATTCGCTTAGCCTTTTTCGCAGTTGAAAATTTAGGGTTTTCAATTTGATAACCGTCAGACAGGTGAACTAATTTGGTAATGCCCAAATCGCATCCAATTACCTTTGTTACTTGTTCCAGAGGTCGGGACTTGTATTCAGGAACAGATTTATCTTCTATCCTGAGAGAAATATACCAACCATCTTGACGTTTTCTAACGGTACAAGCCTTGATGGTAAACCCATTTGGAATCGGACGCGAGTTAGAGAATTGCATCCAGCCTAATTTAGGGAGATAGATTTTGTTCCCTTGTATTTTTACACCCATTACACAGGTAAAGGATGTAAAATTACTTCGGTTTTTGAATTGAGGAAAACCCCTGCCTGCAAAGAAATTGTTGTAAGCAGTATGCAAGCGTTTAACATTCTGCTTTAGGACTGTTGAGTCTATCCCAGTGTACCAAGGTACGGATTCAGGTCAAAAAAAAAACTTCAGTGGCGGCATCTGGTAAAATAAACCAATGAAAAAGCCCGCAGCCACCAGAGAGCTGAAGGAGTGGAAATGGTGCTGAGGATGCAAAAAATCATCATCAGAATTGCCAGAAAAACTAGCTATTGCTACGGGCAAAAGTCGAACCATTAGTCAGACTTCATCAAAACCCCCATCAACGGACCTGCTCCAAAAACCAGAGAAAGCAGCAGTCAAACCAGAAGCAGACCAGAAAAAGAAACCAGGTGGATAACCAGGCCATCAGGGGAAAACCCGAAAAGGGTTTGGACGAATAGACAGAACTGAAATTAGCTCACCCGAGATATGTCTTAATTGTGGCAGTCAAGAATTAAGTGAAGTAATTAACATCCACAGATAGCAAGTAGCAAGTCTAGTCGCAAAACCAATCGAGGTCGTTGAATATCAGACACAATCGTGTAAATGCCTCGAATGTGGTGCAGTAGTTAGAGGAGAACTACCAAGCGGTAATAGTTCCAGGCCAAGACTTGAGCGTTAATCTCCAAGCATTATTAGTATGGCTCGGCAATTATGGGCATCTTTCCTACTCCAAGCTGACCGAGCTTTTGTGGGAACTCGGCAGGATTGAAGTGGGAGTAGGAACATTGCAAAAAACCAATCAACGAGTAGCAACAGCAGTCAAGCCAGCGATTAATGCACTGCGGGAATGGGCACCTCTTCAATCAAATGTTCCTGTAGATGAAACCCTAAGAGTGTGTCATGGGGGTTAAAGAATGGTTATGGACAGCTAGTGGAGAAGGATTCTGTTTATTTCATGCCGCAGATACCAGGGGGCGGGTGGAATTGGAAACCATGCGGGGCAAAGAATTTGCGGGAGTATTAAGCTCAGATGATTTCAGCGTTTATAATGGCGGGAACATCGCAGCCCAACAGAAGTGTCTGGCTCATTTACGGCGACATTTCAAGAAAGTGCTGGAACTTCCTGGCAACAATAATGCAGCAGTCGCTCAAATATTTCTGTCATTAATTGATCAAGCTTTTATCGCCCATGAGTCGGGAGCGAAAGACGAAGGAGCAACTTACCTACGACTATTGGGCAACTGATTTCAAAATACGATTGAATAAAGCCCTTGCCACTTGGTTCAACCAAGTTGGGCGGCAGGTTTGTTACTCAAATCCTTACGGGATAAGGCAAAACAGTGGTGGTATTTTCTGGATGACCCCGGGCGTGCCTCCTGATAATAATAAAGCCGAACGTTCTCGTTCAGTAATGGCTTTTTTCCGTGAGGCTATTTCTGCCCATTCTTGTGACTTGGCTCGACCTGAGCTTATTCCCTTCTTTCAGACCTGAATCCTTACATATACTGATCACCTTATTTACCAGATTTTTCACCAATTGAGAATCTGTGGTCAAAACTTAAAATCATTCTCCGTTCTCTCAAAACTACTAATTATCAAGAGTTAGGAAAAGCACTCTTAGTTTGCGTTCGGACAAGTTACATCGTCAAATATTTTTAACTGGTTTACACACTGCTGTTATTGTACCTCATCTTTCTGAGAAAGGCTATAGATACTGAAGAACCAGGAAAACTTTGGGAAAATGCTGTAAAATTGCCTGATTCTGGCAGCAGTTCAGGAGTAATATAAGCACCATCGGGACGGCGGTCCGCTTGCTAGTGCGGCAAAGGATTTCTGTAAGCACTTCTCCTCCCTGTCCGCTGGAGTCTTTATAATTTCCCCAGAAACGGGCTAATTTAGATTGAGCTAGACTGTGCTTGAATGTCATTCCTGTTTTATCCACTAAGTTGCCGTCAACCTATTCCATTCTATCGGCAGGTCGGAATAAAAAATCTTCAAGAGATATGACTTTTTTAGGCTCAGATTCGTGGAAAATTTCTGGTGTATTTTATAATTGAGGATGTGATTCTAACTCTGAGCTTTGGTCGGCATTTTGGGGTATAATTATAGTAGGTGTCATGCTTGCAACCTCTGTTTAACTATTATGGCGTTGCTGAATTACGGTATGATACGGCCAAAAATACGAGAGGGGACCCGAAAATGATTTTTGAGATTTTGATGGGGGATTGGAACATCTCCAAATTTTAGATAATGAATTAGTAATTTAATTGAATACCCTAGCATTTATTCACATTTAGAATAACAAATACTTTTTCTTTTTAGGCGATCCACGTAATGTCTGAGTCTTGTATTTTCACCTTCAACTCTTGTCATATAGGTTTTGCTAGTAATCTGGTCTCCCTCCGGGATAAATTTTGGGTAAACTTTCCAGCCATCTGTCACATAAAAATAGCATTTCCATTTACTAACTGCCGCCCATAGTGGTTCAAAAGTTTTGGCGCTATGATCGCCTAAAACCCATCCTAAAATACCTGGCTTAAAATGGTCTACGGCTGTCCACAGCCAGGTGCAAGTTTTTTTTGAACCAACAAATGTTTGTAATTCATCTAATTCTCCCACTTCGGGATTTGTTTCTGGATCTTAACAATCTGGTAAGAGTTTCCCGGCTTCTTTTACCCAATTAATGATTGTAGTATGATGCACATTTTTGACTCTTTCAATTGCTCGAAAACCATCCCAGTAACATACATCTTGAGACATTCATGTTTCAATTATTCTAAATATCTTATTTGAGGATGATAATCATCTATAAATTGTCTATTGCATTTGATGCAAATATAATTCTGTTTGCCTTTTTGGTGAGCATTTTTATTGATATGAGTTGATTTACATTCAGGGCATTGCATAATATTGCTTTTAAATGTGTGTGATTTTTGACGCTCGAAGGACAACTTCATCATACCCTCGTTCAGCAACGCCACTATTATAAGTTTACAAGCGATCGCTCTCGATCGCATTTAATGACATGATTGAAATTGGTAAATTTGGTCTTTTCAACTTAGCCCGACAATTTATATATCATAGCAATTCAGAAAGGTGACTTTCATGATTCTCTCAAACCGTTTTTCGGAAGCCCTCACCTATGCAGCCGAATTGCACGCTACCCAACTTCGCAAAGGTTCGGGCGTTCCCTACATTGCTCATTTGTTGGGCACTGCTAGTATAGCTTTAGAATATGGGGCAAATGAAGATGAGGCGATCGCAGCTTTGCTTCACGATGCGATCGAAGATCAAGGTGGCACCACCACCCGCGAAGCCATCCGCCACCGCTTTGGCGATACCGTCACAGCGATTGTAGACGGCTGTACCGACAGTGACGAGACGCCGAAACCCCCTTGGCGTCAGCGAAAGCAAGCTTATATCGATCGCATTTCTACAACTTCTGGCTCGGTCAGATTAGTCTCGGCTGCTGATAAACTTTATAATGTCCGATCGATCCTGAAAGATTACCGTCAATTAGGAGATACTGTTTGGGAACTCTTCAAAGGTGGCAAAGATGGTTCTCTCTGGTATTATCGTTCTTTAGTAGAAGCATTCCGCCAAGCTGAGTTAACGCCTATAGTTGAAGAATTAGATCGCACAGTTTTAGAATTGGAACAGTTTTCTGAAGGCTGAAGACTGAAGGTAAAAATCACTAATTATCAATTACCAATTACAGTCACACAATGGCAAATGTTCGCTTAGAAAATATTACCCGACGCTACCAAAACGTCACCGCGATCGAAAACATCAGCTTCAAAATCCCGGACGGGGAATTTTGGGTATTAGTCGGGCCATCCGGCTGCGGGAAATCCACAATTATGCGGACAATTGCAGGTTTAGAAACCGCAACTTCCGGCAATCTTTACATCGGAGATAATTTAGTTAACAACATTCCTGCTAGACAGCGGGACGTTGCAATGGTGTTTCAAAATTACGCGCTTTATCCGCACATGACTGTCGCAGAAAACTTGGCATTTGGATTGCGGATGCGGAATGTTGACCCAACTAAAATTCAAGAACGAGTCGAAACAGTAGCCCGATCGCTCTCGATCGACCACCTCCTTAAGCGTAAGCCCAAACAGCTATCAGGCGGGCAGCAGCAGCGGGTAGCACTCGGAAGGGCGATCGCCCGCGAACCGAAAGTATTTCTGTTAGATGAACCGCTTTCTAACCTCGATGCTCAACTGCGAGACGACACTAGAGCAGAACTCAAACAACTGCATCAACGGCTGGGAATTACCACAATTTACGTCACCCACGACCAAGTGGAAGCGATGACTTTAGCTGATAAGATTGTTGTCTTAAATGGGGGAAAAATTCAACAAATTGGAGACCCGCAAAGCATTTATGCCAAACCAGCTAACCGCATGGTTGCCACATTTTTAGGCAACCCCGCCATGAACATTTTGCCTGTAATATATACTAATGAATCCTTTCAAGTAGGAAATCAACATTTAGCCTGTCCGCCCTCGATTCAGAAAAAATTGCACGCGAGAGAAGGACAAGGATTTGATTTGGGCATCCGTCCAGAAAATATAGAAATCTTTACGCCACAAACCGCAGAAGAAGATGATTTGAAAACCGATGTTTGGGCATTAGAAAAAGTCCCTCTTGATGTAGAAGTAAAAGTAGTGGAACCTCTGGGGCGAGAAACTTTAATTCGGGCGAGTTTGCCGTTGTTGAGCGCTGAAACTACTGTACAGTTACAAATACCTGCGAGTGTTCGCTTGCGATCGGGCGATCGACTGACGGTACAGCTTGACTTCGATCGACTATTTATATTTGACCCCTCCACGGGTGAAGCGCTGTATCCTTAACGGGCTGGAACAGGACTGACGCACGGGGGCCCAGCAACCAGGTTTTTTTAGTCGCAGTGCGTAAGTCCTGTTTAATCTAAAATCTAAAATCTAAAATCTAAAATCTAAAATCAGTGGGGATGTCTCGTTTCGTAGTTACAAAAGTTTACACTTGACATTTATTAATTTCCGAAGTAATGATACGATTAGTATTGGCACAACGGCAAAACGTCCCCCAAAAGCTGATATTTCCTGACTCGGGGCGATCGCTACCCACAAGGCAAGCATCTTTTCCCTAAGAAGCGGCTTTACGCCCCCACTGTGGAGCAATTAGCGAAGCAAAAACTCAGAAAAACGTTCTAGCGGCATTTTTAGATGAATCCCGACAACCTGCCTCAAATGCTGCAAACAGGATTTCACCTAACTTTAGGTGCAACTTCCTTTTTAATTGAGACATTGCAAGATCCTCTGAAGCGAGAAGAAAATCTTGACAAACTGAAGTCAGATTTGGGCCAGCTAGCCGATGAGCTGCTGGAAAAAGGAGAAATGACTGAGCGAGAAGCTCGGAATTTTGTAGATACTATTTTCTCTCAACCGGGCGATCGGGAGAATGCAGACAATGAATCTGTCTCGCCCAAGCAATCAGATGCAGCGACTGATGCTCCTCCCGATTCGGTTGTACAGCCTAACGTAAAGCTAGAGATTCAAGAATTAACTGCACACATGGCAGCGCTGAGGGCCGAGTTGGAAAATTTGCGCGCCGAAAATTCCCAGTATTAAAGAATCAAGAGTCTTTAACACAGCCGGAGTTTACTTGCCAACTTAATTTAAGAGAACCAAACTTTAGTCATTGTCCCATTTTTCAGAACCGATCAGGTCGGCAATGCGATCGCGCAGCAAGAAGTCGCATTTTTCTAATTCGCACTCTACACAAGCCCATTCCCGGGGCGGAATGAATTGGCACAGGGTATAGATGGGCTGTTGGCGGCTGAGTACGCCCTCATGCACTAGCTGACGCGCTTCATCTTGGATCACATCTAAAGAGTATTGGATTTGGGGAATAGTGGAGTGAATCATAATGCGCCCTCAATGTTTTACTAAAAAATTTTATGGCCCTGGTAATAATATAGTGCAAACTTACGAATATGGAAGTTAAATTTTGTCCGTATCCAGCTATACAATTCACTGCCGTAAATAAAAATAAATTATACGAATCATCAGTAAGTGATGGGATCTGTCTTAGGATATTGATAAACAGCACATTTTCCTGACTAGCAAGCGGATCTGCTGGAAAGCTCAATTCAGCACTTAGGAACCCGCATCGGATTCCCGGTTTCTGGATGCTTTGCCACCAAAGGCAACATTTCATGCGAGAAACCGGGTTGATGAATTTAAGTCCTGACGGAAACAGCAAAGGAAAGATTTAGGAGTCCGGCAACTCAAGCATTACCAGTTCCGTCAATGCCGAATAGCACTTCTAGAACGAGAGATTGCGCTGCGGGCATTTGCCCATAACAAAATACATAAGGAATACTCGGAGGCAAGTGTGGCAAAAATTGCTCTAAAACGTAGGGACTGCCGTAAATTAACACAGCTTGCAGTTCTCCCGTTTTTAATAATTTCTTAAACCAATCTTGAGCTGCTTCGGTCAAACCAGCACTGCCTCGGAAGCAATTGCCGCGAATGAAAATTTGCAGCAGTGTCGGAGAAAAATTCTCTGCACTTGTATTTTCAGCGATCGCCCCTGTGCGATCGTCAATCAGTTGCAATTCGTAACCAAACTGTTCGGGAAGGGCGATCGCCGGAGTGTGGTTGCCCAAAAACTCGCACCCCAAAACATCATCTACAACAATCAAATTCCGCAAACACTGGTTTTCTGCGGGATTTGGAACCTGCAAAGGTAGATTTCCCCCAAATTTCAAAGAATCTCGCAAAATATCGGCAGCAGTTGCCCTTGCCTGTGGGTTTGCCAGCAAACTTAAGTCGATCGACTCCAGGGATTGTAGATTCTTGCTCCCCCCCTTAGCAAGTTGGGGGGGGTCAGAAATCAACATACCCACCTTTATTTTCGCTTTCCAAATGCGGTTGACAGATTCCTTGATTTGTGCTATTGAAAGTCGCCCTTGAGTGACAGCTTCGCAGACAGCGAGAATCGCCCCTTCCGGGTCAAGCGGCATCAGCAAAACATCAGCACCAGCCTCAGCAGCCAAAACAGCAGCTTCATTAGCGCCGTACTTATTGGCGATCGCACCCATCACCAAAGCATCCGTCACAATCAAACCTTCAAATCCCAACTCTTCTCGCAACTTCCCGATCAAAATCTTGCGAGAAAGAGTAGCAGGAAACTCCGCATCCCAAGCCGGAATCAGCAAGTGAGCGCTCATCACAGCATCGACCCCAGCAGCCATCGCCTCGACAAAAGAAGGTAACTCAACCTGGGCTAATCTCGCTGGCGAATGTGGCAAAACCGGCAATTCCAAGTGAGAATCAACCGCCGTGTCGCCGTGGCCGGGAAAATGCTTAGCTGTGGTCAAAACCGGGTGTTCACCTGCGCCTCGAATAAAAGCAGCAGCTAATTTCCCGACAATTTCCGGTGTTTCGCCAAAAGCGCGGACGTTAATCACAGGATTGTCGGGATTGTTGTTAACATCCACCACTGGTGCGAGAATCCAATTTAGACCGATCGCCCTCGCTTCGATCGCAGTGACAGCGCCCATTTGTTCAGCATATCGATCGGCTTTACCTGTATCGTGTCGCGCCACTTCAGCAATCGCCATCGGCGGCCCGAACCAAGTCGCCCCCGCGAACCGCTGGCCGACACCTTCCTCAATATCAGCCGCCAGCAGTAGCGGAAACTTGGCCCAAGACTGCAATTGGTGCGATCGAACTGCCAACTCCGCAGCACTTCCCCCGACCAAAATCACCCCGCCGACGCCCAACTTTTCCAGATAATAGCGGAGTTTGCTAGCAGTTGGTTCCCATTCGGGATAGCGAATTTGGTGGTCGAACAAGCAGCCAGAAGCGCGCACCACGAACATCTGCGCCACCAGTTCTGGTAAGGAAAGATTGTCAATCATTCGATTTTAGATTTTAGATTTTAGATTTTAGATTTGGGCATCGGGCATCGGGCATCGGGCATCGGGCAAACAGGGCATCGGGCATCGGGCATTGGCCAAACAGGGAATTTTCCCTATCTCCTTCTCTTCCCCTCTTCCTTCTTCCCTCTTCCTTCTTGCTTCAATGGGGACTTTCATCCTCAGTGAATTCTTCATCGGGATCTAGAAGGTCCGGTTTGCGATCTGCAGAAAGCTGATTCAGCAGTATCAACATTTTATCGCCCCGTTCCAAAGAACGGTCTTCGAGAAAAATCACTTCCGGCGTCCGGCGCAGTTGCAATCGTTGGCCCAACTGACTGCGGACGTAGCTAGTAGCAGATTTCAAACCCTCCATAGTCTCGGCCTTAGCCTCATCAGTACCGTAGATGCTGACAAAAATTTTTGTATGCTGAAGGTCTCCCGAAACAATTACATCGGTAACGCTAACCATACCGGCACCTACCCGGTCGTCCTTGATTCCATTCAGCAACATCAGGCTGACTTCCCGTTTAATCATTGAAGCTACACGCTCAATGCGACGACTTGTAGCCATAACACCTACTCCTCTACTTTCCTAATCAGCCATTTTCATCCCGATTGACAATTGTAGCGCGATCGGTCAGGGGTGTTACGGGCGATCGTCCGACTTAGGGGTGAGATACAGCTTAGAGGAAAAAAATGTTTGATTGCCATAGGTGAATATATAGCTAATATAGAGAGGTAGAGTGAGATACAGCTTAGAAGAAAAAAAATGTTTGATTGGATTGTCAAAACCGTAGCCGATGCTTCAGGGATAACTAACCAGCTAAAGATAGGTGAATGGGCAAGATTGAACAGGACGAACCCTTTCGATATGGGAGGCAAAAACTACCAACGATGTCTTCATGACTTAGGGTTAGGGGGAAAACATCATGAACTTGAATATAACGAAGATGGCAGCCTAAAATATCAATAATTTAGCCGTAATTCCGTTGATAATGATCCCTGATTCCCATTTTATTATCCATCCCTAATCAATCAATCAATCAATTAAACAGAAACATTTCTTGTCAAAATAAATTTATCTCTGTGTTTTTTTAGGAAATAAAACTCATGGAAAAAGAATTTACCATTGGTCAAAAAGTCAGAGTTGTGGCGATGCCGCCTTACGTCAAAACTGCCGAACCGATGCCGATGCTGCGGCCTGCGAATTTAATTGCGATCGGCGCTGAAGGCGTTGTGATCGATCGGCGTCCCGGCAATTATTGGGGAATTCGTTTTGAAAAAGGTGCTTTTCTGTTAGACAGTCAGTACATTGAAGCAGCGGAAACTAATGTAGAAGGTAATGGGTAATGGGGAATGGGTAATGGGGAATGGGGAATGGGGAATGGGAAGAGGGAATTGATCAGATATCAAATTCGTTGGTATCAAAATTATTCATCTCTCTCTTCTGGAGACTCAGCGCCCTCTGCGTTCTCTGCGGTTAAATCATTCCGAAACAACAGTAAACCCTATGAGAAATTAACATTTCCCTTTTCCTTCTTCCCTCAACATCCCTCCCTTAAATCCGTTAAATCCCATTGCTTGCTCGTTGCCGAACTTCCTTCTTCAACAAGCCAGCTTAGCCTCAAAAGCCAACGAATTAACAGGAAACTCCCCCAAAAATTCCTCTAAAATAGGAGATGTGAAGTTACAAGGTTGAGGTTTTCCCAAATGATAACCTTGAGCGTAATCTACCCCTAGTTCATTGATTTTATCCATAATTGTTTGATTTTCAACATACTCGGCAATAGTTTTAATTCCCATAACGTGAGCGATTTTGGTAATAGCTTCCACCATTGCAATATCAATAGGATTCTCGACAATATTCTTAATAAAATTGCCGTCTATTTTGAGATAATCAACCGGCAAGCTTTTCAGGTAAGCAAAGGAAGACATCCCGCTGCCGAAGTCGTCCAAGGCAAACTGGCAGCCTAGTTCCTTGAGTTGCCAAATCAAGCTGGCTGCCTTGCTTAGATTACCGATCGCCACGGTTTCGGTAATTTCAAAACAAATTATTTGCGGCGGTATTTGATGGATGGAAAACTGTTCCTGAATAAACTCGATAAACTTTTCTTCGTTGAGGCTGTCCCCAGAAAGGTTTATTGAATAAAGGTGGGGGTATTTGCCACATGACGATTGCAGCTCAGACAAAAGAGAACACGCAGGGAAGGTAACTATTTTATCGCTGTCTACATCGGGGTTTTGGACTAATAAATTTGCCGTAAAAATTTTAGATAAATTGCTAAATAAAGTGCTAATTACCCAGCGGTCGATCGCGTGCATCAAGTTGTAGCGTTCGGCCGCCGGAATAAACGCCATCGGCGACACCAACTCACCAGTTTCCAACTGGAGGCGCAGGAGGATTTCGCAGTGGGTTCCGGTGGTTGGAGAGTTGAGCAAAGGTACGATCGGCTGAGAGTACAAGCAAAAGCGATTCTCTTCTAAAGCTTGATGAATTTGCACCACCCACTCGGTTTCGCCATGCTGTTTGATTAATTCTTGGTCGCCAGCTTGATAAACCTGTACCCGGTTGCGACCTTTATTTTTAGCAGCGTAGCAAGCCATATCAACCGCGCTCAAAATCGCAGATGTCGAGGCTGCTTTGGGATTGATTGCTACCAAACCGATACTGACGCCGAGCGAAAAAGTTTTGTCCTGCCACGCAAAGCGGAATGCCTGAATGCTTCGCAGCAGCGTTTCAGCAACGTTCAATCCTCGTTCGACGGGACAGTGGTACAGGAGTACGGCAAATTCATCGCCACCCAGACGTGCCAAAATATCGGTTTTGCGGATACTGCTTTTAAATAGCTGGCTGACTTGGCGCAGTAGTTCGTCCCCTGCCGCATGACCGCAGGTGTCGTTAACTATTTTGAAGCGATCGAGATCCAGGTAAAGCATGACGTGTTCTTGCCCGTAACCTTGAGCGCCGTGTAGGGCGTGCTCTAGCTGGTACTCAAATTCCCGGCGGTTGACTAATTGCGTCAGGGGGTCATGAGTTGCCTGCCAGGTGAGTTGCCGCGCTTGAGTTCGCACTTGCGTGACATCTCGGAACACAACGACGGCCCCGACAATTTCGCCGCTGCTAGCGTGGATAGGGGCGACGCAATGGTCGATCGCAAATTCGGTGTTGTTGCGGTCAATCAGCAAGCTGTTGTGTCCTTGGTCAACAATCCGACCTTCGCACAAAGCAATTTCGGCGATATTTTCAGCCGGCCGCCTGGTAGTTTCGTCAACTATTCTCAGCACGCTGGCGAGGGGCAAACCCTTAGCTTCCGAGGTAGACCAACCCGTGAGTTGTTCGGCAACTGGATTAAGGGTGGAAATGCAGCCGTCGGCGTCAGTAGTGATTACGGCATCGCCGATCGATTGTAGAGTAACCTGAGCGAGTTCTTTTTCTTCAAAAAATGCTTGTTCCATGCGCTTGCGATCGGTAATATCTCGCTGCACCGACACCCAGTGGGTAACGTTCCCGGAGGTGTCGGCAATGGGTACGCTGTTGAGTTCCACCCAATATGTTGAACCGTCTTTGCGGTAGTTAATCAATTCTAGGCGTAGGGGTTCTTGGCGAGAGAAAGTACGGCGAATTTTATCGACTTGGGTGGGGTCGCTTTCTGGGCCGCGCAAGCAACTGGGGGTTTTCCCGATGATTTCTTCGGGTAGGTAGCCCGTCATTTGGGTAAAAGCTTCGTTGGCATAGATGATGGTGGGGTCGGAGATATCGCTGTCTCCGGCATCCATAATCACGATTGCGTCGTTAGCGTTCACTACAGCAGATTCTAAAAGGTGGAGTCTGGCCTCGGCTCGCACGCGGGTAGCAATTTCGCTTTCTAGTCTGGCGTTAGTCAAGCTGAGGGATGCGATCGCTTTTTCCAATTCCCTAGTCCTGTCTGCCACTGAATCATGCAGAACATCGATCGCCCCGGACATTTCCATTGGGTCAAGTACGTGCAGTATGTTGGTTTGAGTAACTATTCCCAGGAGTTCTCCCTGTTCCCCGGTTACTACCAACCTGCGGACTAAACGCTGGTGCATTTCCTGATGAGCTACCCACAGCGAGTCTTCTTGCTTGAGGCTAAATAAGGGGGTACTCATCACAGTTTGGGCGATCGTTTTCGACAAATCTATATCTAAAGCTTGAAATTCGACAATATCCCGTTCTGTGACGATACCTACTGGAATTGGGAACGGTAAATCCCTCGATAATTCTGTTGATTCCGTAATTACTACGCAGCTAACGCGGTGCTGCGCCATCAACTCGGCTAAACTCCTAACTGACGCGGACCGAGGTGCTTGAATGACTTGTGCAGTCATTACTTCTTTCACGCGGCGCATTTTTAAGAGATTTGCCGGTTTCAGCATGGCTTGGCGAATGCTTTCCGGGGTAATTACTCCTAAGAGTTGACCTTCACTATCCAATATTGGCAAATGCTTAGTTCTTCGTTGCCCCAGCAGAATTAGGGCGCTGAAAATGTCTTGACTCTCGGATTTTGTCAGAGTTGCTGCAGGCTGCCTCATTACTTCTGCGATGGTGACACCTTTTAAGTTTTTGCCCGAGGCAATCAAATCGACAAGATCCCTTTCGGTGAAGATTCCTTGCAATTGAGAATGTGGACTAGAGTGCGAGGATAATTTTTCTAGGTATTTTTCCACGACAAAGACGCAGATACCTGTCGCGTCTCTGAATGCACTTGATGTGGGGGAATTTGCGATGTCTGTTAGTGGCTGATAGATATCGGTTGGTGGAATGTCTGCGTTTAGAGAGCAAGTTCCGCGCCGTTGGCCCATCAGGGTAATTACTTCTGCTAGTGGGGTATCGGGCGCAACTGTCAAGGGGTAGGGGTCTATTACTTGAGCTAAGGTTGGCAGATACTTGGAGGAATCGTTTTTGAGCATATTTAATTGAGTTTTGCGATCGCGTGGACTCTGCGACATTCCAAAAAAGTGCTGCTTTACAAGCACTAGGTGGATTTTTACGGCGCTGCTGAGACCTAATTAAAATTTATTGTTAAAAATGCAGCCGAGATTGGACTGGGGATCAAGCCAGTGACTGCTTTTCCTCTACCTATAAAGGTATAAGCTTATCTTTATTTTAAATTAATTTTTCAGTCTCGTGACACTTTTATTAAAAACAAAGTATTTTATGTGAACTTTTTGCGATAGGATCATCCCTAAAATCATCCCTCGTATTGCGAATCATCTCCATCTTCAGAAAGACACATCGGTTGGCTCTATTAGCTAACCTAGAAAAGGTTACTACAAAAGTGCACTGTATTAAGTTCGGCAGTGTTAAGTTTTGCGAAATTATGTTTTGCTAGCTTGTCGAGACCATCTATGCGTTGTTGCGGGCAATCGATATCACAGCCCATCTGTGAATTAGATCGCAACTTGCGGAAACAACAGTGGTAAGATTGTAGATATCAAGACAAGAAGTTAAATACAGAGTCTGGTGAGGAAAAAAGGATTATGAAACGCAATCTATTAGCCGCTACTTTTTTAATTACTCCCCTACTGTTGGCAGGCCCGGCTCGCGCTGAAAATCCCGCTCACGTCAAACAGTTATTGTCAACCGGGCAATGTTTTAAGTGCGACTTGTCAGGAGCAGATTTAACGGGAGCTCATTTAATTGGTGCTGATTTGAGAGAAGCAAATTTACGAGGAGCAAACCTATCTAGTGCCAACCTAGAAGGCGCGGACTTGACGGGTGCTAACTTGACGGGTGCTAACTTAACCCAAGTTTTCCTGACTAATGCTAGTTTAAATGACGCAGACCTCGATCGGGCAAATCTGACAGCCGCCATCATTAACACCGCTGACGTATCCGGCGCCTCAATGCAAGATATGACCATCACAGATGCGAAAATCTACAATACCCAAATCGGCGTCGGCGGCAGCTACGACCAGTAAACTCATTAAAAGAATGGAAAACACCAATTTTGAGTTTAAAAACCCGGTTTCTCCCCAGAAACCGGGTTTTTAGTCTTTTTGTAAACTGCCCCGGAGCCTCACATTTTATATTTCAAGCGAACAATCTGACGCACCCTACTACTACCGCTAAAAACCCAAATCAACAGCAATTCGGTGCGCGCAAGCAAACCCTGAAAACGCCACCGCATTTAAACCCTGTCCGGGAAACGTACTGTCACCCACACAATATAAACCAGGCATAGAAGTTCGATTAAACGGCATTCCCAGCAAACCCATTAGCTTCTGTCGCGGAATCGGCCCGTAAGTTCCGTCTTCGCGCCCCAAAAAGCGGCGGTGAGAACGCGCTGTCCCCACTTCCATATAATCCAAACCGGCATCTAAACCGGGAAAAATCTTTTCTAACCTTTCAATAATTCTCCCTGCTGCCTCTTCCTTTTTATCCTCGTATTCCTGCTGCGCAAGTCCTTCCCACTCTTCCATCCAACTCGAAGTAAAAGCGTGAACGATGTGATATCCTGCGGGAGCTAAATCCGGGTCGAGTACCGTCGGAATTGACACCAAAACAGTTCCCTCCGCCGCCTCCATTTTGTCCCAATCTTCTAACAAAATGTGGTGGCAGGCGCTACCCGCAGGGATTACGCTTGCTTCCACTCCCAAATGCAAACTCAAGAAACTGGGGGCTTTTTGATAGCGCTGCTGCCATTTCTTCTCGCTAGCGGGCATATCTTCTGCAGGCAGCAATTTCTCAAAAGTATCCCACCGCGTGGCGTTAGAAACTATGCGCTTTGCGCGGTAAACTTCGCCGGTTGCTAGCTCGACTCCGACAGCGCGGCCGTTTTCTGTAATAATTTTTTTCGCTTTAGCTTTGTATTGAATTTTCCCGCCGCATTTTTCTAATCCTTCTACTAATTTTTGGGCGATTTGACCGACTCCGCCTTTGGGATAATTGATGCCACCGTAATGTCGGTCGGAAAATACCATTCCGGCGTTAATCATTGGCGTCAAGTCTGCAGGTACTACAGACCAGTAGTAGCATTCCATGTCGATAAATTTCAGCAAAGTAGGGTCTTTTATGTAGCGCCGCGCAATGTCGCCAGTATTTTGAGGCAGATATTTTACTAATCCCAAACAGGCTAAAGGATTCTGAAAAAAGACTCGGACGAGATATCCGGGTTCTTCTAGGGATAGCAATTCCATGCCGTTGAGGCAGTTGAAGACGTTCCAGCATTCGCCGTAAAATTTGTGGATTCCTTCGCGTTCGTGAGGGAACCTGTCTGTTAATTCTTGCAAGTATTTGTCATAAGGCTGGGGAACTTCAAGTTCCAAGCCGTCGGGTAAGTGATAGTGAAGCTGTACGGGGTCGGGAATGGTTTCTAAGGTGACGTTAACTGCTTTGAGGGCGCGGGTGAGGAGGTTGGTGGTGCCGCGCTGTCCGAAGCCAAAAATCATGGAGGCGCCGACATCGAATCTGTAGCCTTCTCGATCGAAATATCCAGCGCTACCCCCCGGAATTGTATAGCTTTCGAGCACTAAAACTTTGGCTTTCTTAGCTGCTAGCTGGGTGGCTGTCACGAGTCCACCAATGCCGGAACCGATGACAATCACATCAAACTCTTGCTGTGTAGGGCGGGAGTTGGGAGAAAATAACTGGGATTGGGTAGGAGCTGACATTAGGTTAAAAATCTTAATATTTCTATGATTTTACAGTCGATCGCTCCCGAAGCAAGAAGTTCGGCAAGAGATTTGTAGCGGATGTAACGGATGTCACGAAGACCAAAGTTCGGCAATGCCCAATGCCCAATATCCAATCCCCAATGCCCAATGCCCGATGCCCGATGCCCCTGCTTCCCAAAAAAATGCGGGAACAGTCTACCATTGCCGACTGCCCCCGTCTGCCGATCCTTTGAGAGGAGAACACTAAAAATTACTATAGCCTTGTTGCTAATTAATGTCAATACTATTGGAAAAATATTTCAATAAGCTGATGGAGGTCGATCGGCGAATGGGTTATAACTCAATCTCTGGCTTGTATGCGCCCTCAAGGATGTGATAAGTTGCACAGAGCATAAAATTTCTCCAACCTAGCACTCTCCCCAATTTCCTAATGTCCCTGCAACTGCGCGTTTACGTTCCTCCCCATCCATTAATTAAACACTGGCTGGCTGTTGCCCGCGACGCCGCCACCCCATCGGTTCTTTTTCGTTCTGCGATGACAGAATTGGGAAGGTGGCTGGCTTACGAGGCGATTCGAGAATGGCTGCCGACAGTGGAAACCACAGTGCAGACGCCTGTGGGCGAATGTCCGGCGACTTTTATCAACCCAGAAGCTCCGTTAGTTGTGGTACCGATTTTGCGGGCGGGTTTGGCACTGCTGGAAGGAATTCAGACGGTTGTACCGCTGGCTTCGGTTTACCACCTCGGCATGGCAAGAAATGAGGAGACGCTGCAACCGACTTGTTATTTGAACAAATTGCCGGCGCAGTTTAACCCGGAAACGCGGGTGATAATTAGCGAGCCGATGCTGGCTACGGGCGGGACGATTATAGCGACTATGCAGGAATTGACTGCACGGGGAATTGACCCGAGCTTGATTCGGATTATCTCTGTGGTGGCTGCTCCTCCGGCTTTGAAGAGGCTGAGTGCAGAGTACCCGAGTTTGATGATTTACACGGCAACGATCGACGAAATAGTCAACGAACAAGGCTTTATTGTACCTGGTTTGGGAGATGCGGGCGATCGAACTTACGGCACATGAACAAGTCAGCCAGTCAATTTTAGATTTTAGATTTTAGATTTTAGATTTTAGATTGACTAGACTGATAAATCTGGGGGCTTGTAGGCGTCAGCCAATTTTAGATTTTAGATTTTAGATTGACTCGACAGATAAGTCTGGGGGCTTGTATTCTTTTTTGGGTGCGGTGAGTTGTTCCAGGAATCAGTTGCTGAAATCTCCGGGAAAAAAGATGACCTTCATCATCCAGGATACAAGCCACCGGATTCATTCCAACGCGCAGACTCAGGACCGAGAGATAAAAAACCTGTATCCGATGAAACTTGCCCCCCGAATTTATCCGTGGGGTCAATGCTTCAATTCTTTAATCTAAAATCTAAAATCTAAAATCTAAAATCGATTGACCCTGGTTTGGTAAAAGCAGGCACCGAGAGAGTTAGAATCAAAAGTACAAGTCAAAAATAAATAGCGTTTAGCACTCATTGCCCGTGAAACTTGATTCTGTTCCGCCAAGCTTGTCTGCTTCTGACTCAGTAAACCTCAATTATGATTTGCCACAACAGGTACAACTACAAATAAAAGAGGTTACTGAGATTTGTGCTGCTTTAAACCCGGAGCCCGCTGAACTCTCAGTGACTCTAAATCCCGATCTTTGTCAGGAACAAAAGAAACTGAAGCCGAAGCACTGGGCAATATTTGCTTCGACTTTTGCAACTATTTTTTTAGCTGAAATTGGAGACAAAACTCAGCTCGCAGTTTTGCTAATGACGGCTGAATCTCGAAATCCTTGGATCGTGTTTGCGGGTGCGGGTTCGGCTTTGATAGCAACCAGTTTGCTGGGGGTGTTGCTGGGAAGGTGGCTGGCTAGTCGGATTGCTCCGAGAACTTTGGAGAGAGCAGCCGGAGGGATTTTACTGGCGATTTCGGCGGTTCTGCTGTGGGAAGTGCTGGGTTAATTGTCTGCCTGTCGGTAAGTCCTAGATTTCTACAAGAGCTAACTAAGAACTAAAAAAACATGGACTGGCAACTTTTGGGAATCAGTTTTATTACAGTGTTTTTGTCAGAATTGGGAGACAAAAGCCAATTAGCTGCGATCGCCCTGGGCAGCAGTTGTAACTCGCCGCGGGCTGTATTTTTCGGTACGGCGTCGGCGCTGCTGCTGGCAAGTTTAATCGGCGTGGCGATCGGCTTTAGCACCGCAGAGGTGTTGCCGGAACGACTGGTAAAGGGACTCGCAGCGATCGGATTTGCGGTAATGGGTTTGCGCTTGCTGTGGCCAAAAGCAGATTTACCGGAAGCATCCGAGTAGGGCGTAGCGTCGGTCGATTTGAGATTTGAGATTTGAGATTTTAGATTTACTCTACAGATGAATCTGGGAGTTTGAACAAGAGTCTAAAATTTTGATCTCTCCACCACAGGAGTCGTTCGCAAGTATCCGTTTTTGGGCGGGTCAGGAAACTTGACAGTATAGTTATCTCAAATCTGTTAGCATCGGAGATTATTCATATCTCTCTTATCTTCATCTGCGTGAATCAGCGTGAATCCATTGTTATCTGCGGCCCAAGAAATTCTCTTTTTTTAACCGCAGATACAGGCAGATAAACACAGATTAACGCCGATGAATACAGAAGGGCTGCAATTCAAGGCTCGTTTTCGATCGCTAAAATTTAAAAAATTAGCGGGGGGCGTGAATTCACGCCCCCCGCTGCTGGTTGAGTTTTTCTCAACTCAACCTCTGACCCTTGTGTCGATTAAACTTGGTTTTGGTAACACCAGCCCAGCAGCGTACCGGCGACAGCCAACTTCAGCGCTTCCAATGCAAAATAGCCTTGGTGCAGTAGATTCATGCCGGCGGGCACTTCTGCTGCGGAATCGAACAGATTTAGCTGCATTCCCAAGGCGCTCATTTGGGGTGTCAGGGCGTAGGTGTCAATCAGGGCGATCGCCAGAAGTACCAATGATAATAAGATTGCTGTGCGGCTGCGCTTGCCGAAGTCACCGACTAAATTGCTCAAAACCATCAAACCCGTTGCCACCAGGCCCGAACAGATTAACTCAACGCGGTTGAATCCCCAGAACATTAAATTTCCGGCGGTTGCAAACTCCGGTGATGTCGTCATGCCAGATACGTAGAGACTGGGCATAATTACTAGATCCAAAATCAGGCTAACGCTGAGCCAGAAAATTAGGGCAACCATGACAATTGCTTGCCAGCGCGGTTTGATTGATTCCACTCTTGATGTTGTAATAGCTGTCATATAATTAGACCCTCTAAAAGTTTCTTCTGCCTTTTCTAGAGTTTAACTAACTTTTTTCTAAAATTCTGTTAAGTATTTTTAAATTAATGGTAACTTTTGTGTAACAGACGCTGAAGAATTGTTAAGCTCACTTATGTTTGTCCTCACCTCGGTTAACTAATACTAATTCGGAAAAAGTACGGAATAAATTAATAATTACTCACAAGACTTATGCACTGCGACCAAAGACATCTGTTTTTAACCAAGAATTTCAAAGGTGGTACCCGCAACGTGATTTATCCGTGGAATCAATCCCAAATCGAAAATCTAAAATCCTCAAGAAAGAGCATTTATTCGTGGGGTCGCCTCTAAAATCTAAAATCTAAAATCTAAAATCTAAAATCGATTGACCCTGATTAAACACCGTAACGTATTTTTTTCATAAAAAACCACGTTTCTGCGTCCAGAAATAACTCCTAATTTAACTGTATATGCCTAAATTTCAATTATCCTCTTGGTTGCCCCGTCTCCCCCCTCAAGTCTGGATTCTTGCCGCAGGCAGATTCCTCTCCCAAAGTGGCACCGGTTTTACTTTATTTTACGCGCCGATATTTTTTGTCGATGGCGTCGGTTTATCTGCTACTGCTGTTGGGATTGGTTTGGGTAGCGGTTCAGTTTCGGGAATATTCGGCAGAATTTTGGGCGGTTCTTTTTGTGATTCAAAATTTTGGGGAAGGCGGCGAACTTTACTGCTGGCTGCAGTTATTTCGGCGGTGGCTTCTTTTGTGCTGGCGGCGACTAATGATTTCGTTGGCTTAATTGCGGGCAATTTACTGATGGGTTTGGGTGTGGGTTTCTATTGGCCTCCAACCGAGACGATGGTGGCAGATTTAACGGAGGGTGAACAGCGACAGGAGGCTTTTGCTTTGACGCGACTTGCTGATAATTTGGGTTTGCAAGTTGGGATTATTTTGGGCGGTTTGTTGATTGCCGTAACGGGGAATTATCGCTCGCTCTTTATTATTGATGGTATCTCGTTTTTAGTGCTGTTTGCGGTGGTGGCGATCGCGATCGCCGAAACCTACAAACCAGCTAATCCAGCGGATAGAGGCAAAAAAAATCGGGAAAATGGTTGGATGGTGGCGCTGAGCGATCGAAGTCTTCTAGTTTATGCGGTAGTAAATACTCTGTTCACATTATATATTTCCCAAATCCAAACCACAATGCCGCTGTACTTTAGCAAGTTTGTCGCGGTGGGGACATCGGGAAAAGGCTTTTCAACAGGTACAATTACCGTTTTGTTTGCTTTTAGCACGTTTTTAACTGTGGCTTTGCAACTCCCGGTTGTTAAAGCTTTGAGGCCGTTTTCTTGTGCGAAAGCTTTGATGATTTCTGCGCTGCTATGGGGAATGGGATTTATCGCGATCGGCTTGACGGGAATGGCTGCCACTGGCAATCTATTTTTAGCTGTTTTAGGCTTGAGCTTTTTGTCGCTGGCGACTGTTACTTATACGCCTTTTGCTTCGGCTTTGGTGGTGGATTTAGCACCAGAGTCTTTGCGGGGCGTGTATTTGGCGGTTAATTCTCAGTGTTGGGCGATCGGCTATTTAATCGGGCCGCCGCTGGGCGGTTTGGCTTTGGATAGAGGTAAATGGGCGGCGGATAATTTTTGGTTTGGTTTGGCTCTTAGTGTGATTGCGGCTGTGGTTATTTTGCAAAAGGTCGATCGGATGTTAAAAAAATAATTGCTAAAATACAATTTTTGTGATATTATACACCCAATAGATAAAGAACTCACTAACTCGCCAAAAATGCCTAGCCGTCTTGAGCTCTGATAGCAGGCGGTTGTTTTACTTTTTTTATTAGACATATAAAAAATATTAACTAACAACTTTGTGGTTGGCGATCCCAAATAGCTCTACAATTCCTATAAAGCTAATAGCAATTTTACTATCAAATTTGTAAGGAGTTCTAGTGAAACCACATCTACTATTTAGTGCTGGCGCAGCCGGTTTACTGTATATACTTGCCGGTTCTTTACCGTTGGCAGCGATGCCTCCCGCCGAAAAAGAAATATTAGGTACTGAAGATTTAAAAGAGTCCGAGGCTAAAATTAGCCTGAATACAACTGTTGAAAATCAGGTCACAGCCCCTGAAACATCCGAGTTAAAATTAGTTGAGGGGCTGCAAGTTGACAACCCCGTCTCAACAACCAATCAACTCGCCAATCTCCCCGAAGAAACTGCAAACCTGAGTCTGCCCGAAACAGCAGAATTAACCGCAGAAAATGCCGAGGAAAACTCATTAAACTTAGCCGAAAAACCAGCAAACCCAGCCCCAGCCGTCCCAGAACAAGTATCTGTTGCCCCTTCTCAAAACTCGCAGACGCCCGCAGAAGTCACAGAAAAAACATCTGTCATTCCCGCCCCTAACCCCGCACCAGTAATTGCCCAAACAGAAACTTCTACTTCCGAAAACTTAGCTGAAATCGAAAGCAGCGCTTCCTTAGAACCCGCAGCAACCAACTATGAAACTTCTGAATCCAGCGAACTCCAGCAAGTAACATCTGTATCTCAACTATCCGACGTGCGCCCGACGGACTGGGCATTTCAAGCGCTGCAATCTTTAGTCGAAAGATACGGCTGCATAGCGGGATATCCAGACGGCACATTCCGAGGCAATCGGGCAATGACTCGCTACGAATTTGCTGCTGGCTTAAATGCTTGCTTGGATAAGGTTAGCGAGCTAATTAGAGGAGGTACAGGCAACTTAGCGACGAGAGAAGACTTAACAAAACTCCAAAGACTGCAAGAAGAATTTGCAGCAGAATTAGCGACTTTGCGCGGTAGAGTCGATGCTTTGGAAGCCCGTACCTCCGAATTAGAAGCCAATCAATTTTCGACAACAACTAAACTCAGTGGGGAAGCAATTTTTAGCGTTGCCGATACTACGAAAAACAATAACAGCGATACTCAGACAGTTTTCAATTACCGAGTGCGCTTGAATCTGCTGACCAGTTTCACGGGCAAAGATACCCTAATCACAGGCTTGCAAGCTTACAACATTCGCAGCTTCGGGCCTGATTTGGGTTTGTCAACGGGGGCATTTAGCGGTTTGTCTGACAGTCAGGCAAGGCTGAGTTTTGAGCCGCAATTCCCCGGAATCAATCCTCAGAATTTATCTAGCATTGGCGCCAATACTGTTGAACTTTACAAACTTCTTTACGTTTTTCCAGTTTCTAACAGCATCACTCTATTCGCGGGCCCGAAAGCTGAAACTTCGGATGCTTTTCAAGCCATCACTCCTTTCGCTGGAGAAGGGCAAGAATCTATTTCTAGGTTTGGAGGTTACAACCCTGTAGTGCGCGTATCCGGCGGCACTTCAGGCAGCGGCTTGGCATCGGCAGGTGGGTTTATTTGGAACCTTTCCAAAAAAGTCAATCTTACAGCTTTGTACGGCAGTGTAAATGCTGCTTTGCCCAACGATTTAGGCTTTCCAGCTACTCCATTGGGGGCGGGTTTATTTGAGGGCAGTACCGTTGCTGCGGCACAGTTAACGATTAAACCAACTAGCAGCATTGACATTGGTCTGAATTACGCTTACAGCCGCCACCAATTGAATATTCTTGCCACAGGATTATCTGATGCGGATTTGGGTTCAATTTTGGGAAGAGATAGAGAACCTGTTAGCGGTGGCGTGAGGATGAATTCGTTTGGCGGTACTGCAACTTGGCGGCTTTCTCCGAAATTAGCTGTTTCTACCTATGGAGGTTGGATAATTGCTGATGCTGAAAGAAGCAATGCTTCTACAACTTTTAACAGTTGGATGGTAGGTTTCCATTTCCGAGATTTGTTCGCACAGGGCAATAATGCAGGTATTCTGTTTGGACAGCCTTTGGATAGGGATTCGGTAAGTGGCGGTGCTCGTTTTCAGGCAAATAAGGCAACTCCTTATCATTTGGAAGCTTATTATCGTTTCAAAGTTAACGATAATATCAGCGTTACACCCGGTGCTTTTGTGTTGTTCAATCCAGAAGGAACTAAGGATAATGATACTGTAGGGGTGGGAGTTCTCCGCACTACTTTTAGTTTCTAGAGTCGGAAAAATATAGCCTCTGCGTGGGGCGGGGCGGGTTTATTTCTTTTGTCTGTGAGTGGCAAATATTGTTGGTGAACCCGCCCTTACCTAGAGAAGTTTGAGAAAATATGAGATTGGGGGATTGAGGAAGTGTTAATTAATTGGTGAATACCTCCTTTTTGTGAAAAAGGCTATACCAATTCCCAATTATCACTTCCCAATTACCAATTCCCAATTATTTTCGTCGATCGCCCAATTTGCGGTAAACTTCTCTTAAATCAACTTGATGGTGAGCCAAAGCAACCAAAGTGTGATAAAATAAATCCGCAACTTCCCCAGCAATCCCCTCTTTGTCGTCATCTTTGCAAGCCATCACAACTTCCGCCGACTCTTCGCCAATTTTCTTGAGAATCTTGTTGTCGCCACCCTCAAACAACTTGCAAGTATAAGAACTTTCGTTAGGATTGTCGCGCCGATCGCAAATTACCGCAAATAATTGAGATAACATATCCCCTGGCGGCGGTGAAATTTCCCCATCAACTTGGTGAAAACAACTTCTTTCTCCCGTGTGACAAGCAATATCTCCGACTTGTTCCACAGTGACTAGCAAAGTATCACTATCGCAGTCGTAACGCAGCCCTTTGACATTTTGAACGTGTCCCGAAGTCGCCCCTTTGTTCCAAAATTCAGCGCGCGATCGACTCCAGAACCAAGTTTGCCCAGTAGAGAGCGTTTTTTGCAGGGACTCCCGATTCATCCAAGCCATCATTAACACTGTACCGTCCAAATAATCTTGGACGATCGCAGGCACTAAACCGCGATCGTCGTAACGAATCTTTTCAATTGGGATCGATCGGCTCAAACTCGATAAATCAGTAGTAGACATAATTTTATTTCAACTTGGTAAGATAGATTAACGCTTTCCTGTGGGAGATTTTTTTTAATTAACCGCAGAGAACGCAGAGGACGCAAAGGAAGAGAGAAGATTGAGCAAGGGATGGGTAAATTGTCAAGAACTCTTTTACAAAAAATTACACTTTAGGGCGATTCCCTACGGGATAGCTTCGCTTCACGATGTGGGTGCTACAAAGCCTGAAAAACCCAAGCTAGTATTGCTACTCATTGGTTTGTACCCTAAAATCTACTAGAATAGTTTCCTTGAATCGACCTAACCTTTATGTTGAACTGGTTAGGGTCGAGAGAAGATATTACTATCCTCTCCCTCCCATTCGGAACCGTGCTTGCCACTTTCATGGCACACGGCT
>NZ_JAUBUR010000079.1:0-7331 GCF_036705485.1 Microcoleus sp. AT9b-C3 | reverse complement strand
GCAAAAAGCTAAATCCTTCATTTCGACATCAGGGGAATTATTCTCTTATCTTTCTTTTGAGGGATGTAAGTGTACCATTAGTTATTCTTTTTTTGTTGTTTTACCGGGTGTCACTCGACCCGGTAGCCTGCGGCGCCCTTAATTCTGGATGGCGCGGCCGGGGGGGCGGGCCATACCCGGCTCCCCCCCCGGCCCACGTTCTCATAATTCCTGTTCCTCTAGTAAGCGTTTGTACTCAGCCTCTGCTGCTTTATACTTGGGCGAACCGCCTTTAGTTACGCCCCACACTTCAAGAATTATTTTGGCTTTAGCCCAGCCTTTCTCTTTCAACTTTAGCACCTGTTCAGCGCGTTCTGATTCAGCGTTCTGAAATGCGTTCTGTTCTGGTTCAGCTAGTTGATTTTGGCTAATCGGTTCTGATTCCTCCTGTCCGTCATAAGTCAGTGCTAGAGCGCGTTCTAGATGTTCGCGCGGGTTCAAAATCTGTTCTGCCTCTTGTTGGCGCTGTTGTTGCGAAACGTAAACAGATGTACTGATTTCGTCAATCACATCAGCCTTAACAGCCTTAGCCTTCATTACCTCAATTTCATCTTGCTCAGCTTGTTCGCGGGCAATGTTGCCAGCAGTTACAGCGCAAGCAATCGCAGCAGTCAAACTTAACCCTTGCAAGGCTTTTTGGAGATTTAGCGTTTTATCCAGTGCTGCTAGCGGTGCAATCCAAAGGGCAATAGAGGACGCACTCAGCACAAACAGTTTTAGGTGCATAAGAATACCCCCAGCCCAATTAACAGCATCGCAAAACCACCAATCAGCAAAGCTTGCAAGTCAGCGACTGAAATCTTGAGCAACTTGCTCAGTGAAAAATCCAGCAGCCAGCTTAAGCCCCAGGCGATCACAATCGCTCCCAACAAACACAGAACGCCTCGAAACGTGATCGGATGCAAACTCGCTACCCACCCCAGGAGTGAGAAAGCGACGCACCCAGCAACGAAATAATTAGCCAAGTACATCGCTCTCATTATCTTGAGCCTCCTAGCAGGGCAGTCCGTAGAGTTTCAAGCGCTTGTACAGCTTCATCAATAGCAGCACTAGCTTTGTTCATCAATTGCTGCTTGGGTTTATCTAAATTAGATTGCCCCCTTGCCCTAATTTTTGCCCCTCGCAAAAGTGCGATGCTGATAGCCAGATTGTCCACTGGGAATTTGTCGTTGGGATAGTAGTCATAGATGCGAGTCATTAGTTCGCCCCCGTCAGTTGAGCTTTAATCGCATCAATCCCCGCCCGTGCCTTTGTATCAGCGTTATCAAGCCTCGCACCTTGTTTTGCGTACCCTTCCCGCAGTTGGTGCAGTCCTGTTGCATAGGTGGTACTTGCTTTGATTTTCCTGAGTTCGTTTTTAGCGATGCCCCCTTTGTATTTTTGATATTCCTTGTGTACTTTGACATCGCAACCGTCAATCGCGAGAGCCGACTGGTAAAGCGACCGGGTATGTTTGACCCCTTTTTTCTTTTCCTTAGCGAGTTCCTTCATCGCGTCTGCTTCCTCTTTGGAGGCATAACGCGGCGTATCAATTACTGGGACAGACCGGATGCTGGCAAAGCTGCCGGGATTCATCGGGCTTAAGGCTTGTGCGTCGGTGCTGGCAAGCACTTTTGATTTGTCGATACTGTGGCCGCCGTCGTTTACGGCAAGGGAGCCACCATTTTTGGGCGCATCAGATTGACCGCCGCCGAATAAGCGTAGTTGCAGTGACATTATTTACCTACCTGAATTGTGATTTTTACCGGAAGTAGATTAAGCGGATTGATGCGGGGGAAGAGTCCGAGAATAAGCAGAGCCAAGCCAACTGATGCAACAGCGAGGGCAAAAGCTTGCGCCCAGTCAATCCAATCAGTTAATCCAATCTGGTGGCTTGATTCCTGGTGACTGGCAATCTCTACTGTGTTAAGTCTTGGCTCAAATTCCAGCCCGTGAGCTAACAGCAATTTTTCCCATGTTGCTGTCGCTGTAAGTTTTCCAAAAGCGCGAGCTTGCTCGTTCGTGAGATTGCAGTCGTATGCAAGCTGCTTGAGATGCTCAATTCTACGACGGCTTACCATCGGTCGGTTAGCCGCAGCAGTATTAAGAGTTGCGGCTGACCCTTCTAGGTAGCCGTCGCCTCGTGCCATAATTTTTAAGCTCCAAACGTTGTAAGAGAACGGTTTGGGGAAGTCGTGAGTAGTTCAGTGTGCCAACACTGGGCTATCGCGCATCAATCTTCCTTAAACTTACGATCGCAGGTTTTCCCCTACATTGTCAACCTAGGATTGTAAAGTTTTTACATCTCTATAATTGAATTTTCTTCCTCTGGCTGTTCTGGGAGATGCAATCTATGGTCAAAGAGCGCCAAGCATTGTTTGCACTGGTAAGTAGATTTTTCTATTTCCTCATCAGGTAGCCACTCACTCGATATCAACCAATTGTATCGGCTGTGACAGTACGGACATTCAAAAGTAGACGGCATATTTCAATTCTCCAGTAAAGCCCCTTTTTAGGGGCATGATTCCTAATTCCCTTTTGGGGTTTACCCTTCAATCATCTCCAAAAGTGCCTCAATATCGGCAAGCGAGGCAGTAGACTTTTTACGTTTGGCTTTTAACTGGTTGAGCAAGTCGGCTGCGTCTGGTAAGTTTGTGACCGGAGCAGAATTTTGTTTCAGCTCGGAAAGTTGCGCTTCAATTTCCTCCCGATCGGCGCGCTCTGTCGCAAGTTGCGATCGCAATTCTGCAATTTCCCGTTTTGCGGATTCGTACCTATTCTCAAGCTCGTCAAAATTCGATTCGAGCATATTAATCTGAAAATGGGCATCAGCCAAAGCTTCCTCTGAAGTGAAGCCATAGATTTGAGCGTGTTTTTTTGCTTCCTCTGGAGTAGTGAGAGCATGACCCACCGTTTCCATAATCGGCAAAACGTCGCTCTCTGGCTGTTCTGTTGTTTCAATCTTATCACTGCTTACCGTTTCCATAATCGGCAAAGGCTCAGTGTTAGCCGTTTCCATAAATGGTTGATTACCTTCTGCTAGCGCTTCCAAATAATCGTTGCGACTCATTCCTGCTTTCTCTGCTGTAGCAGCCAGCCACTGCCAAGCATCATCGGTTAAATTTACTGAACGCACCTTGCGCGGAGCCTCAGACTTCGGAGCGAATTTGCCAGCGGTATTTCTGATTTTGTTGGTCATTGCCGTTTCCATAAATGGTTGATATCTCTATCTAACCATTTCCATAAATGGTTGTCAAGGGTTTTAAACAACCATTTCAATAAACGGCTTAATGCCCTTCCGGGCGGGGTTACGGCTATTTTTCAAATTTCCGTATGGAGCTTGTACGCTCCGGGCTAGAATTCTAGCGGAAATTTGAAAAATCCCGTTAGGGGGGGTAGATAGGGATAATCACATTTCCCACCCACTCCAAAATCTTGTTTTAGGCGGGGATAGTCATATTTTCCCGCCTAGGACGTGGAACCATTGCCGCTACATTAAGTGATTATCCTGAGTTAGAGCTTAAATTGCTTCCCAACGAATTTGATGCGGCCAAGCTAGCACCTCGCTCCATCCCCCCAATTGTTCAATAAGCATTCGATATTGAGCACCGTCTGTAGCGGCCAAGAATGAGCCTCGCACCCACTGTCCCCAGCGCTGCACCCATGCCGTTCTGCCAATTCGTTCTGCCTGTTCTGGCAAGGGTTCCACTGTCACAGATGATTGCTGTATTTGTTTATTTATAGCTTCATCTGTGACAACATCAAAGCCTTGCTGTTCAAGCAATTCAGCGTGTTTTAAATCCTCCACTTTTTTGACCAAGCGAACGGCTGTAAGCTCAGCCAAAATTTCCCAATTTTCAGGGAGGGAGCAAACCCGCTGAGCACCCTTTGGAGTAAGTTTGGTGGTGGCTTCTGGCTGATATCGATAAGACCAGACGCGCTCCGAACCCTCTCGAATTTGTTGGGCAACGAGTTTGACGCCGATACTGGCTAGCAAGCGGTTGATGTAACGCATTGGAGCTTTCTTATCGGGGTAGCCCAGCACGTTCGCCACAGCTTTTTTCTTGCAGCGCTTGATAAAATCTCTGACTTCTGGAGAGTCAGCAGTCCAAGAGGTATCAGGGTTGAGAAACTGTTCAATCCCCAGATTTTTTAAGAGCCGCAGCTTCAACCAGCGATCGGAAATGTCGGGCAGGAAAGTTCGGAGCTGTTGCTTCCACTTGCGGCGCTGTAGATATTCGGCATCCTCCTGATTTTTAAAGAGCCATGAAGCTTCGAGCCTGTTTAATAAAGCGCGGTCTTCAAAGCGAACGAGCCGAACAAACTCCCACGTCCACAGAGCCGAGCGTTCAATTCCTGGTAGTCGAGCCTTGAGCCGAGCTTTGATAGCTTGACAACGTTCTGCCCAGGACGCCGAGTAACTGCGTTCTATTTCTAGGGCTTGATTTAAATCAATGTCGTCAGCGTCGAATATCTGTTTGGCCGCTTTGTCGCGACATTCTTGTTTGGCTTCCCCATGCTCGTTTGACTCAGAGCTGCCAGCTTGTACCCACTGCGGAGCATAACCCCCAGCTTCAAAAGCTTTGAACAGATACCCCCGCAAATCGCGCCGCTCAAAGTTTTCTTTAGCCTTGATTTTGCAGTAAGTCTCGTGATGGGGCGATTGTGCTTGTTGGGCGATTGCTTCTCTGGTGACTGCGCTCAGCACTTCATCGGTCAGAGCTAGGGCTTCAGCAGTTACTCGCTCTTCAATGGCTGCACTGATTTGTTTGTAGTAAGTGGCGTCACCGTCTTTTGATGAACCCAAACCGCGCTCGGCAGCAAAAACAGTGATGCGCTCAGGATGGCGGACGCGGCGGCTCATTTGCAGGCACTCGTCTACACCGATAGTCCCAACAAACCAGCAAAACACATCGGAGAATTTGTGCAAGATGGAAATATCTACACCAGATTCTGCCGTAGGAGAATAAATCAACCACGCAGGCTGGTGTTCCCGAATATAGGCGTCAGGGTCAGCCAAAAATTCTTTAGCCCAAGCCTCAGTTACAGTTTTTGCGGTGAGGAGGATGCCTTCACCATGCGACATCTGTAGAAGCTCTGCCATTGCCTCAGCTTTTTCAACGGAGTCAGTCGCTATGGCAGGACAGACAGCAGCAAGAATCTGCTGGGTGTACCATTCATCAAACTTCTTCAGGGATTGACCAGCTTCAGGGGTGACAAAAAATACTGGTGGTGTGTCGCCGTTGAATAAGTTTTGAATCTTGGTTGCAGCCTTGCCAGAGAGCCGGGAAATGTAGCTGACAACCCAGTCGGCTTGATGTCCATCTGTGAGGACAATGCGATCTGCCTTTTGGCAAGCAAGTTCAAACCGTTCTAGAACCTCAAGCCGTTTGTCAAAGAGCGTTCTGCTGGTTAGGAGGTGCTTGATAACACTTGCAGACTCGTCAATTATCAGGGTGCAGCCTTCGAGCCGTTCTAGGGGGATTTTAAGAAGGGAATCTACACACAGAGTCAAGCGAGCGTCAGGGTTTGCAAACATTTTGTAGCCACCGTGAGCATCAAGGTGGTAACTGTTCAGTTTTTCGGCAAGCTGCAAGCCCAAACTGTTGCGGTAGGTGAGGTTAATTTGAACGCCCGTTCTGTCTGCCGCTACCTTATTTTTTAGATACTCAGTTTTGCCAGTGCCAAGACCGCTCTTGATAGCTGTGATTTTTCCGCTTTTGGGAGCCTCGGTGTCAAAGTATCGCGAATTGGTGAGGATATCGGGAGAGAACCCACGGTGCATCCGCCACAAGCACTCGTTCTGCAATTTAGAGAACAGTTCGGCTGCAGACAGCACAGCGTCAATATCGCCACCAGCTACGCAGAAATCATCTACCCCTTTGTGAGGGCCGGGCAAAATTGCAATTTTTGCGATCGCTGTTTTGAACAATTTTGCTAGGGTGCTAGCGGCGCGAAACTCTTGACTCTGGGAATAATCCCCGGCGCGATGGTCAAAGACGATTGTAATTTCACGTCCCGCTGTGTCAAGCGGTTGGAGCGTTGCGTGCAGTTCCCGCGCCGATGCTCGCTGGTATTCTGTCCCGTCTGGTTTTCTTACTATTTCGCCGCGTTCTGTGACTCTGTAACCCGTGTGAATCCCAGGCAGTCCAACCGCTGCATACCCGCGAGAAATGAGCGCCGCTGCCTTTTTTTCACCCTCAGTAATTACGATCGGGCAACCGCTGGCAATTACCCAATCCCAAAATCCGAGTGCTTCCCCATTAAGTCCGATGGCTGGCAAATCGGGCATTGATAACCCAGCTTTAGCCGCAACCGAGCGCCACACTTCAACAGTCACGAGCGGACAAAACACCTCTAGGGGCTTTCCTTGTGGCTGGTAGTATCTGCGGGGGCGTCCCTTCTTGTCAATTCCGAGAGGTTCCCCAGTTAGCTGTCGAAAGCGGCCGTTAACTATGAAGCCACTGGCACCCTCGCACTTGGCATAATTCCTTTTGGCTTGGGTGCTGCCGCTGCTGCTGTTGGTTGTAGGGTCAGTGTCGCGATAAAGCAGGTCGTAGATGGCTCTAGCGCTGACAGGTTCAAAGTTCAGAGTATAGATTTTAGGGCTGATGCCAGACTTGACTACGCAATCCTGAAAGCTTAAATCTATACCCTCGATAGGGTATAATGAGGTCATAGGTCATAAGCTCGCCCTAAACGAGCGTGATTACCAAAGACCGCTGATTTCAGGTTCCAATTGATTGCAGCGGTTTTTTGGTGTTTATCTTAAGGTTTCAAAACATTTAGAGCATACATTGGAATTCGCTCGCTAAAAATAAGCGAGCGGATGGGTAAGTCACTGCGAGCGCAACTATTGCATTCAATCTTGGGAAGAGGAACAAAGATTGATGGCGGGTCGCGACTGGCTTCGATTGCGCTGCATTCAACATCAACAGCGGTATTAATTTCTACAACCCAGGATAAAAACTCGACTAGCGCCCTGAAAAAGTGAAGCCCTATGGAGAGTAGCAAAACTTTGATTTCTTTACCGATGTACTGAGCCATTAATCTAACCACGCAGTGCCAAAAATCTAAAGTATTTTTGGAAAAGTTATGGTAGGTAATTGTTTTCACCAAAGAAAGTGGCATCGTCATTATCTGTGTCGCCGGAGTCTCGTATAGGGGGGCATACAGTTCAAGCATCCTTAACCCTGGTGTCGAGAGAAAAAGGGCATTATATTCAACAAATTCTATGCAAAAAGCTAAATCCTTCATTTCGACATCAGGGGAATTATTCTCTTATCTTTCTTTTGAGGGATGTAAGTGTACCA
>NZ_JAUBUR010000020.1:141324-142899 GCF_036705485.1 Microcoleus sp. AT9b-C3 | reverse complement strand
AGATTTTAGATTTTAGATTTTAGATTGAAGCATTGACCCCACGGATGAATCCGGGGGCTTGTATCCTGGATGCTTTCGGCCAAAATAACTTTTCGGGCGATCGACTAGCTTTTTGTTTTAATATTTTTTAATATTTAGGGAGACAAATCGTGTACCGAAAATTTGAGGTCTGTTCGCTTTGATATTGTTAACCCTGCTAATTTTTTCTCTGATTGTAAGTAGAGCTTACACTAAGAATTTGCGCCGCTCAGTCGAAAAGGCGCCTCGAACCGACAGAAGTTTGGCTAAGTTGTCACCGGAGTCCGCCGCGCAGTTCCCTAAAGTTTCGGTAATCGTACCAGCATACAACGAGGCAGAGAATATTCGGGATTGCGCGATCGCCATTTTGGAGAGTACACCGCTGTCTGTGGACAACTTACAGGTTTTAATTGTAGACGATCGATCGACAGACGACACACTAGCGATCGCCCAAACCCTGCAACAGCATCTCAACGACCCCCGACTTAAAATATTAGCAGGTCAGCCGCGACCAACCAACCAATATTGGGCGGGCAAAAACTGGGCCTGCGCCCAAGCTGTTCAGGTAGCTACCGGAGACTTCTTATTATTTATCGATGCCGACGTGCGACTCAAACCAGGGGCGATCGAAACCGCTATCGCCACAGCAGAAACCGAGAAAATAGACTTGTTCACCTGTATGCCAGCGCTGGTTTGTGAGTGTTTGGCCGAGTGGTTAGTGCAGCCGATAATGTTCAATCACCTAGCAGTTTGCTACGACTTCACCGCCGTCAACGATCCCTCGAAAATAGACAGTGCTTTTGCGGGCGGGCCGTTCATGTTATTTAGGCGATCGGCTTACGAAAAAATTGGCGGTCACGAAGCAGTTGCCGGCGAAATTGTGGAAGATGTGGAACTAGCTAGACGCATCAAACGTGCGGGTTTAAAGTTGGGACTTTATTCCGGGTCAAATTTGGCATCCGTGCGGATGTATCGGTCTTGGAACGCATTGTGGGAAGGCTGGACAAAGAATTTGTATCTCGGCGCTAACCGCAGTTGGGGGTTGATGGTTTACATGGCTGCAATTATGTTTTTTGTTTATCCGATGCCGTGGTTGGCATTAGCTGTTTTGCTGGCCAACGGGGACTTCGCAGAAATTCTGACAATCACCAATTATCAATTACCAATTACCAATTACCAATTGCCAATTACCTGGTTAACTATTTGTTTATCCGTAATCGTAATTTGGCAGCATTACAATTTGCGCCGCTTGGGTGCCGAGATTTCTGACTGTCCGACGAAATACTGGTGGTTGGGAGGTTTCGGAGGTGCGTTAGTGGCCGCGATGGCGATCGGTTCTGCGATTAAAACCGAAACAGGTTGGGGATGGACTTGGCGCGGTAGAACTTTGCAAATTAACAATTAATCCCCCATTGTTTTTGCTACAAAAATTACGCCTCACCTCTATATGTAGGGTTCAATGCACACCGCACCTTACCCCTATTAACAGTTGATTAGAGTATTGGCTAGGACTTACGCAAAACCTCTAAATGTAGGGTGCGCACTGCGCACCTTACC
>NZ_JAUBUR010000020.1:23622-141224 GCF_036705485.1 Microcoleus sp. AT9b-C3 | reverse complement strand
TATTAACAGTTGATTAGAGTATTGGCTAGGACTTACGCAAAACCTCTAAATGTAGGGTGCGCACTGCGCACCTTACCTGAGCTGCCATTTATGCGTATACAAAAGCAGGTAAATGCACACCGCACCTTACCCCTATTAACAGTTGATTAGAGTATTGGCTAGGACTTACGCAAAACCTCTAAATGTAGGGTGCGCACTGCGCACCTTACCCGATCTCCCATTTATGCGTATACAAAAGCAGGTAAATGCACACCGTACCTTACCCCTATTAACAGTTGATTAGAGTATTGGCTAGGACTTACGCAAAACCTCTAAATGTAGGGTGCGCACTGCGCACCTTACCCGATCTCCCATTTATGCGTATACAAAAGCAGGTACGCGCTTGTAAGCAGGCGTGCCCGATCGCCTTTCAATTTCCGGGTGAAAAATCACATTAACTTCAGGATAAAACATCAAAGCAGCACCCTCGCGAACCGCCCCGTAAATCACCTCGACATTTTCCATTTTTCCTGCATTTCCCTGCACCGTAACCCGCTGATGTTCTTGAAAACCTGCGCTTTCTGCATCCGCACGATTCATCAAAATGCAGTTGCGGTGCGGCATTCCCCGGTATTTGTCATTAATTTTGTAGACAACAGTATTATGCTGAGAATAGCTGCGTCCCGTCATCAATGCCACAACAATACCCTGTGTTGATTCCGATACTCCAAACTCTTTCGCTTCCGGTAATTTCAGCTTAGGTAAAGGCGCGACAAACATCTTAGCTTTCCCAGAATCAGTAGGGAATTTAGGTTCTGTAAAAATGCGACCGCCGATGGTGAATTCCTCTTGTGTTTCATCAATGGTTGCCATTTTTTCATAGCCAGGAATAGTTTTAGCAATCAATTGACGAACGTATTTTGTGTCTTGAAGTCGGCGCCAATCAACAGGGAAATTGCCGTGAAGTCTGCTGGCTAATTCTGTCAAAAAATACACTTCAGGAATCAAATCCGAATTCTGGAGATGAGTTTCGCCCTCATCATTTAAACGCACAAAATTATTCCCCGATTCCACCGTTGTTTTGTGGGGATTTTCAAAGCGATTCAGTACAGGAATCACAATTGTATTGTGCTTTGCCAATCCGTGAAAATGCCCTAAATTCGGTTTGGTTGCGAGGTAGATAACGGTTTCAACATTGCTTAAAGCGCGTTTTGCCTGATTTGAATCTGGATTCGCCCCGTACAAATTACCGCCCAGACAGATCAGCGTATCGACTTTGCCTGCATCTGCTGCTTCAATGAGCGATCGAGTTTCGTAACCCTTAACAGAACTGAGGGGACGATTTAACAGTTTTTCTAAAGCTTGTTGAATTTCTTTTTTCAGCTTGACAGTGACGCCCATAGAGCCGAATCCTTGGACATTTGAGTGTCCTCTGACTGGCATTAATCCCGCCCCTTCTTTGCCGACATTTCCCGTCATTAAGGCAGTATTGGCAATGCTGAAAACGTTATCTACACCGTTATCGTGTTGGGTAATTCCCATTGCCCAACCGAATACAACTCGCTTTGAAGTGCCGATGATGTTGGCTGCTGCCTCAATTTCTGCTTGGGAAACTCCGCAGGTTTTAGTAATAGTTTCCCAATCGGTTTCGCGGGCGTGCTGGACTACGGCTTCCCAGCCTTCTGTATGAGCTTGCAAATAGCTTTCGTCCAGCAATCCTTGTTCGATTATAGACTTTTGAATGCCGACAAATAGCGCCGTATCGCTGCCCGGAATTGGTTGCAAGTATAAGGAGGAAATATCGGAACCGGGGATGAGCGACTTGACGGGAAATGCGGGAGAACCAAACTTGACTAACCCGATTTCCATCACCGGATTGATTACAATTATTTTACCGCCTTTGTCGCGAATTTTAATTAACTCGTTCATCAAGCGGGGATGGTTGTAGGAACAATTGCTGCCCGCGAGCACGACGCAATCTGCTTCCTTCAAGTTTTCTAGACTCACTAACGAGGTGCGGGTGGCAAACATTTCGCTTAACCCGATTGTCGATGGAGCGTGGCAGAGATCGGAACAATCTGCTAAGTTATTGGAACCCATCGCCCGCATCATCAATTGCAGCAGAAAAGCGGCTTCGTTGGAAGAGCGACCGGAACTGTAAGATGCCACTCTTTCAGGGGTTTTGCGAAAAGCAGCTTCGGCAATTTGATAAACTTCTTGCCAAGAAATGCGATCGTAATGAGATGAACCAACCCGCAAAATCATCGGAAAACTCAGCCTTCCCAACCTATCGGCTTCCATTGAAGTTAATTGCTGAAGTTCTGCAATACTCTTCTTTTCAAAAAATTGAGTTGAGATAGCCGGCTTGATTTCAGCGGAGATTGCTTCAACGCTTTTCATGCAGCGCTGAAGTTTTTCGCCCTCTTCATTTGTAAAACCTCCTTTCTGCCCGCCAGTGCCCCAAGAACAAGACAAACAAGCACTTTTGTGCAGCAAAGTTTTCCACAGTTTCGGGCCTTCCGGGGACAATGTATGTTCTGCCCAATATTCTATTACGGGCAAACCGCCACCTATCTCTGGTGTTTCTTCGTTTGTCTCGTTGAATGGCGGGATTGGTTGGACATTTTGGGAGTTGACATCCATGTGGTTGACCTTTTGTTTGAATTGCGGATTGATGCGGCGGGCAAACCGCCAAAAAAGTTAAGTTTCTTACTGGAATTTTACCGCAAATTTACAGCCAAAAACCCCAGTCAACAGATAGATATTTTAATCTAAATTAAACTCGACGTTCGCCGTCACGAATGCAAGTTGTTATTCATCCGCCGACAGAGGAATGCAGTCCTCACTAAAGGGTTTATTTCCTCTTATTTAATGCCTGCTTCCCAAACCCAAGACAAAGCAGTCGATCGCCCTCAGCAACATTCGGGTCATTCTGCAAATAATCTCCCAACCATTCGCAACTCCGAGCAATGATATTATTCAGTTCCAAATTCTCCAAATGCCACAGAATTACAGTTCTATCGCTGCTAGCAAAAGCCAGAGTTTTGCTATCAGAACTAAAAGTAACGCTCAACACGCGATCGCTCGATTCCAAAGTCTTAGATAACAGCGCCTTCTTGCCATTAAAATCCCACAGCTTAACAGTATTTCCCCCACTCGCCGCCGCAATCAATTTGCCGTCGGGACTAAAACTCACACTTTCTACAGTATCGCTGTGGTCGAGTTTTTCAGTTAAATTAACTGCGTTGCCATCAAACCCCCACAAGTAAACTTTTTTGTCAGCGCAAGCAGCAGCAATAGTCTTGCCGTCGGGACTGAAACTAACATTTTTAACGCTGTCTTGGTGGTCGAGAGTTTTCAGAATTTTCGCCGACGAACCGTTAAATTGCCACAGGTAAACTCTCTTTTCTCCGGTAATTTCAAAAGCTTTTTTCTTCCCGCTTGCCTTGTCCTCAGCAGCGGTAGCAGTAGCAATAGTTTTGCCGTCTGGACTGAAGCTAACGCTAATTACTGGATTGGTGTGATCGAGTTTGGCAAACAAAGTTGCTTTAGAACCGTTCCAGCGCCAGAGGTACAATTTGCGATCGGCATTGGCGGCGGCAATTATCTTTCCGTCTGGACTAAAACTCACGCTTCTAACAATCCCGCTGTGGCTGAGAGTATCTAACAGTTTGCCGTTTAAACTCCAGACTTTCACTGTTTTGTCATCGCTGGCCGAAGCAACAGTTTTATCATCAGGCGAAATGCTCACCCAGGTAACAGAATCCTTGTGACCTTCTAAGGTTTGTAATAAACTGCCGTCAGCCCGCCAAAGTCTCACGGTTTTGTCCCCGCTAGCAGAAGCAATTGTTTTGCTATCCGCGCTAAAACTGACTTTGTAAACCCAGTCTCCGTGTCCCGATAAAATCTTATTCAGCGGAGTGCTGTCCGGTTTCCAAATTTTCACTATTTTGTCCTTACTTGCGGAAGCAATAGTGCCGTCACCGCTGAAACTTACGGCCCTCACGTCGTCTTGATGTCCTCGAAAAGTGTTGAGCAAATTGCCAGTGCGACTCCAAACTTTCACCGTATCGTCTGCACTTCCGGTGACAATTTTTTTGCCGTCGCGACTGAAACTCGCGCTGACAACTTCATCGTTGTGTCCTTTGAGAGTTCTGATTTCCTCACCGTTTCGGTTCCAAATTTTAGCTGTGGTGTCGGCACTTGCTGAGACGAGTTCTCGGCTGTTTGGACTGAACTTAATGCTGTACACAATGTCAGAATGTTTGGTTAATGTTTTGGGATTAATTGTAAATTTCTGGGTTTTAGTTTCTCGGTTCCAAAGTTTGACAGTTTTGTCAACACTTGCTGAGGCTATTGTTTGGCCGTCGGGACTGAAACTGACACCGAGCACCCAGTCTTTGTGTCCGGTTAAGGTTTGCAGCAATTTTTTGTTCGCAAGGTTCCAGATTTTGACGGTGTTGTCGTGACTGGCGGAAGCTAGGGTTTTGCCGTCGGGACTGAAACTGACGCTGGTGACGATATCGCGGTGGCCGGATAAAATGCCACTCGCACTTTTGTCGTTATCTACTTGCCAAATTCTAATTGTACGATCGGCACAACCAGTAGCGATCGTTTTCCCATCGGGACTAAAACTAACACTCGTCACGCTATCTGGGTGATTGAAAGTTTTTAATAACTTACCTTCTTTGCTCCACAATTTAACAGTTTTGTCAGCACTTGCCGAAGCAACTGAATTGCCGTCGGGGCTGACACTCACATCCAAAACAAACTTGCTGTGCTGCTCGAAACGGTTGCGTTCTTGCACCCCGGCAACTGCTTGTCTGAGTCTTTCAGCAATTTGATTTTTAGTGTCCGCAGGCAGCGCTGTACTTTTCAGAGAATCACGACCAATTTTGATACTATTTTCTAACACTCCTAATTGATTTTTTTCATTAGAAATCACCAAAGCTTCCGACGCCGAATTTAGGGCATCAGTCCGACTTTTTTCTGCTTCTTGCCGTGCGCTTTCTGCTAATTTGGCTTGCTCGAATGCCAGCCCAGAAACACCTGCGAGTACAAGCACTCCTACAACCGCCGCCCGCAATTGCCATCTACGACTTTGGTAAAGTTGAGCTTCCGCTTGGTACTGTTTGTCTCTAGCTTCCGACAGTAAAGCGTCTTGCTCTCTGTCTTTGCGAATTTGTTCAATTTCATCTCGGTTAATTTGGTTTTGCTTTCGCAGTTCCTCAAATTCGGCCTTTTGATCTAATTCCTGCTGCTGGCGAATGAAGCTAACTAAATAATCGTGAACGAGCTGATAAAGCTCTGCTGGTAGTTCCGTCCATCGAAAAACTAAACCAGAGCTTACTAACAGTTCTAAGACTAGATCTAATTTATCAGCTTCAGCAAATGTCGCTAGATTTGAAGCTAATTCGGCGCGGGTTTTTAGGGGACGAATTTGCTCTTCATCTGTGAGTAAGTACAATACTCTGCGTGCAGCTACTTCATTTTCTGGACCACAATCTTTGATGACTTCTTCGAGAAACCTTTCGACTAACTTTTGTTGCGGATTGTCACCGAGTTCCTGATATTGAGTTAAAGTTCTAATGTTTTCTTGTTGCAATTGAGCGCCGACAAGTTGTAGTTCGATCGGGCGGACTTCTCCCAATTCTCCCGCTAAATCTTTGACTAATTCTTCGATGAGTTCCGGTTCTAAGTAAAACTGCGCTCGCTCAGTTAAAGTGCGAATTACCGCTCGCGCATCGACCAGCGAAAAGTTTCCCAAATAAAACAGAATGTTTTTGCTGAGAATGTCCTCCAAAATATCATTGTTAACGAATCCTGTCTGGTTTTTGGGTCGGGAAAATTCCAGCAAATAGTGCAGGTAATCTTCCCGCAAACACAGGACGACTTTTAAATATTTGATTTTTAAGCATTCCCGCAAAAAATCAAAAAATATTTGTCTTTCCGCTGGCTCTTTCCACACGAAAAAAAATTCTTCAAATTGGTCAAATATCAGAACAGTCACTAAATGTTCGGAATTTATTTGCAGCTCCTTGAGAATATTTTCGTATTCGATCGCCTGTTGTTGTATGATTAATTCTACTGGCTGTGACTGCTCCCTTTGCTCCTCATTATTCCCAGTCGAGCCACCCTGAAACCCCGAAATAAGATTTCCCTTGACTGCACCTGCTTCTACGGTCAAATCTACCGGAGCAGTTTCTGGTAATGCTTGGGAAATTTCCGGATCGAATATTTCAGCTTTCCCAGCAGATAGCTGTCTGGTCAATTCCCGCGGCCAGTTGTTGTAAACTTGCAACACTACTGGCAAAACAGTCCGCATTTCTATTTTTTTTTGTTTGAGAGCTGGTACTAACCCTCCCGTGACTATTGAACTTTTGCCAACTCCAGACTGACCGTAAATTACTGTCAGTTTGTCTGGGGTATTGTTCATCCTATATATTAAGCGGTTGAGGTCTTGCTCTCTGCCGGAAGCTGTAATTTCGTCCGCAATAGTAGCAGCCCCGGCAATAGTTTCGGCGACGGAATTAACCGCTTCTCTGTGCGGCTGCAATTTTCCTGCTCCAATAAAAGCTCGGAACCGATACGTATGTTCCACCGCTCGATAATCTTGCTTGATTTGAAATGCTTCGAGATATTCTCCCCGCTGAAAATAGAGCGAACGCAGCATTTCTAAAACCCGCAAATACAGTTGCGGGTTGTAGCACGCTTCGGTTTCCGAGCGAGCAAGCTCTAAATGCGCGATCGCCTCTTGCACCTCACCCAACTGACTCTGTGCCTCTGCTAAAATTAACAGATATAAGCCTAGATGCTGCGACTTTACAGGCGTTCCCTGTCCCGTCGCTTCTAAATTCGAGTTGAGAACGTCTAGAGCGATTAAAGCCCATTCTTTCGCCCCTTTCCAGTTCTTTTGCTCTAAGGCTACTCTAGCCAAAAAGCCGTAATCTTGAGCCAAATTAACTGCTGAATTTTCCATATTTTCATGTAACCTCCGAGCTTTGATAGCTAAATTCCAGAGTGCATCCCAATCTTCTAAATGCTGCAATACTTCGCCAAGTTGATTGATGAATATACCAACGGCATCCGGCCGTCCCGCCCGTTCTAAAACATCAATACATTCCTGAAAATAATTCTTAGCTTCCGTCCAGTAAGGACGGTTGCCGCTGCGGTGTTTTTCTGCTTGGAAGCGGTAGCAAAGGCCGATGTGGAATAGGATAATTCCCTCTAAGACCGGTGCGGGGTGAACGGTAAATAACAAATTGCTAAATTCTGTTTTTTGTCCACCAATAAATGCTACTTGATGCTTCCAAAAACTGAGACTTTTTTGATACAATTCAATAGCCGCAGGGATGCGGTGACAAGCATATTCGTGCCTACCGCGAATAAATTGCAAACTTGCTTCAATAGCTGGTTCTAACCTGATGTTGCAAGTTTGCAAGTCTTGGCTAGCCGACTCTAGTTCACTCAAAGAATTGGCTCCGAGAATGGCAGAATTAGTTAAACGCCAATTGCCACTTTCTAAAATGTTGGAAAAAATGCGATCGGCACTTTTGCCCAGGAAATCCGCCAAGTCGTCGGGACCAATCACAAATTCAACACTTGTCGTCCAAGTTTCGATATCTGTTACTAACCGAATCAGTTTTTTTAAGATTTTGTCTGTCACCCACAGCACCACCGGGAAGGGAAAATTATTCCGAAATTCTTCCCTCACGTAGTTGGTAGATGTCAGCAGTCGATCGATCGCACTTACCGATTCCAATCCAAACACCATTAAAGCAGACGGGTGGCTGCAGGAAACTTTGGTTTCTATCGTCGTGTAAAGAGTTTTAACAGATGGCGGGAGGACAATTTCTCGAATCTCGATCCCAGACTCCTCCCGCAATTGCCTTACAATTTCCTCTCTCATCGCACTGTAATTGCACCGCGCCAAAATCAGCGAAAATTGCCCCTGAGACATCGAGAGAGTCCGGGTGAGAGTTTGCAGCGAACTTTTGTTTTGCTGTGCTGCGGTGTCTTGCTGGCAGTGCGAATTAATCATAATTAATTAGTGAAAAATTTTCTCAGGATAGGTGCTGTCAACTGCCGAAAAAAGGAAGTTCGGCAACGGATTATTTAACGGATGTCACGGATGGCAGTTCGGCAACGGATTATTTAACGGATTTAACGGGTGGAAGTTCGGCAACGGATTATTTAACGGATTTAACGGATGTAACGGATGTAACGGGTGGAAGTTCGGCAACGGATTATTTAACGGATTTAACGGATGTAACGGACGGAAGTTCGGCAACGGATTATTTAACGGATTTAACGGATGTAACGGATGTCAGAAATCGACGGCAGGGGAAAGTGCAATTAAGAACGTCATCACCGTTTTGGCGGTTGCTCTAAGTTTACTTTTAGCCGTTTTTACCTGTGCCAATCACAGCGAAGAATCACATGATTAATTTTATTTCTGCCCTTGTGGGCGATTTCCAATCAATGGGAACTATCAATTAGTTAAGTTTATTTCAGCCTGCATACTTATTGTTTTAGCCGATCGCCTTAAAGCATACCCAAAAAAATACATACTCTGTTATTCGCATATTCCCAGCAAAATCAACCGGATTTTACTTAAATCTTGATAATGGCTCCAATTCTAGCCAGCCAAAGAGTCGTTGTTTGCATGGTTCCCAGCCATCGCCAAAATTGTACAAATCCGATTCAGTTATTCGCAGATCCCAGAAATCCGGCATTCCCGGGTTGACTGGCCCCTTGCATCACTGAGATAAACTATCGGCGGCGGCTCATCAATTACAGCTTGAAGATTTTTTGTCATAAATTTACTAATCTCCATATCTAAAGTAGCTGCAAAATCAGGTTTATCCCAATCCTCGCTTTCTTCAATGCTGATTGTTGTTGGTGGCCCAATATCAACATCTAGCTCATCGCCAAAATCCGAAACTTTCTTAATTGGATCTATTTTCTGATCGGTATCAGTGGCAAAAGCTTCAGTTGTATTGGCTATTAGTACGAGCGGCAGTGCTACTATGGCACTTATTGTTTGTCGCGCCGTGATTTTCCTCATGGTATTCTCCTGGTATAAACTAAACTTTGGTGCTGCTATACATTCAACTTCTGCGGCTACTTTAGAGCGCTGTCAGTCGATTTTAGATTTTAGATTTTAGATTTTAGATTTACTCCACAGATGAATATGAGAGCTTGAACTAGGGTGTAAAATTTTAGATGGGGGCCCAGAAACCGGGTTTTTTTACGACATACTTTGCTACACACCGTAAATTCGGTAAAAAACCCGGTTTCTTTGTCGGAGTGCGTCCAGTAATTAATAGTGGCTTGTTTTTCCACAGGATATAACCTTATCTGTGACTCTTCGCGGCAAGTTTGCTTAACGCAGCATATCCGGTCAAGTGTTTGCCTTTCTATTTACTACGTGAAAACTCTTAAACAGTCAGGTTTTCCCGTTAAGTAATTCCCCAGCCTTTGCGAGTGTTCATCTCAGACTCAAAGCAAAGTGCGTGAGAAGTTCGATCGCACACCAGTTTTCGCACACCAGTTTTCGCACACCAGTTTTCGCACTCCCGCGCTGCCACCAGCAAGCTGATGTGCGATACCACAGCCGCCGGATATCTGTCAATACTTATATCTTAACATTTCTACGTTTTTGGATGATTTTCGTTACCAGGCTCTTCCTGGTAACGCAGCTCGGCGAGGCACAGCCTCCAGCCAAGTCGAGAGGGCTCCTATTTCGTCAAGCCGTGTTCGAGAGCGAAGCGAACCAACTCAGTACGGCTGTTAGTACCCGTCTTGCTAAACAAACGGCTGACGTACTTTTCCACATTACGCACGCTAGTTTCCAAGCGGCGGGCAATTTCCTTATTCATCAAACCTTGAGCCACCAAATCCAAAACACTTTGTTCTCGCGGAGTCAAATCAATTTTAATCGGCGAAGGACTTTGGGCGATCGAACTCCGCCCACTCAGCAAAGACTCAATTCTCGCCATTTGGCTTGTCAAAGCAGCAATATCTGGACTTTCAGCATTTTCGCCCGTCTCCTTAGCAGCCGCGCGGCGGGCCAGCAAATTGGTTACTATTGCTACTAATTCGTCGGGATCGAAGGGCTTAGAAAGATAAGCATCGCAGCCGGCTTGATAGCCTTGAATACGATCGCTCGTCATCCCCTTAGCCGTCAAAAACACCACCGGCAAAGCCTTATAGCGAGGATCTTCCCGCACTTGCTTGAGAAATTGATAACCGTCCACCTGGGGCATCATAATGTCTGAAATCACCAAATCGGGATTGTACTGCTGCAAAAGTTCCCAGCCGTCGCGAGCATTACTGGCCACCTCAACCGCGAAATCGCTATCTTCCAAATAAGCTTGTACTGCTTCCCGCAAGCCCGGTTCATCATCTACCAATAATAATCGTGCTGACATAGTTGTTACCCTTACGCTTTACCACTATTTTTTAATTTAGCCGCATTTAAGTCTTATTGTCACTCCATCCATCGAAGGAACTAAAAAAATTGTTGTTCAACTCAAGAGTTTTGAGTTAGGTTTTGATCTAACGATTAAAAAGTGTTTAAATCTTTAATTCAAAACTCCAAACTCAAAACTCAAAATTATTGTTGAACCCTTCCACTTAAACTTTTGAACGATCTGTCAAAATTTCATAACCAGTTTCTGTCACCAACACAGTATGCTCAAACTGAGCAGACATAGCATTGTCAACCGTTACAGCAGTCCACTTGTCAGAAAGCGTCCGAGTGTACTTAGAACCGGCATTCAGAATTGGTTCGATCGCCAATGTCATGCCCGATCGTAATTTCACGTTCGGCATTTCCCGCGTGCGGAAATTGAAAACCGACGGTTCCTCGTGCAAATTTCGCCCGACACCGTGGCCGGTAAACTCCTCAACGACGCTAAAACCGTTGCTTTTGACATGATCTTCGATCGCACCAGCCAGATCGAGCAAATAAGCTCCAGCCTTCACTTGTTCGATGCCTTTGTAGAGAGCTTCTTCTGCAACTCGGATTAATTTTGCAGATTCGGGAGTCACTTCCATAACTGCGATCGTGATGCAAGAATCGCCGTGAAAACCTTGATAATATGCCCCAGTATCTACCTTGAGAACATCTCCTGCCCGAATTACTTTTTTGGGACTGGGTATGCCGTGAACAACTTCGTTATTAATGCTAGAGCAAATCGATCCCGTGAAACCGTGATAGCCTTTAAAGCTGGGAGTTGCACCCATTTCGCGGATGCGTCTTTCGGCATAAGCATCCAAATCAGCAGTAGTCATTCCCGGTTTTACCATTAGGGAAATTTCTTTGAGTACCGTTGCAACGATTTTCCCTGCCTGTCGCATAATTTCGATTTCGCGTTCCGACTTAATTTCAATGCCTCGACGCTGTTTTTTGACTTGGGGTGCTTGAGTTGGGCTAGAAAGCAGACTGCTAAAAATATTCATGTATTGATCGGCGGGTAATTTTGTACTTTGACGGCAGGTTGAAGCAAAAAACGGCAAATATCCAGTTTTTTGTGGAAAAAAGAGTGTCTTGTTCCGAACTGTCGATCGCTTGTCCTTTTAGCTAGCTTAATATTTTTCTCACTAATCGGCACGGGATTGGGGGGTCAACAAAGCGGTTTTAACCGCCGAGTCTGTCGGTTCAGGATTTCCGAGCATTCCTGTGAGGTTAGCAATTGCGGCAATTAACTTAGTTATGTCAACTGGTTTAGATAAGTGCATCTGGAAACCAGCTTCCAGCGCTTGCTTGCGCTCTTCCTCTCTGGCGTAGGCCGTCAGGGCGATCGCAGGCATCTTTCCACCCCTAAGCCTTTCCATTTCTCTCACCCGCGCGATCAACTCGTAGCCGTCTGCTTCCGGCATTCCAATGTCGCTCAGCAGCAGATCCGGCCAATAACTTTCCAGTGCATCTAGAGCCCCGGCCACCGATGCCGCCGATCGCACAATAGCTCCTTCGTCCTCGAGTAAAGCAATCAAAAACTCTCGCGTGTCATCGTCATCATCCACCACCAGCAATTGCAAATTAGCCAGAGTGGGGAGAGTCTCTGTCGCGTCATTGAGCAGCGACCAATCATCGTCAGCAGCGAGGGCGTTCCTCTGTGCAAGAGGTAGAGTCACCGTAAATTTCGCACCCTCGCCCGGATTATTTTCTGCATACACCTTACCGCCGTGCTGTTCCACCAAGTGACGGACGATCGCCAATCCCAGTCCCAAACCCCCGTAAGACCTAGTTGTGCTGCTATCAGCTTGGCGGAAGCGATCGAAAACATAAGGCAAAAAATCAGGCTCGATACCAATGCCGCTATCAATTATCTGAATTTGAGCCTTATCGCCAACTGACTCTAACCGCACCTCTACTTTACCATCTTGCGGACTAAACTTAATCGCATTTGACAGCAAATTCCACACAATTTGCTGCAAGCGATCGAAATCGCCGATAACTTCACATACATTGGGACTACAGGTTAATTCTATGCCTATTGATTTTTCCTCAGTCAGCGGCTGCAAAGAATCTATTGCCAGCTTAATCGCAGATTCCAACCGAATCGGGTGCATATTTAAATTTAGTTTCCCCCGCAGAATCCGCGAAACATCTAAAATATCTTCAATGAGTTGCGCTTGAGATTTAGCATTGCGCTCAATTGTTTCTAGGGCTTTGTCAATAGTGTCTTGGTCAAATGTTTTGGTACGAAGCAGCCTAGACCAGCCGAGAATTGCATTTAAAGGAGTGCGGAGTTCGTGAGAGAGAATAGCTAGAAATTCATCCTTCATCTGATTAGCTCTCTCAGCTTCTTGCCGCGCCACTTGTTCCCGGAGTAGTCTGCCGCGTTCTTCCTCTGCTTGCTTGCGGTCTGTGACATCTCTAACCGTGCCCACGTGACCGATCAGTTTTCCCAAATCCGAAAACATTGGCGACGACTGCACGTGAATCCACCTCACAGTTTCGCTACCAGCTAATCGAAACTCGTTAGAATATTCCTGGCTTTCTTTAATCCAAGCTAACCAATCTGCTACTACGCGATCGCGATCTTCTGGATGAACTTCCCGCTGCCAAACCTCTGCCAAACTTTCCTCCAATGTTAACCCGCAAATCGCTTGACAACGGGGATTGATGTAAGTACAGCGGCCTTCAACGTCAGCCAAGTAAATTCCCAGTGGTGAACAAGCACACAAAGTGCGAAACCGCTCTTCACTTTTACTTAGTTCACTATTAACCGCAGCTAACTGTGTTGCTTGCTGCTTCACCTCGACTGTTTTTTGGAACAATTCCACAAATACCTGCACCTTAGAGGTCAATATTTCCGGTTCTAAGGGTTTGAACAGGTAATCCACCGCCCCCAGAGAATAACCTTTAAACACGTGGGTGTCATTACTGCTGAATGCTGTAATAAAAATAATCGGAGTCGCTCGCGATCGATCTCTAGAGCGAATCAATGTTGCTGTCTCAAATCCATCCATTCCCGGCATCTGCACATCAAGCAAAATTACTGCAAAATCTTCATTAAGCAGGCATCTCAGAGCCTCCGCGCCCGAACTAGCTTGTACTAGATGATAAGAGGGGCTGTTGAGGATAGCTTCGAGAGCTAGCAAATTTTCTGGGCGATCGTCAACTAAAAGGACATTTACGCGCTGGGGGGGCTGCAGATTCATAATTTTTTTAATCTTTAATTCTTAGCAAATTGACTAAACAGGGAGCGATTTTAGAGAGGGGTAAAATCCAGTCTACTTCAACATTTGCGATCGCGGAGGCTGGCATTGTCGGGCATAGAGCTGAAGCCGGTTCCTCCACAAATGTCAATCCTCCCTCAGCTTTAATTTTTGCCAGCCCTTTACTGCCATCCGAATTAGCTCCCGTTAAAATTATGCCGATAACTTTCTCCCCAAAGGCATCTGCAGCAGACTCAAACAGCACATCGATTGATGGACGCGCGTAGGAGACAGGAGCCTCAGTTGATAGTGCAAATGTAGGAGTTCCGCGATTGGGGATTGGGGATTTTGAATTATGGATTGACTCCACTGCCACGCTCCCCCATTCTGTAAAGTCGTTTCCATAAAGGCTAAACTCCTCCTCACAGGGCGATTCTATTAGCAAGTGATAGTCCGCAGGAGCCAAGTAAACCCGTCCAGGTACGATCTCTTCTTTGTCTTGGGCCTCTGTGATTTGGAGAGAGCTTTGCTTTTGTAAAAAATAAGTAAGCCTATTCTGAGAACTCTTATGGCGGTGTTGGACAATAACTACAGGCAAAGGAAAGCTTGGTGGCAAATCTGCCAGCAGCACAGTCAGAGCCTCTAGCCCTCCCAAAGACGTGCCAACAACCACTATTTCAAAATTTTTTTTATTTAATTCTTCGGTAGATTTTATCACTACTTTCAATGGGTTCATAGTATTTTTCATAAGGTGTAAAAGTCAGAGACTCCTGATGTCCTAGTCCTAAAACTCCAAACATGGCCAGGCTCTCATAAAAAAGCTTGTGTACCCGCTCTTGGAGGTGTGAATTGAAATAAATCATCACATTACGGCATAAAATAACATTAAATTCATTAAAAGAATTATCCGTTGCTAGGTTGTGGTGAGCAAAGACAATATTATCTTTAAGTGAAGACCGAAAAATCGCATTTTCATAGGCAGCAGTGTAATACTCAGAAAACGCTTTCTTACCCCCCGCTTGGTGGTATAGTTGCGTATATTCTTGCATTTGTTTCAGCGGGAATATCCCTGTTTTGGCTGTTTTCAACACTAATTCATTCATGTCCGTAGCGTAAATCCGACAACGGTCATACAGTCCTTCTTCTTGCAGCAAGATTGCCATAGAATAGACTTCTTCTCCCGTTGAACATCCAGCGTGCCAAATCCGAATAAAAGGATAAGTACGCAGCAGCGGCACTACTTTATTTCTGAAACTAATGTAAAAGCTGGGATCGCGAAACATCGCCGTTACATTGACAGAAATATCCAGCAGTAAACGGTCTAGGTAAGCAGGATTGTGAAGTACCTTTTCCTGAAGTGCAGAGACAGTGGTGAGCCGTTCCGAGCGAATAGTGTTCCAAATACGGCGCTTGAGAGAGGCAAGAGCATAATTGCGAAAATCAAATCCGTAATAGCGAAACATTCCTTCTAGTAGGAGTTGAATTTCGATTGTTTCAAGTTCATGGCTTTCGGGCATTTTTAATGACTAATTGGTTATTGGGCATTTTTGACTGTTGAATGTTGAATATTGAGTGTTGACTGTTGACTGTTGACTGCTGACTGCTGACTGTTGACAAGTGCCAACAGTCAACAGTCAACTTCCAACTGACTTCATTATCGATAAAGCCAGACACGCAGCAGCGAGAGCAACTGTTCCGTATCAACTGGTTTGGTAATGTAGTCAGACGCACCCGCTTCGATACATTTTTCCCGATCGCCCTTCATAGCTTTCGCAGTAAGAGCAATCATTGGCAACGAAGCAAATTGAGGCATATTACGAATTGCTTCCATTGTTTCGTAACCGTCCATCTCTGGCATCATCACGTCCATCAACACAATATTTATGTCAGGCGTATTTTGCAATTTAGCAATGCCCTCTCTGCCATTCTCAGCATATTCAATCTTCATTTTATGGCGCTCCAGCATACTCGTGAGGGCGAAAATATTCCGCATATCGTCGTCAACAATCAAGACTGTTTTGCCCGCGAGCGTCGAATCTGTTTGATACAGTTGCTCTAGCATTTGGCGCTTTGGTTCCGGCAAATTTGCTTGGACTCGGTGCAAAAACAAAGCTGTTTCATCTAACAAACGTTCCGGCGATCGCACATCTTTAAGAATGATTGTTTCCGCCATGCGCTTGAGTTGAGTTTCTTCGGATCTTGTCAACTCTTTGCCCGTATAAATAATAATCGGCAGACTTTTCAAATTAGCCTCTTGCTTGATCTGATCGATAAGTTCAAAACCCGTCATATCTGGTAGTCCCAAATCGAGTACAACGCAGTCAAAATGCCCCGATTTCAAAATTGCTAGCGCCTCTGCACCACTCCCCACAGCCGTTGTAGAAACATCGTGATTGCCGATTAAATCCACAATACTCAGACGCTGTGTTTCGTCGTCTTCCACGACTAGCAAACTCTTCACTGGCCGCTCGACAAAACCCTTAATATCTGTCAAAGCTTTGCTCAATGCTTCGCGACTTACAGGCTTTTGTAAGTAGGCGATCGCCCCTAACTGCAAACTGCGCTGCCGCCCTTCTTCAACTGATACAATGTGAACCGGAATGTGGCGCGTACTTGGGTCGTGCTTCAAGCGATCGAGCACTGTCCAGCCATCCATCACAGGCAAATTTAGATCCAGCATAATCGCAGTTGGCTTGAACTCTCGCGCCATCGCCAAACCGATATCGCTCCGCAAAGCCACCAAACCTTTAAAACCCTGTTCCTGCGCCATATCCAACAGAATTCGAGCGAAGTTTACATCATCTTCAATAATCAAAAGCACGCGATCGTCATCCTCAATATTTTCTCGATCATCAGAAATTAAAGGTGAGGGGTAAGGCGCGATCGGCAAGTGGAAATTCGGCAAAGGAAGTGCGGGAGAATTAGCAGCGGGTAATTGAGGCGTTTGCTTGCCCGTCCCCGAACCAGTTTCATTCATTATTCGCGATTCTTGGTAAGTTTGTGGCAGATAAAGCGTGAACTTACTACCCTCACCAGGGCGACTTGTCAATTTAATTTCTCCACCTAACAAATTAGCGATTTCTCTACTAATTGACAAACCCAAACCCGTGCCCCCGTATTTGCGGCTAGTGCTACCATCAGCTTGTTGGAAAGCCTCAAAAATAACCCTGTGTTTTTCAGCAGAAATCCCAATCCCCGTATCGCTAACTGAGAAAGCCAAAACAGTAGGGGAAGTCCTTAAACTTTCTATCTCTAAACTCCACCCTTCCCGCGCTACCTCGGCACGCAATTTCACCTCACCTCGCTCTGTAAACTTAAACGCATTAGAGAGGAGATTCTTCAAAACCTGTTGCAGGCGTTTAGCATCAGTATAGAGACCTTTTGGCAACCCAGCCTCAAGCTCTATTTTAAAACTCAACTTCTTATCCTGGGCGATTTGGCGGAAAGTCCGATCCAAATGATCTCGCAAGTCCGTAAACAACACTTGCTCAATTTCCACCGACATCGTGCCCGATTCAATCTTAGCGAGATCCAAGATGTCATTAATCAGCCCTAACAAATCTGTTCCCGCCGAGTAAATTGTGCGCGTGTATTCAACTTGCTTCTGAGTCAAATTGCCTTCAGTATTGTCAGAAAGCAATCGAGCGAGAATCAACAGCGAATTTAGCGGAGTTCGCAACTCGTGAGACATATTTGCCAGAAACTCCGACTTATACTTAGAAGTTAGAGCCAACTGTTCTGCTCTTTCTTCCAACAACCCCCTCGCCTGTTCGATATCTCGGTTTTTCCGCTCCACTTCCTTATTTTGCAGCGCTAGCAATTCCGCTTGTTCTTCTAGTTCTTCATTGGTTTGTTGCAACTCTTCCTGCTGACTCTTTAACAGTTCCTCAGATGCGCGGAGTGACTGCGCTTGTTGTTCGAGACGCTTGTTAGTTTCCGTTAGTTCTTTTTGCTGAGTTTGTAACTCTTCTGCCAAAGACTGTGACTGTTTCAGCAACTCTTCCGTCCGCATACTCGCCGCAATTGTATTTAAGACAATGGCGATACTTTCTGTAAGTTGGTCGAGGAATGTCAAGTGTATTTCGCTGAATCGGCGGAACGAAGCTAACTCGATTACTGCCGTTACTTGTCCCTCAAATAATACGGGTAAAACCACCACATTCAGCGGCGTAGATTCTCCCAGTCCCGATCCAATTTTAACGTAATTTTCCGGCACTTCGGTCAACAGGATTCGTTCCTTTTCCAGGGCGCACTGTCCTACCAAACCTTCGCCTAAATGGAATCTATTTCCTAACTGTTTGCGTTCGCGGTATGCGTAGGTACTTAACAGTTTGAGAAACGGATCGTGTTCTACAGATTCCATCATAAAGAAGACGCCATGCTGAGCAGACACCAGCGGCGTCAATTCTGAGAGAATTAGTTTAGAAACAGTTTCTAAATCCCGCTGACCTTGGAGCATTCGAGTAAACTTAGCAAGGTTTGTTTTCAGCCAATCTTGCTCAGTATTTTTCTGCGTAGTCTCCCGGAGATTGGCGATCATCTGGTTAATGTTGTCCTTAACGATCGCAACTTCTCCTTCCGTGGCGACGGAAATTGACCTCGTTAAATCGCCTCTGGTAACAGCAATTGCCACTTCTGCGATCGCCCGCAACTGAGTAGTCAAATTCGCAGCCAATTCATTCACATTATCCGTCAAATCTCGCCACGTCCCCGCCGCGCCCGGAACCTTCGCCTGGCCGCCCAATTTCCCTTCAATACCCACCTCCCGCGCCACGGTAGTAACTTGATCGGCAAACGTCGCCAGCGTATCAATCATCTCGTTAATCGTATCTGCCAGAGTCGCAATTTCTCCCTTAGCTTCCAGCATTAATTTGCGCTTCAAATCGCCATTCGCCACCGCCGTCACAACCTTAGCAATACCCCGCACTTGCGCTGTCAAATTCCCAGCCATCGAGTTTACATTGTCGGTTAAATCTTTCCAAGTTCCCGCAACTCCTTTCACCTCAGCTTGACCGCCCAATTTACCCTCAGTTCCCACCTCCCGCGCCACCCGCGTTACCTCAGAAGCGAAGGAATTAAGCTGATCCACCATCACGTTAATAGTGTCTTTCAACTCCAGAATTTCACCTTTAACATCCACGGTGATTTTCTTAGACAAATCGCCATTTGCCACCGCTTTCGTCACTTCCGCAATATTCCGCACCTGCGCCGTCAAATTCCCCGCCATCAAGTTTACGTTGTCGGTTAAATCTTTCCAAGTTCCCCCTACACCCCGCACGTAAGCTTGCACGCCTAATTTACCTTCCGTTCCCACTTCCCTAGCAACTCTGGTTACTTCCGATGCGAAGGAACTCAACTGATCCACCATGATGTTAATCGTGTTTTTCAGTTCGAGAATTTCCCCTTTTACATCTACAGTAATTTTCTTGGATAAATCGCCATTTGCCACCGCCGTTGTCACTTCGGCAATGTTCCGCACTTGTGCTGTTAAATTCCCCGCCATCGAGTTAACTGAATCCGTTAAATCTTTCCAAGTTCCCGCAACTCCTTTAACTTCAGCTTGCACGCCTAATTTCCCTTCGGTTCCCACTTCCCTAGCAACCCTGGTTACTTCAGATGCAAAGGAATTTAACTGATCCACCATCGTGTTGACGGTGTTCTTCAGTTCAAGAATTTCACCTTTAACATCTACAGTAATTTTCTTCGACAAGTCGCCATTTGCCACCGCAGTAGTAACAGCCGCAATATTCCGTACTTGTTCGGTTAAACTACCCGCCATGAAATTAACTGAATCCGTTAAATCCTTCCAAGTTCCTGCTACCCCTCGGACATCCGCTTGACCGCCGAGTTTACCTTCCGATCCCACTTCCCTAGCAACTCTGGTTACTTCAGATGCAAAGGAATTAAGCTGATCCACCATCACGTTAATGGTGTTTTTCAGTTCTAAAATTTCGCCTTTAACCTGTACCGTAATTTTTTTAGATAAGTCACCGTTAGCAACAGCCGTCGTCACCTCAGCAATGTTGCGGACTTGTGCTGTTAAATTCCCGGCCATTGAGTTAACTGAATCCGTTAAATCTTTCCAGGTTCCTGCTACTTCCTGCACTTCAGCTTGTACGCCTAATTTCCCTTCGGTTCCCACTTCCCTAGCAACCCTGGTTACTTCAGATGCGAAGGAATTTAACTGGTCAACCATCGTGTTGACGGTATTTTTAAGTTCGAGAATTTCCCCTTTAACATCTACGGTAATTTTTTTAGATAAATCACCCTTTGCCACAGCGGTTGTCACTTCAGCGATGTTCCGCACTTGTGCTGTCAAACTGCCTGCCATGAAGTTAACGCTATCTGTTAAATCCTTCCAAGTTCCGGCAACTCCTTTCACCTCAGCTTGACCCCCCAGTTTGCCTTCGGAACCTACTTCTCTCGCCACCCTGGTTACTTCAGATGCGAAGGAATTTAACTGATCCACCATGATGTTAATAGTGTTTTTTAACTCCAGAATTTCACCTTTAACATCTACTGTAATTTTTTTAGATAAGTCACCATTTGCCACAGCAGTCGTCACGTCGGCAATGTTCCGTACTTGTGCGGTAAGATTACCCGCCATTGAGTTAACTGAATCCGTTAAATCTTTCCAGGTTCCTGCTACTCCCCGCACTTCAGCTTGCACCCCTAATTTGCCTTCGGTTCCCACTTCCCTAGCAACCCTGGTTACTTCAGATGCGAAGGAACTCAACTGATCCACCATGATGTTAATCGTGTTTTTCAGTTCGAGAATTTCACCTTTTACATCTACAGTAATTTTCTTCGACAAGTCGCCATTTGCCACCGCCGTTGTCACTTCAGCAATGTTACGCACTTGTGCTGTTAAATTCCCCGCCATCGAGTTAACTGAATCCGTTAAATCTTTCCAAGTTCCCGCAACTCCTTTAACTTCAGCTTGCACGCCTAATTTCCCTTCGGTTCCCACTTCCCTAGCAACCCGCGTTACTTCCGACGCAAAGGAGCTCAATTGGTCTACCATTGTGTTAACAATTTGCGCTGTTTGGAGGAATTCTCCTTTAAGGGGTCTGTCTTCTATTTCTAAGGCGATAGTTTGCGATAAATCTCCTTTTGCTACGGCCCGAATTACTCTGGCGGTTTCAGAGGTTGGTTGCACTAAATCTGTAATTAGGGTATTGACAGAGTTTACGCTAGCTGCCCATGACCCCTCGGCACTGCCAATGGTGGCCCGCTGGGCGATTTTGCCTTCTTTACCGACAACTGTGCCGATCCGCTCGAGTTCAGCGGCCATTCTCTCATTGAGCTCGATAATGTCGTTAAGTTCGTCAGCAATTTTCCCCGCTAGACCGGTCTGGTCTATGGGCATCCGAACTGAAAAGTCCCCTTTTTTGACTGCCACTAAGGTTCTAAGTAACTGTTTGGCATAACCATTATTGGAATTGGGGCTTGTGATCTGTGCAGTTGACATGACAGTTACCTTTGACGAGTTTGAAGGGGAAGGGGGGAATATTTTTGAGATTATTGATATTATCCAACTAAAGCAGTGTCTGATTGCTTCTATCGAAAGATGGATGACAAATTGCTGTTTATCAGCTACTTTGTTATTGGTTATTTTATACTGGTTCGCAGGCTCTTCTTAATAACCAGTTAATTGTCGGGTGTCAGGAACAAGCCCGAAAGCCTGTTCCACCCTGTTCTACAAAGAGTGAATTTTTTTGTAGGGCGGGCAGGATGTCCGCCCTACAGATTACCAACTGCGATTATTTCCAATTTTGCCACGAACTATTGAAAATAGAAGTACCCGGAAAGGCGATGGGATTGGCATTTTGTTGCAACCGCAACTGTAACACTTCCAAGTTTGGCTCGCGGGACGGCAATTCGTCCACCAATTCATAAGGTAGAATCCCCTTTTCTAGGGAAAAAGCAGCCGTAACTCCCGCCGCCGCACCTGCAGACCATTCAAAAGAATGCACTCGATAAGCAGCGGCCGCTGTGTGGCTCACAGCTATACTTTTACCTGCCACTAACATATTGTCAATTTTCTGGGGAATCATTGCCCGCAGCGGAATTTGGAAGGGATAAGCTTGCCCTTGACCTTTGCGAGTGCCTTCGCGTTCGGTATTTCCTGGTGCTTCCGGCGGACTGTTGGTCATGCAGGGGTGAAAGTCGATCGCATAATGACCGATACCCACAGAATCAGGATAAATCGTAGCGCGCGATCGCGATTTTGTATCCTCAACAGATTGACTTCCCACAGCCAAAGCCGGCGCATTCAAACCACCCACAGCTAACCACAAATTGCGATACTCTTCCTCGGACAAATTTTGGCGATAAAAATCAGCCGTAAAGTCAGTGCGAGACATATCAACTTCCCACACCGTAAAACCTTGAGGCTGATTGAAACTCGGCCGCCCAATAATGCGCCGGCCCTCCCGCATATAAGGATATTTAGAAAGTCCGTGCACCGTCCCCATCGGCGAATCCAACCCGCTCAAAAAACGATTGTTTGGATTAGGCTTTTTGACTCCCTCTCCTAGCTGCGAGTCAGTAGTTCCTGTTACCAGCCAGTAGAAAAATCCTTTGGCATTTTCCTCTCCCTTTCGCAAAGTTTCGGTTCGCAAACCGCCCATCCATCCCCCCGGTTGCAGTTGACCTGCTTCTTGCAACTGCTCGCGAGTATAAATTAAATTATCCTGGGCAGAACCGGGACGATAGTCATTGCCCCAAGTCCAGTTTTGCATCGAAATATCCCCCGGATAAATCGGGTATTGCTTCGGGTCTGAAGGTCGCTTTTCATCCGGCATCATGCTCCTGATTTGGCGGTAGGTGAAAACTAAGGGAAAGCTCGCCAATCTCTGCAATTCGTAGCTGTAGTAAGGAGCGTATTGTTGATAAAAAGACGGCACTTGATGCTGCTGCGGTTCCTTCGTTGCCTGCATCGCAAAGGTGTAGGTAAAACCTTGAGTGCAATAAGCGTCGCCGCTTGGGCTAGCGGAGGAAGGTTCGAGAGGGGAACGCGGGTCAATTCCGAGGCGGTAGGGAACATCGGCAAGTCCGATCAATTCGCCTGTTTCAGTGGCATCTACAACGTACCAATCAGCACCTTTAGGTTGAGAATTGGACTGGTTAGGTGGTTTAGGAATAAACCTAATAATAGTTTTGTTAAATCGCGGAGAATTTTCGTAGCGATAGGCATCTTCGATAGTCTGAGAAAGAGTTTCGGTGTTGAGTGGTGGCGTGTTGGCTGCGGGTTTGTGTTGAATTGCGATCGCACTTTTAATTTGTTGGCCCCCAACCGCATTCCCCGCCACAGCAGGAGTAATTGCTAGTTCTTTAATAACGGTATTGGGAAACCATTTCAGCGTGCCTTTGCCTTTTCTAGCAGCATCCTGCAAGATGTTAAATAGAATTTTGTGACCGTCGTAGGGCATGAAACACGAATAGCTAACCCAACAGCCTCCGGGATTTAGCCGGCCGTAATGTTCCTTGATCCGCCCCCGCAATTCGAGGTAGCCGCGGGGGTAAAATAAGAGCGATCGCTGAGTATCTCTTTCATCGAGTGCGGAAGTTCCCTGGGAGGAAATTTGACCCCCTACCCAGTCAGTAATTTCAGTAAGGCAAACTGTGCGCCCCGCCAGTAAACCTTCGTAAGCGGTAGCAGCGCCTGCGAGTCCGCCGCCTGCTACTAGAATGTCGCAAGTTTCTGCCTTGTCTGGATTACGCGGAGGTTCGGCAAATACTGGCGAAATGCTTCCTATCGCGGAAATTATGCCGAGGGTGAGGCTAAGGATCGATCGACCTTTGAGCAAAAATAGATACTGTCTAAGTTTCATCAGAGATTGTGGAATTAATTGTGACATAGCGCGAAAAACACTCATGCCATCTAAATGTTTATTTTGCAGTATACTGGTATTTCGCGGTGTTGTCAGGGAAAACTTTTTTAGAGAAGAGGCATTAATACCAGCAACAACTATTGAACAGCCGGCTCTACCTTATGCTCAAAATCGTCAAAATTTTTAGGTCATTGATTCCTTTTGAGAGTTTAACAATTACCACAAGTTTAACTTTTTCCGAGGTTTTACGCAGGTTGGACGAAGTTGTTACTCCTCCCAAAGTTGTTAGAATAATTATACCCTTTGGGCCGCCACCTCCAAAACCTTATGAAGGAACAATTTCTGGCAAAACCTTCAAAATTAATCGCATCATCATCGGTCGAAATTTATTGTTCCCAATTATAGAAGGAGATATACAGACTCAACAGTTCGGTTGTTCCATCAAAATTAGGATGACTTTACATAAAATAGTCATAGGACTTCTGATTCTTTGGCTGTGGACAACTGGCAGTATTGGAATGTTTGCTTTATTTGCTTGGTTGGTCGAACCCTCCGTGGGAGCAATATTTTTACCAATTTTAGGAATGTTTATTTTGGGCTGGCTTTTGTGCTTGATTCCTTTTAAAATAGAAGCAAAAGCAGCTACAAAATTTTTGTCTATTCTCTTAACCTAAAGTAAGTTGTAACGGCAATATTTTAGCTGTATTATTAAAAACAATTTAGGTGCATCGGTCGTCATCGACGGTAAAAAAAACTCCAAATTTATGCGTCAAAACCAACTCAAACAAAAAATTAAACAAGGCGAAACCGTCCTCGGTTTATTTATGAACTGCGCTTATCCCGCATTCATGGAAATATGCGGTCACGCTGGATTCGATTTCGCCGTTATCGATATGGAACACGGCCCCCTGAACCCGCTTGCTGCTGAAGATTTGTGTCGCGCCGCCGACTGCACTGGAATTGCACCGATTATTCGTGTCCGCAAAAACGACGGGCCGCAAATTCAACGAGCTCTTGATATCGGCAGTGCAGGCGTTCAAGTACCTCAAATTGAAAGCAAAATCGATGCCGAAACCGCTGTCAAAAGCGCTAAATACAGTCCTCTGGGTACGCGAGGCCTTTCCTTCGCTACGCGGGCGGGACTTTACACCGCTGCAGGTACAAATATCACCGACAAACTCAACCAAGAATCCTTAGTTGTGATTCATGTCGAAGGCAAAGTTGGCATCGACAACCTGGCAGAAATTGTTACTGTGCCAGAGGTGGACGTGATTTTTCTAGGGCCTTACGATCTGTCACAGTCGATCGGCATACCCGGCCAAGTCCGCGATCCCCGAGTCATCGACATGATGCAAGAGGCAGTGCAAACTATCCGCCAAGCAGGCAAAGCGGCCGGTACTTTTGCTGACAGCCCCGAAATCGCCCAGCAGTGGATTGATGCTGGCGTTCAGTACGTCACACTTGGGGTCGATGTTGCCGTTTTCCTGCGGGCCTGTCAGTCGCTGGTGAAAGCGGTCAATCGATTTTAGATTTTAGATTTTGGATTTTGGATTAAAAGAAAAACAAGCCCCCGGATTCGTCTTGCAAGCTTTACGATATCTTTGCAATTTTTGTAAGGTCTTTTACGACACATACAAAAAACCTGCGCTAGAGTAGAAGCATACACCTCCTCAAGGCAAAATTAGGGAGGGGAGCAAGGCTTCAGGGAGTAAAATCTATGAAAACCGTATTAGAATCCATTCATTTGGATTATGCCTTCATGTTTACTTTCAAAAAAGTAAACTCGATTAAGCTAGAAGGTTTCAAGGAATTTTTTGACGATATGCCTGTCGATCCGTATGTAAAAGGTAAGTATCGTTCTAGAAGATTGTCGCGGTTTACAGTCAACGGAGATGAGTTAGTTAAGTTACCTCACGGCTATTTGTTTCAAAGCAAAACATACAATCCGTTAGTGGGTGATATCAGGCGGGAATTTGCCGAATTGGACGATCGGCTAATCGCCCTCGATAATTTCAAACAGATGATTTTTGCTTTTTTCGATTCCTGCAAAATTCACCCGGAAGCTGAAATCGGCATCCATCAAATCAGGACGACTTGTTCGCCGCACAATTTCGGCAACCCCGCACCGGAAGGCATTCACCAAGACGGTACTGACTTTATCGGGATTTTCTCGGTTGACCGAACTAATATTGTAGGCGGGGAAACGCATTTGTACTTGGCTAAAAAAGAGAAGCCTGTTTTTAATAAAGTTCTGCAGCCAGGGGAATTGCTGTTAGTTAACGACCACGAGTTTTTCCACTTTACTACACCGATTAAACCGGAATCTGAAGGTGTGGGAACCAGGGATGTCTTTGTCCTGACTTCTCCGAGTTTGCTTACCGATTGAGGATACAGTCCTGGACGCATAACCTAATGATGTAGGGTGCGCGCCGCGCACCTTACTCCGATTACCGATTACTGCATCCCACAGAGCACCTTTTGGTTTCGCCCCCACCCATCTCGATCGTGGTTAATGCTTGGGAAAATCGATTCCTGAAATGGATATTCCTTCCATCTTCTGCACATATCGTCCTTGAGCAGCTACACATTCTGCCATTTTTTTAGCTTGTATGGGTTGACTCCTTGGATCGGGGGAGATACCTCTATACTCCCATGTACCGCGAATGTCGCCAGAGAATGCTTTTCCATTGTTTTTTAATACTAGCTCTGTGCCAGTTGCATCAATATAGAATTTCCCATTTTCCAAAGACACGCTGCTAATTGTGATAGATTCGACTCCTTTGTAGGGATTTGCAGGGCCATCGACGATCTTGATGCAGATTCTATTGTTTTGATGTGCAATCTCTCTACGGGAGTTATTGAACATTGTTCCTTGAGCGTAGTAAGCTCCTGTGGGTAGAATTGTAGATCCCTGTTGATTACTTTGAGCCGATGACAATGATGAGATTGACAGAAGAATAGAACTAACAATTAGTGTTTCGATCGCCAAAATTTTCATTTGCAACAAAACTCCATTAAAATTGTTTTTTCATATTCTACACGATCGCAGATGCTCTATAAACTTCTCTAGAGTTCTGGCAAAAGTAAAATTCACCCCCCTTAGTCCCCACTTATTAAGAGGGGAAACAAGAATAATCTTGCCTCCTCCCCTGATTCAAGGGGAGAGTTGGGGTGGGCTGCTTTGTATTTTTGCAAGAGTTCTAATCATGACTCAAGTCCTTACTACAAACCTTTCGTTAGTAGTGAGGACTTTATTCGTCTTTCTGGCTGTGAGTCAATCATGACTAAAGTCCTGACTACAAACCTGCGTATTTTCCTAAAAAACCAGGTTGATGCCTCTAACAACTCACAGATAAATCTTATCGAAACTTCCGTTCCGATTCTTGAATCGGAACATCATTAATGCTAGCTTCACGTCTTCGCATTAACCCATTTTCGGCAAATTCCCACTGTTCATTACCATAGGCGCGATACCAGTAGCCAGAATCATCGTGCCACTCATACTCGAAGCGAACAGAAATTCGATTGTCTGTAAAACTCCACAGTTCTTTCTTTAAACGGTAATCTAATTCCTTTGCCCATTTTCGTCTTAAAAAAGCCTTGATTTCTTCCCGTCCGCTGAAGAATTCGGCACGGTTTCGCCACTGAGAATCTTCCGTATAAGCTAAGGCTACTCGTTCGGGATCGCGGGTATTCCAGGCATCTTCAGCAGCTTGAACTTTGGCTTTAGCCGTTTCCAACGTAAAGGGCGGTAGAGGTGGTTTAGTTTCCATCAGCTTTGTTTTTTGTGATTATAAAAGATAAGGTGCGGGATGCTCGCGCTACAGAGATAGTTTTGGGACTTTGATATCAATCCTCAGCATCGGGATCGATTCCCATTGCTCGCAGTCGCTCCGCTAACTGGGTAACTTTTCGCTGCTTGTCCGGCTCTTTCCCATTCTTGTTCGGTTCTAGCCCGCTCAATTTCAACTTGTTCGGAGCCAGTTAACAGCAAATTCCCCTGGGAATCCCACCACCGCAGCCAAAGCAGTTCTTGATTTTGATAGCTTCCCTGCCACAGTCCCAATTCTACATCTAGTACAGGAATGGGATAGTGACCGCGTTCGTTTGGCTCCATCCTTTGATACACAAAATCTATCAGGTGATAGACCTCTAAATTGCCCGTTCTCATTTCATAAATGCCGTAGTAAGGAATGCGGATAATTCTCTCGTACACCCAGAACTTACCGGGTTTAGTTGTTGTACCGTCAGCGGCCACAGTCAAGGGAATACGTGAATAGTTTTGTCACTAAGGGAAGACTAATGGTAAAACCTGCCGCTTGTAGTCCCGAAGCTATTTCTTTATGCGTCAAATTAGTTTATTTGATTAACTCATTCATTGGGTCTCCGGCTGTGTGATTTTTTTAAACTTCTAAAAAGGCTGCATCAATGCCGATTTGAGTAGACAGAATACTTTTTATTCCCGCTCCTTTCTTTCTGACCCTGGAACTCTTTAGTGTCTCAGAGTCCATTTTTTATCAATCTTCTAATCCCTTGATGATGGTATTTCTGCTGCATCCCAAAAGTTGCTTTACATAGCTAATTCCACCCCATCCTAATTTTTGAGATTCTTTCTTCTGTATACCTTATTTTATCCTTTTATGATCTGGATTTATATTTTTTTTCATTTCTGACTCAATTGAAGTAGAATAAAACATGGATTAAAAAGTAAATTAGAATAGTTAAGGAGAAAAATCCGTTGTGAGTTGAGTTCTCTTTTGGCGAAAATTGCAATAAGCGCACTTTTTTCATTATAACCGATAACTCATCAACTTATTTATTTTTCATTCCTTAGCATAGAGGCTATCAAGGAAATTGAGCGTCAGATAGCGCTATTTGAGCCGTCAGCCGACAAAAATGCAAATAAACCTGCTTTTGAAGAAATGATAGAAGCTGTTCTTGAGGCGCAAAAAACTAACCATTTAGTTAGGCGATCGGTCAAAGCAGATTTGTACGTGCTATCCCGTGACGGGAGGAAAGTTTTCTTTGAAATTAAAGGATCTAAACCCAACAAAGGACAATGCAATGTCAGCTATTAGCTCAACTACCCGCGTCATAATCAAAGCATACTTAGAAGTTTTCATCGAAAATCTTGTCAATGAATACAGAGGACGGCTAATACCGAAACTTGATATTCCAGCAGCATATTTATCATGCAAATCCTCTAAAGGTCAACTGAAACCGTTTCAGGCTGCTATTATGCCGTCAGAATTGCTACGGATTAACGAGTTTGAAAGAGGTTTCAGCAGTAGCTTGGGCACAACTTATGAAGAATGTGCAAAACTCATTGCTTTGGAACATCACCAAGAAGCAAGCAGAAGCTATGAAATTTCTGGCGAAGTTAGCATAGAGGCTATCAATGAAATTGAGCATCAGATAGCGCTATTTGAACAGTCAGCAGACAATAATGCAAATAAACCTGCTTTTGAAGAAATGATAGAAGCTGTTCTTGAGGCTCAAAAAACGAACCATTTAGTTAGGCGATCGGTCAGAGTCAAAGCAGATTTGTACGTGCTATCCCGTGACGGCAGGAAATTTTTCTTTGAAATTAAAGGATCGAAACCCAACAAAGGACAATGCTTGGAGGTAATTCAACGACTGCTGAGATATCATTTACTGTGCGGACTGTCTCGGCCCGATGCTCAATCTTATTATGCTATGGCTTACAATCCTTACGGGCCAAATCGTTCAGATTATAAATGGCCAGTGGCAAGGAAGTACACCCCTTTTGAACAAGCTGTCATTATGGGACATGAGTTTTGGAATATTATAGGGGGAGAGAGTGCCTACGAAGAACTTTTGGATATATATCAAGAAGTGGGGCGGGAGAAGGGTAAGTATATGCTTGATGCTCTTGCTTTTGGATTTTAGTAAAGTATGAGTTTCTTCAGCTTTCTCTTTTCAGTTAACTAATATATAAAAGAGTTGAGGAGAAAGAAAAGTGTCAGAGCAACTTCATGAATTATTAGCATTTGTTTTAGAAAAAGAAGTAGGACTGCCTGCCAGAAAGTCTCGCTCTTTCGCCAGTCACTTTGCGGAGTTAGAAGAATTTTTTAACTTAGAAGCCGCAACACTCAGAAACGGCATCAGCAGCATATCTGGCAAAACAGCGCTCAGATTTACTGCCGATGAGATTGAACGGATTTTAGCATTTATATCTTCAGGCAAGCTTTCGCTGCAACTTACGATCGCTGAAAATTTTTTAGGCAGTATTTGTCGGGATTTTACTGGGCGACAGCTAGTTATGGTTGAAAATCTGACTTTAGGGAAAATTCATCCCAACCCATTTTTAATCAGGGCGTTAAATCTGGACACTCCTGAAGAAGTTGTCAGGCTTAATGTTTATATGACGGCTACTAGGTCTATTGTCACTTCAATGGGATTTTTTATTCAAAAACTATTGATATCTTGCTCTGAAAGTGCAGAAAGTGCACCGGAAGAGTCAGGATGGGACGCAATTAAAACTACGAGTGATGGCGAGAAATGCTGGATACAGGTAAAAAGCTGCCCCAATGATATGGATAAAGACCAGATAGTATATTGGGCTGCCAAAATTGAGGAAAAAATTCAGGAGGGCGATCGCGCTTATATTGGTATAGCTTACGGCAAAAGAACTAATAAAACTGTAACACTGGGTTTGCTGAAGCAAATTTTGCCAAATTCGGAAATGATCACTTTAATCGGTCGAGAATTGTGGGATTTTGTCAGTGAAGATACTCGCTATACTGTGAATCTGTTTGAAGTTTTGCGTCTATCCGCCAGTCAAGTTTTAGCACACAGTTCTATTGCTGAAGCTATAGAAAGGTGTAGCGATCGACTAATCGCTGAATTTATCGGAAAGTACGGTGAGGGAAGTCAAGGTGTTTTTAACTATATAGCAGATATATTTTGATTTACAGCTTTGCAGTAGCCCAGAAGCGCTACTGCAAACCCCAAACTACAAAACCCCTTTAGAACTCGGAATCCGACTGGCGCGCCGCGGATCGATTTCCACCGCCATCCGCAGAGCTCGCGCAAATGCTTTAAACGCCGCTTCTACAATGTGATGAGAATTTCCGCCCTGCAACTGTCGAATGTGCAGTGTCATTTGAGTGTGGTTCACCACCGCCGAAAAAAACTCTTTCACTAATTCGGTATCGTAAGTGCCGATCCGCTGGTTGGGAATTTCCAAGCTGTAACTTAAGTGAGGCCGTCCCGAAAAATCTAGCACTACTTCAATTAAAGCTTCATCCAAAGGTGCGATGAAATGTCCGAAACGAGAAATGCCCGATCGATCGCCGACAGCTTTTGCTAGGGCTTGGCCCAAGGTAATTCCCACATCCTCGTTCGTGTGGTGGTCGTCAATCTCCAAATCCCCGATCGCCTGCACGTCCAAATCTATCAATCCGTGAGAAGCAATCTGGTGCAACATATGGTCTAAAAACGGAATCCCCGTAGACGCCTTGCAAGTTCCCACACCGTCTAGATTGAGGCTGGCCGTGACATCCGTTTCTAGTGTCGTGCGTTTCACCAAGGCGGCCCTAGCTGGTTGAACTGAACTTGTAGGAGGTAGAGAAGGGCGATCGATTATCTCCATAATTCGCAATGGGTCATTCATTAGTTATGGATAATTAGTAATTGAAGATTACAGATTGAGCAGCGCTGATTCTCAAGTGTTTAGTTAAGAGAATTATGCACAACTCAAAACTCTCGAAAGGGGCGGATTTTGCATAAAACTTACTTGTTAAAGTTAAAGTTTATTGTCTCAACCCGCCCCTACATAACTCAAAATTCTCGACAACTGTTACATTCCCATGATTTCGTAACCGGCATCGACATACAAAACTTGACCCGTAATCCCGCTAGCGAGATTGCTGCACAGAAAAGCCGCAGCATTTCCCACTTCCTGCTGAGTCACCGTCCGCCGCAGCGGCGCCACTTCCTCAACGTGGTGGATCATGTCCAGAATACCGCCAACTGCTGACGAAGCCAGAGTCCGAATTGGGCCAGAAGAAATCGCATTTACCCGAATATTTAACGGGCCCAGTTCAGCAGCCAGATAACGAACATTCATTTCCAAAGCCGCCTTAGCAATTCCCATCACATTATAATTAGGAACTACCCGGACGCCGCCCAAATAAGTCAGCGTCACAATACTGCCACCCTCGGCCATCAGCGGTTTAGCAGCAGCACAAAGCCGCACCAGCGAGTAAGCGCTAATATCCAAAGCATTGGAGAAACCTTGGCGCGAGGTGTTGGTGAAATCTCCCGAAAGTTCGTCCTTGCCGGCAAAAGCCAGACAGTGGATCAAGACATCTAACTTGCCCCACTTGTCGGCGATGGTTTGAAAAGTAGACTCAATTTCGCTCTCGTCTTGGACATTGCAGGGCAAATACAGACTGGGATTGAGCGGTTCCACCAGTTCAGCGACTTTGCGCTCGTGCTTGCCTTTCTCGTCCTTCAAATAAGTTATGCCGAGGTTGGCCCCAGCTTTGTGGAGCTGCTGAGCGATGCCCCAGGCGATCGAGCGATTGTTGGCAATGCCCGTAACAAGAGCATTTTTTCCGGTCAAATCTATCATCTGTATTTCTTCTAGAAGCAACTAGCACCGTTCTCATTGGCTCTGTGCGACAACCCCGCCAGTTTAGACACAACTGATTCAGATTTAACTGAGCCAGACACAATTGAGACACAATTGAGACACAATTATATTAATTTTGCTGTGGAGCTACATGGGGGCGGAATTGAAAAAGTTAAGAGAAGGGCTAGATTTAATCATACAGTGCGTGTTTACCTTAACATTAGATGGAAGTAACCGAATCCTTGGATATTGGAGGTTGGGCAGTATATTTACTCAATAAGGTTAATCGGCAAGTTATAAAGTATTGATTAGTACAGAAGGATCTAGTCGTGACGCATGATAGACCGCTAGCAGCCGTGTTCCGCCAAATCAGCGGCGGGGCGTTTCCACCCATTGTGGAAACCTTTGAACGGGGCAAGACAATTTTTTTCCCTGGAGACCCGGCTGAGCGCGTCTACGTTCTCATTAGAGGTGCTGTGAAGCTCTCCAGGGTGTACGAAGCAGGGGAAGAAATTACAGTCGCCCTCCTGCGCGAAAATAGCGTATTTGGGGTGCTGTCTCTGATTACGGGACACCGATCGGACAGGTTTTACCACGCGGTAGCCTTTACGCCGGTGGAATTGATCTCGCTGCCGATCGAACAAGTCGAGAAAGCGCTCAAGGAAGACCCAGAACTGTCGATGGTGATGCTGCGGGGGCTGTCGTCTCGGATTTTGCAAACCGAGATGATGATTGAAACGCTGGCCCACCGAGATATGGGTTCGAGACTCGTCAGCTTTTTGCTGATTCTGTGCCGGGATTTTGGCGTGCCCGGTACAGAGGGGATTACGATAGATTTGAAGCTGTCCCACCAGGCGATCGCCGAAGCGATCGGCTCGACGCGGGTAACTGTGACTCGTTTGCTCGGGGATCTCAGACAAGAAACCATGATCTCGATCCACAAGAAAAAGATCACAGTCCACAACCCGGTGGCTTTAAGCCAGCAATTCACTTGATGCCGAGAAAGTATAGGATTTTGGATTTTGGATTTTAGATTCAATCCAAAATCCAAAATCCAAAATATAAAATCGGAATGACTGCTGGATACATCCTGGTATTTGTAATTTTAGTGTTGGGGGGTGTGATCGCCACTGTCAGCGATCGCCTTGGGACGAAAGTCGGCAAGGCAAGGTTGAGTTTGTTCAAGCTTCGCCCCCGCGATACTGCTGTTGTTGTGACAGTGATGGCTGGCAGCATCCTGTCAGCAATTACTCTGGGCATTTTGTTTGCTACTAGCAAGCCACTGCGAACGGGAGTTTTTAGAATAGACGAGATTCAAAAAAGGCTCAACAACGCCCGCAGAGAAATCAACCAAGCCACTCAAGAAAAAAATCGAGTTGAAAGTGAATTAGCTCAAGCCAGAGCCGCTCAAGCGCAAGCTAGAGCCAATTTAGAGCAAATTAATCAATCCCTCCAAGCAGCTAATGCTGAGCAAGCTCGGACGCAAACAAAATTAAACTCGCTGCGGGCCCAGCTCAACAGCGTGCAAGCAGCCAAGTCTAAAACTGAAGAGCAGTTAAGTCAGGTAGAAGCTGCTAAATCTAAGACAGAAGAACAGCTCAACAGCGTGGAAGCAGCTAAATCCCGCACCGAAGAACAATTGAAACTGGTTCAAACGGCCCGATCGACTACACAAGCTCAGCTCGATCGCACCGAGAACCAATTGAAAACAGTTTCTGCTCAAAAAACGACTTTAGGAGCGGAAATCGCCCAACTGCAAGAGGAACGCCAACAGTTAATCGAGCAGGTAAAAACTCAAATTGCCAAGCGAGACGCAGAAATTGCCCAGCGAGACGCAGAAATTGCCCAGCGGGACAAAGAAATTGTCGATCGCAACGAACTAATTGCCCAGCGGGACAAGGAAATTGCCCAGCGGGTGCAAAATCTCGCCGAGCGCGATCGAACTATTGTCGAGCGCGACAAAGTAATTGCCGAGAGGGAAGCACTCTTAGAAACCTTGGCACAGCAACAAGCTCAACTCGAACAGCAACAAACTTTATTGCAGCAGCAAGTGCAAGTTTTGGAACGCGATTTTCAGGCAATCCGCGAGGGTACAGTTGCTATCAGGCGCGGTCAAATTTTAGCGGCTGGCGTGGTTCGCATCCTCGAACCCGGTATGGCGAGTCGCGCGATCGATCGGCTTTTGCAAGAAGCAAATAAAACCACCGTCGGACTGATGCAGCCGGAAAATAGAAAGGTTAGAGAGCAGGTTATTCAAATTACTAAAGCAGAAATCGATCAACTAATTAGTCAGATTAAAGACGGTCAAGATTACGTGGTGCGGATTGTCGCCGGCGCTAATTACCTGCGGGAAGAAAAGGTAATTAAGGTATTTGCAGAAGCAGAAATCAATCGAGTGGTTTTCCGCGCTGGAGATGTGATTGGAGGGGTTGCTGTCGATCCCGTGACTTTGACCCACGAACAGGTGCGGCAGCAGTTGCTGCAATTGATAGAAGCTTGTCAATTTCGCGCTCGCCTGATCGGTGTTGTCGGCGGTAGAGTGCAAGTTGCCGACAATCAGATTGAAACTTTAGCTGGTTTTATCGAGCGATTGCAGCAGTACGAGAAACCGCTGGATGTTCAGGCGATCGCTGCAGATGTCACTTACATTGCCGGCCCGCTTAAAATAGATTTAGTGGCTCTTGAAAACGGAGCCGTTGTTTTCCGCACCGGAGAACAAAAACAAAGCTCAGGAGATTTGAAACTTAAATAAACTCTGGAGCGATATATCCAATTTGAGCAAAAATTGTGCGCCATCGAACCAAAATTTTGCTTGACTTTTTCGCGCCCTTGACATATCATTAAATCATGGGAATCCGTGCCGCCATATATATAGCAACCGCCACATCAGGCGCGGACATAAATAACCTCATAAACAGAGCCAATACCGGTCAAGCATAAATGGTTCGATTCCGGTACTATGCAATCATCAACTGCCAACTGCCAACCATCAACTGCCAACTGTCAACTGTTAAAATGCAGGAGCGTGCGGTGTAATGTCAGAGAATCAAAATGAACCCAGAGAATACGATGCCGTCCGTGGCGGTCAAAATTCAATTCCTATCAATGCTGGGGTACTCGGAGGCATTCCCGGTGTTAAAAGCCGCTTAGCTTCACCCATCGTCGAAGTGAGAATCGCCGCCCTCTCCGAAGCACTCAAATATGGAGAATCAGGTTTAGATTTGATAATTAAAGCATTGCACGATGAATCAATTCAGGTGAAATTTGCGGCCTATTCACTGCTGAAAAATCGAGATGACTTAAAGATTAAACCACAGTTTCAGGACTATCTCCCTACATTTGAATTTGATGTCATCACAGTCGATGCTGAAGGAAAAGAAAACAGTCGCAGAAAGTCTTTGGCTCGTTACTTCGCTGAAGACTTAGGTAATGGAGTTGTACTAGAAATGGTTTACATTCATGGCGGCACATTTATGATGGGTTCGTCAGCAACACAGGCAGGTAGGTACGATGGCGAAAGTTCGCAGCAGCATCAAGTAACAGTACCGGCTTTTTATGTAGGAAAATACCCCATCACTCAAGAACAGTGGCAAGCGGTGATGGGCAATAACCCTTCTGATTTTAAAGGTGCGAAACGGCCTGTAGAATCTGTAACTTGGAACGATGCGGTAAATTTCTGTCAAAAGCTGTCGGAGAAAACAGGGAAAAACTATCGCTTGCCGAGTGAGGCCGAATGGGAATATGCTTGTCGGGCCGGTACGACAACAGCTTTTCACTTCGGGGAAACTATTACTCCCGATTTAGTTAATTATAACGGCAACAATCCTTACGGTTCTGCGCCTCAAGGACTTTACCGCCAAGAAACTACTCTGGTGGGAATTTTTCCTCCGAATGCTTTTGGCTTGTACGATATGCACGGCAATGTTTCGGAATGGTGTCAAGATGGCTGGCATAGTAACTACAATGGCGCACCCTCTGATGGAAGCGCTTGGGAAACACAAAAAGAATCTTATACCCGAGTGCTGCGTGGTGGTGCGTGGTACTACCTTGCGATCCTTTGCCGTGCTGCCTACCGCTACTACGGTTCTGCGGGCAGCTCAAGCCGGGACGCGGGTTTTCGCGTTGTTGCTTTTGGGCAGCTTCCTGCTTCCCCCTCTTCCCTGTGAGGACTCTTTTCTTCCCTTTTCCCTTTTGCCCTTTGCACTTTTTCCTCTTTTCTCTCTTACGCGCGTCAGCGCGCTTTAAATTTTTTTGGGGGGGACTCATCTTTGCACCCGATTCAAGATAGTAGGGTGCGTCGCCATCTGCAATTTACAAATCAAATCGACAATCTCACAGCGACGCATTTCCTGCACGGGGTGAGAGAAACCGGGTTTTTTCGATAAATCTAAACTGGGAAGCAAATATTGTGACAAAAACCCGGTTTCTGATTTGTGCGCGTTGCTGTGAGAAACCGGGTTTTTTCGATAAATCCAAACGGGGAAGCCAAGATTGTGGCAAAAACCCAGTTTCTGATTGCTGCGGGGGGTGAAAGAAACCGGGTTTTTTCGATAAATTAAAACGGGAAGTAAAGATTATGCCAAAAACTTGGTTTTTGATTTTAGGCATTATATGACCGCACGGATTCCCACGATGATATAATATGTCAATCCCACAAAAAAGTCAAGTAAAAAAAGTACGATCGCCCGCAAAGATTTTGCTACAGTCAAGAATGCAAGTAGCAGATTAGATATAGGCTGGCGATTGAGTTGGCTGGCGCTCAAGCCCAACTACAAACTTATTAACCCAGAACTAATAAATATGATTTTAGGTTTCGATCCCGGTAAAGACAAGTGCGGCATCGCCGTGATGGGTAGAGATAAGAACGTCTGCTACCATCAAGTTGTGCTGTCCGACGAAGCAATATCTACGATTCAATCTCTGTGCAAAGAGTTTCCCATTGAGTTATTAGTCATGGGAGATCAAACGACTTCTAAAAGTTGGAAACAAAAACTCAGTCAGAGTTTGTCGCCGGAGATCGAAATTGTTCGGGTTGACGAGAGGTACAGCAGTTTGGAAGCCAAGGAACGCTACTGGGAAATGTACCCTCCGACGGGCCTTTCTCGCTTGATTCCCCAGGGGATGCGGACTCCGCCGCGGCCGGTAGATGATATAGTGGCGATCGTCCTAATTCAGAGGTATTTAAACAAAAGTTAGTCAATCTTATAACCGTTACCATTGATTCTATTTGATTATTAAGGAATCAATATGTTTTAGTGCCTCTTAAATTTTTAACTTAAATCATGTCCGGTCGAGCCATCGCAATTTTTGTAGGGGCGGGTTCACCAACAATACCTGCCAATAATTAACAATCTCAAAAACCAGCCCTGCCGGGATATTATGGTTAATCCATCGGACATGATATTAAATAAAATACACCCTAAATTTAGTGAATTTAATTTATCATTAAATAACAGTTAGTGTTACTTAATGACAGCTTCCGTCAAAATTACCTTACCATTCTGGCGGACTTGCAGGCGTTGGGGGTTAATCGAATAGATAATATTGCCGTTAGTCGCTTCATAACTTCCGTCATCACCTGTAGTTACTTGCATGACATTGATTTGGGTGCCATTTATTTTGCTGAGGCCGCGGTAAAAAATATCGCCTTCCTGGGTTTTGCAAATGTATATAGAAAAGTTGGGCGTTGCGAAAAATTGCACCATTTCGGCCCTCGGACATCCCTCAACTTGAGCAATTTGCAGCGGTGGATTATTGCCTAAAGTGTTGGGTGCGATCGCCCGAACTTTGCCAATCGGTTGATTTAGTGGAGTGGCTTTTGCTGAGGCTGTCAAAAAGCCGTGAAGCGAAGCTATCCCGCAGGGAATCGCACTAATGCCTGCCATAACTAGACCTACTCCTTTAATGCCCTTAACTCTATCTTTATCAAACATCTTGTCACTCCTGGTTTTAACTATATAATTACATCTTAAGCGATGTTTGCTGGATATTAATAATATTTAATATCAGAGGTGAAAGGTGCAGGAACACGGTACACCGTCGGTTTAAGTAAGGTGCGAACTGTGAACCCTACCCAGTAAAAATACATAAGTATGTCAATGCGATCGCAGGAAAGCAATCTCTTGCATTTATGACATTTTTAAGATTTTATGACTTGTCACGCTGATCTGAGAAACCGGGTTTCTTCATATATTTCTGGTTACTAAACCTTTGATTTTCCTAGAAACCGGGTTTCTCGCCTCCCATGCGATCGCGAACTGACTCAGTTACAGGGTAATGTTTATTTGCGGTTAGCTATTTAGTGAATAATAAAAAGGGAAACAGAAGATACATTTTTCCTCCCATTTCCCATTTTTAAAATAACCGTCGTCCTGACTGCGAACCTGGCAACTAATTAACTGCTGCCAACTGTTTGTCTTTGATTTCCACAGGCGCGGTTAATGCCTCTTCCAAATCCGCACAGCCGAGTTTTTCCTCCAAAATAGCCATCACTTCGCGGCCGAAATCATTGGAATTACGCTGCCAAGCTTCCAAACAAATCTCCCCGAAAAACGAACCCAAAGGCTCTGGATTCCACAGCAACTTGCGCGCTGTCCAAGGCATCAAACTCATGGGATCGTAACCAGGTTGCAGAATCTCCTGTTTAAAGGCGTATTCTTCCAAAATTGTGTGCGGCTGCAACCCAATAAAGAAAATCGCTGGTTCTACTTTATCGGCTCCGAAAATCCGCTCTAATTCTCGGTGATAAGCAATAGTTTGCCTGATGGTTTCAAAGGTTTCGTCAATGACGTTAAACGAGTAATTAACTGAAACCACATCGTTATAACCTGCGGCTTTTAAATCGCGGCAATTCTCTAAAACTACTCGCAAGTTGTAGCCCATCCGCATTTTCCGAACCAGTTCCTGGGAACCGCTGGTGATGCCGATTTCAAAGTAATTCATCCCCGTTTTTACCATCAAATCGCACAATTCTGGTGTGAGATTGTCCGCACGGATGTAAGCGGCCCAGTGTATGTCGTCCATCCCGGCGGCGATGATTTTTTGCAATAATTCAACTGCATCGTCGATGAATTTGCGTGCTGGGATAAATTGAGCGTCGGTAAACCAGAAATTGCGGATACCTCGATCGTACAATTGCCGAATTTCCGCCACCACCTCATCCGCCGGATTGATCCGCACTTGTTTGCCTTCAATCACCGTATAAATGCAGTAACAGCAATTGTGAGGACAGCCGCGCTTGGTTTGGACTCCCACGTAGAAGTCCATATCTTGTAGATAATAGGAAAATTCCGGCCAAATCGTTTCGATGTAGTTATAGTCGCAGGCAGTTTTCTCGATGTTGGCTGGCTTTTCGTGAATTAGCTTCGCGCGCGGGACGGTTTCGCCCACCACATAACATCTTTCCTCTGCCAAATCTTCGCCCTTAATCAACTTCTCCAGCAAAGCTTCGCCTTCCCCCACCGAAACCACTGTTCCGGCCGGCAAACTGCGTCCCAACTGCTCGTAAAACACGCTCACAGCACCGCCCCCGACCACTGCACGAGCTTCCGGGCGGTATTTCCGGGCCCGCTTCAATCCGCGCTTAATCAGTCCCAAATTGCGCCAGAGTTCGGTGTAGTAAGACGCGGCTAAACGCAGTCCTCCGAGGGCTCCCCGGAACTTGATCAGCGGATTTTTGGCGTAGTAAAACTCGAAGGCATTTTGCAACGGGTTGCCGCCTCTGCCGCCCACGGGCGCGTAAATTTGAATGTCGCGCCAAGAGAAAACCAGCAGAGTCGGCTTAAACTCGTCTATGCTGGCATCTAAAGCTTGAGCGAAATCCAGGGGGGGTACGGCACCTAAATCGAAAATGCGCTGTTCGACATCGGGAAACAGCTTGTGTACGTGATCCGAAAGATAGACAACTCCGATCGGGAAAATAGGATTGCAAGGGAGGCGAACGTACAGGACTCGGTTTTCTCGGTTTTCCATGATTGCCATATCCTAAAGTGGAACTTTTTCAGCTATGTTAATATTCTTTTAATATAACTTTACAATATGTCTAATTTTCGCAATTTGACATTAAATATTCTTAAATTTTTCTATTGGGTTCAAGGCCGAGCTTGGTGGTGTCGATCGGCGACAGCAGCAGAAAAAAGCTAATTTTTAAGTCAATACAGCGTATTTTGACTAAAAATCCCAGTGGGGAGTCAAAAAAACCATATTTATCCGGTTAGATTTTAAGTTAGGTACGATCGGTCTCTAATGTGTTAGGGAGTTGGTAGTCGGCTTTACAGTAGGCTGGGATCGCCTAGTGTTAGCCTGAGAAGATAACTAAAACTTTTAGGCAAGGCTCCCTCAGCAGTTATGGCTCAAATTCTTGACCCCTTACCCTCAGACACCGACAGCAAGATTCTGTGCTGCTACGTCAACGCCACCAGTCAGATTCAGATTGCTCGCATCGCCAACATTCCTAACTGGTACTTTGAACGAGTGGTGTTTCCCGGACAGCGCTTAGTGTTTGAAGCGATGCCGGCCGCAGCATTGGAAATTCACACCGGGATGATGGCCAGTGCAATTTTGTCGGATAAAATTCCTTGCGATCGCTTGCAGATTAACGAAGGCCCCTATTCAAACGTCAATCCTAGCAGATCGCCAGAGGCAGTTCAGGGCGATCGAACAGTAATGGCCGGCCGCCCAAAATCCCGAGAAATCTCAGAACCTCTGACTGTACCGGCACTAACGGCCGTTGATTAATGGGAGTTGTGAGTTTTGAGTTATAAATTGTCAGTTAATTGATAACTCCGCGCTCAAAATTCCAACTTCAGCAAAGTGGTAAAAACTCAACACTTAAGAATCAAAGTTTGTGAAATGAATTTTAGATCAAAACTCGCAACTGCAAAGATTGTCCGGTTTTTCCTATTTCCCTGAGTTTGGTTGGCGGGTTCGACAACTGTGCAAAAATATCATTAAACAGCTTCTCGAATTTCAGCCATGTCAGCACAACCTATCACCTCTTCCCCATCTTCTGCCCCAGTATTTGAGCCGGCGATATTCCGGCTTTCTCCCCTGATTAGAATCACGCTGTTGAGCTTGTACACAGCCCTGACAATTCCATTGCCGTTTTTGTCGGAAGTAACCAAAGCACCCGTTCCCCCGGCGGCACTCTGGGCGGCAATTTTTGTCGGGGCTGTGGGCCTCTACGGCGTGCTCAGTGAAAGGGTAATTTTGAGCGAGGAAGGGATTGAAGTCACATATCCCAACTGGTTTCCGCGTTGGTTTCGCAAGGGTTGGTCGCTACCTTGGACTGAGGTAAAAGCTCTCAAACCTCGATCGACCGGTCAAGGAGGTTTAGTTTACTATTTTTTGAGTCATTCGGGTGAAGGTTATTTGCTGCCCATGCGGGTGGCTGGATTTGGTAAATTAGTCGGTTTGGTGGAAGCAAAAACAGGTATTGATACTAGAGATGTCCGCCCTTTGTCGCAGCCTTGGATGTATCTTATTTTACTTTTATGTACGCTGCTGTTGCTGTTGGTGGATGCGTGGACTATTGTTACGGCGATCGGGCTTAAAGGTAATCTGTAATATTATAAACCTCTTTGATTAGACAATATTGAATAAGTCTTCGAGCGAGAAACCGCAGATGTAAGGCAGATTAACACAGATAAACGCAGATAATTGAAGGAATTGAGAGTTGGGAAATGCAATGCAAGTCTATTGTGTTCATTTCAGTCGCCAGCATCAGCTAAAAAATATTTAGTTTGCCTTTTTAAAACTCTTAAATTTCTTGTGGGTGGGCATCTTGCCCGCCCCCAATATCCAGGTTTAATGTGGAACATCTTATTATCAAACACGCGCAAAAAAGAAAAACCCGGTTTCTTTAAAAAGCCGGGTTTTTACGTATTCTATTGTTTATTTAAGCTACTTAACTTCAGCCGATCGCCGACTGTTAGGCGATTCGTAGTAAACTCCAGAACCTGTATCCGAGACAAAATGACAATCCCAGTAAGAGCGAATAAAACTCTTCCAAATGGGCTCGGTTGACTTGCGATAATAATCCCCCAACACTGGCTTGATGGCTTCCGTTGCTTCCTTCAAGTGATAGTGCGGCATTGTCGAGAAAATGTGGTGCGCTACGTGGGTGCCGATATCGTGATGGATGGAATTGATGATTCCGTAGTCGCGATCGATCGTAGACAATGCACCTTTCAAGAAATACCAATCATTACCGCGATACCAAGGAATATCGGCTTCTGTGTGGTGCAGGAATGTTACCAAATCCAGCCACATCACGAACACTACATAGGGAACTAAGTAGAACTTGAGCAAAAACAGCCAACCAAACTGATAGGTTAGCGCGCCTAAAAAGCCTACCATCAGTACCAAGGATGCGGAACTCGTCAACACATCCCATTTTTCGGACGGGCGGAAAATCGGGCTACCGGGCATGAAGTGAGAACCAGTTCGATCGGGCGATCGGCGAAATAGATAAATTGGATAGGCAAATAACATCAAATAAAAGCGTCCCAGCTTTTCGTACCAAGGCATTTGATTGTATTTGCTCTCCGATACCGGATACCAGCTTTCATCGTTATCTAAGCTGCCTGTATTGGCGTGGTGGGTTCTGTGACTAATTCGCCAACCGTGGAAGGGCACGAGAATTGGAGCGTGGGAGAGGTGTCCGATCAGGTTGTTGAGCCATTTGCTCTTAGAAAATGAACCGTGTCCGCAGTCGTGGCCCACTACAAACAATGCCCAAAACATGGTTCCCTGCATCAACCAAAAGATTGGGTAAAACAGCCAGGAATCGACGGTGTAGGCGATCGCATACAAACCTGCGATGATGCCAATATCTAAAAAGAAATAAGCCAGAGATTTCCCTGCCGAGGGCTCAAAACAGTGGGCTGGAATGGCTGCCTTGATATCAGCAAGAGTAAAAGGTAACTCTGTTGTACGAGAGGATGAGCCTTGATTGCTCGGGGGATTGAGAACAGTATTTGATTGCACGAAGTTTCCGATTTAAGCTGACTTGAGAAACCGCATTCCGCCTTCTTTTAACAGTCAATCGATTTTAGATTTTAGATTTTAGATTTTAGATTCACTCCACAGATGAATCTGGGGGCTTAAACTAAGATCTAAATTTTTTGGCTCTCCCCGACCGGAGTCGGGGGGTTGTATCCCTATGCAGGTGAGGTAGCATTCAACCTGCAAGGAGCCATATTTTTACTCTGCAAGGGTTCCTAAAGTTCTTTAGTTCGCATGAACAGCCCGTCCGCGATTCTCAAGCAAGTTGGCTTGTGGAATACTTGTGTGGGAAAAATTAGTGCGATCGACCCTGTTATCTGAAAAAATCTCATGTGCCCGTTGTTGGTGCGAAATGCGACTTCCATCTGAGAGTGGACATCTGGAGGAACTACCTCCAGTCTGCAGGTAGCATACAGCGTTTCGAGCAGGAATTGTGAACGAGAGTGTAGGGAAAAACCATCGATTTTAGATTGGCGATTTTAGATTCAAGCACAAATCTCAAATCTCCAATCTCCAATTCTCCAATCTCCAATCTCCAATCCGAGGGTTGGGTTTCACACAAGTTCTACCCAACCGACTGTTCACTACAGTTCACAAATTCTGCAATAATTGCTAAAGCTAAGTTAATGTAACATTTCTACACACATTCTGGCAATGACTTACCAGAAAAACTTGAAAATCCCTAAATTGGGGAAAGTGACCGGCGATCGCTTTCCCACTTTTTGATTTTCTAGGTTCCAGCTTTTTCTAATATGAGCTTAGACCGTTTTACCACTTCTGGAACGTCGATCGGATAATCACCGGTGAAACACGCCGAACAAAAACTCATCGGGTCTTCGTTAGTCGCCTTCAGCATTCCATCCCAACTCAAGAAAGCCAAAGAATCTACCCCTATTTGGGCGCCGATTTCTGCGACTGACTTAGTAGCAGCAATCAACTGATCTTGATTGTCGGTGTCGATCCCGTAGAAACAAGGATGTGTCACCGGCGGCGAAGAAATTCTCATGTGAACTGCCGTTGCGCCAGCATCCCGCAAGGCTTTGACTATTTTGCGACTGGTAGTCCCGCGCACGATCGAATCATCGATAATAATTACTCGCTTTCCTTCCAACACATCTTTGAGAGGGTTGAGTTTCATGCGAATTCCTGACTCCCGCATTGTCTGAGTCGGTTGAATAAAAGTGCGCCCGACGTAGCGGTTTTTAATCAATCCTTCGGCGTAAGGAATGCCGGAAGCTTGAGAAAAGCCGATCGCTGCCGGGATTCCCGAATCAGGAACTCCGATAACTATATCAGCATCAGCCGGAGATTCTGCTGCTAACAAACGCCCGATCCGCAGCCGGTAGCTGTACAAACTTTCACCTTCCATTTGGCTGTCGGGTCGAGCAAAATAGATCATTTCAAAGATGCAAAGTTTGCGCTTTTGCTGCTGACTCCAGTGGAAGGAAGCCATACCTTCCTCTGTAATCCAAACTAATTCTCCCGGTTCTACGTCCCGCAAAAATTCAGCACCGATAATATCCAAACCACAAGTTTCCGATGCTAAAACGTATCGTACCGGAGTTGTGGGGAGGATGCCAATTACCAGCGGGCGGACGCCGTGGGGGTCGCGGACTCCCATCACGCCTTTGGGGGTGGCGATCGTCAAACTAAAGGCTCCTTGGCACATAGCAAAGGCGCTGATCGCTGCTTCCAGCCAGTCTTTGCCCTTGTCTACCTCGGAACCGATCGCCACTGCGATCGCCTCTGAATCCGTCGTGCTGACAAATTCGCAGTTGCGAGACATCAACTCTTCCCGCAATTCTTTTGTATTGACAAGATTCCCGTTATGTGCTAACGCTAGACTTCCCAAACGGGTTTCGACGACAACAGGTTGAGCGTTGACAACCCGCGACGAGCCGGTAGTAGAGTAGCGAGTGTGGCCTACTGCTAAGTTACCGGGCAAGTGACCTAAACTCGACTCGTTGAAGACTTGGGAAACCAGTCCCATATCTTTGTGCAGGTGGACTGTTTCACCGTCAAAGGTGGCAATTCCTGCTGATTCCTGACCGCGGTGCTGCAAAGCATACAAACCGAAGTAGGTCAACTTGGCGACATCTTCACCCGGTGCGTAGATACCGAAAACGCCACAAGCTTCCTCTGGCTTGTCGGGTTTGCTAGAATGCTCGTCAGCCGCGAAGGAATGGTTGGGAATCATAGATGGGTGAGTTCCTAATGGGGAAGGTGGGTTAGGGGGACAGTTTCAGCGGGAAATCTTGTTTGCGAAAGCGTCGCATAACTTAACATTCCCTTAATCTTGCCACGGATCTGTCATTATTTCCAACTCGTGTAGCATTTCAGACAGAAGCGATGCGGCGTTTAATGGCATTGTAGTATCGATCGCCCTCAAATCCTATACTAACCTTGATTAACGGCGGGCGAGCGATGCGGCGATTGAAAAATACTGTTGGCGAATTCGCCAAGGGTGTTACCCCTCACATCTGGCATGCAGCATGTGGGTTCGCTTTAGCTAGTTAATAGCTATATGGTTAATTAAATATTTAGTCCCGATCCACCCTTTTTAGGGGTGAGGGGTGAAACCATTTTTAAATTCGCCAGCAGTCTCTTGAAATCGCCGAACTATCGAGGAGGTAGCTTGTATTAACCACCCGCACTCTATCTATCCAAACTTCGTCAAGAATCGGAAAGCATCGAGTACATGACTCGCGCAAACGTAAGGCGAAGTATTGTAAAAAGCTTGCCAAGCCGCCGCTTTATCTTCGTCGTATTTATCGGCTCTTTCGGGATATTTTCCTTGCCAATTCAGGCGAACTGCGTGACCGACTAATACATCTAAAACGATGTATTCTTCTACTTGCAGTTCAGAGTTGCGCTGGGCAATTGCTGCCAACTCCATCAGCGCCTCAATATTTACTTGTCGGTATTCTGGCGCAACAATTTTATTCAGCAAATGCTCGATTTGTAGCGCAAAATTCTTTTCACCTGGGGTCATTTCCGATAAAATGATATGGCTATCTAACCGATTGCGCCGCTCTAATTTGTCGCCAATAATCAAGCCTTTGCAGTGCCGCAGCAGTCCCCAAACACTCGGATAAAAATCCTTCGGTACGCGATTGACTGCACCTTCCATTTGCCGCTTCCGGCGCCATCCTCCCGCAGGCATTTGCGGTTCTTCGGAAACTGGCGCTACTACCCATTCAATATCTTTTTCCGGCTGTTTGACGCGCAGGGATTCTTGCTGTTTGAGGATTTGATTCATTTCCTCGTATTCGGCCAACACTTGGCGCAGGCGATTTTTGATTTCAAAGGGACTTAGCTGCATTAAATGTTCGTAAGCTTCATTTTGGGTCACTGCCAATTCGCGGGCTAATTCGCTTGTTAACAGCAGAATAAAGTAGCTAACTCTCAGTGTCAGCAGACCTTTAAATAACTGCGGTTCGGCTTTAATTAATAGGCCGAGGTAGATGAGAACTTCTTGAGTTAGAACTCGATCGCGAATGTCTTCTCCGCAGAATTCGCGAATTTTGTCCATCACTTCCGTGTAAGATCCGGGTCGCGAAATTATCGAATCTTCGCTGTAGGCTTTCCCCACAGCAATCTGTTTTTGCCGCACCAAAATGTCTGTCACCGCATCGGACAAGTTGATATCAACTTTGTCCAGCAAACCTGCGGCATGGCGGATGACTGCCCATTGGATTTTTGATTGCGAACTTTCTCCAGCTTTTGTATAAACTTCGTTGAGCAAATCCACAACTTTAACTGTTTCTTCCGCACCTCCAAATCCTGTATCAAAATTTAATCCTTTGAGACGAACTAACGTGTGCAGCAACTCAATTTGTTCGTACAAATTTTCTGAATCTCGCAGGCTAGTTAGCAAGAATTGAGTATTAGTTTCGCACTCTAATTTAAATTCTTGCGTGTGACCCAAAGGCCAATTTTTGTCAGGATTGTAACTTAGATAGCTGCGCGTTTCTACTGCACCTGTCACCGGAGATTCGGTAAATTCAAAATGTTGCATGAAATCAATTCTTTCGGTGCCAGCAGTCAGCATTAACTGCTTAAGATTTCCGAGTTTAACGGGCGTGTTGTTACAGTGTCCATCCCGGAATTCCTTCATTAATTCTAACAACGCTTCCCGGCCGGTTTCCAGCATCGTGTGAGTCAGCATCAGCGTTACCGTAGGGCGTCCCAACTGATACCAGTGGCGGTGAATGTGAGCTATTTCGCTCTTGATTTGAGCTACTAAAAAATGGTAATCTAAAGTTAAGTAAAACTCTTGTCTGTTCAAAAATGAGGGGAGAAATACGATCGCCTCTTCGCGAATTTTAAACACCCGAGAAGTTGTTAAACTCCGCAGACGGCGCACGGGGCGGCCGGTTAAGCCTAATGGGTCGTTGCGTCCAATTTGCGTGTAAATAGCTGATAATTCTTTAGTCTGGCGGACTTGAATGGGTTCTACCTGTTTTGGGGTTTGGGCAGCAATGCCGTTAGCGGCTAATTCTGCTTGCAAATCTTCGTCTTCAGCTAACAGTGCAATTTGCACTAAAGGTTCTCTGTGGGGCCCGACTGACAAATATCTTCCCAGCGGGTCGATGTCGCCAACTGCGATTAATCCTTCGTTCAGCAATTGACCGAGAAAATACAGACTTTGCGCCCAAACGAGGGGAATATTTTCATTGGGTAAGCGCTGCTGGCTGCGGGGATTTAGCTTTTCTGCTTCAATATTTTCGGCGGGGACGTAGTACAATTCTGGTAGTAGTGGCAAACCAGAGCGATCGACTGCTAGAGATTCCAAACGCTGCTGGTACTCTTGCACTTGAGCTTGATTTCCCTGAAATATGCCATCCAATAGCAAATAAGTGAAAAATAGCGGCCACTCGCATTCAATGTGCTCAAACTGCCTTAATTCTGTGGGTTCGTAGTGCAGGCGATCGGCATCTTCCAAAACTGTTTGGTGTCCGTCCCGCAGAAACCGCTTGCAGCCGTATTTTCCTTGCAATTTATCAATAATCTTATTCCGAGTCCGTTCTATTAATTCTCGGTCTTCAACAGCAAAAGCCGGAAAACTAATCACGCTCAATAAAGCGGCATCTACTTCTTTTGAACTCGATTCGCGAGGCAAAAGCGATTCCAAAGTTATGCGACTTCTGGCAATTTCGTCGGGCAAAACGTGAATAACAGATGCTTGAGAGCCTTGAATACCGAACAAATCCAACCCATTTATTGCTTCCAGCGCTGCTTTTGCCATGCCAACTGAACTGGCGTTCAATTCTGCATTGCCGCGATTGATTTTATGACCTCTTTCCCAAATTCCGTAATCCGGCGTGCGGTAGGCTCTACCGATGTAGTAAACTAAATTTTGCACGAAATTGACTTCATCTATTGTAAAAATTACGTGCAGCCCGGAAGCCGTCATTTGGGCAAGAATTAATAAGAATATAGATGTAGCGTCTAACTGTAAATGTCCCCACTTGTCATCACCGACAACAATACCTCCAGTTTGAGTATTGTATTTAGCGTGCAGGGCATCTAGGGGCGACTGAGTATTTTTAAAATGTTCTACTTTGCTTGATTGCTGCATCATCGCAAACAGCAAGCCTCGCATCAGTTTGACTGTGCTGTGTTCGAGTTCAAATGTTCTGCCCTGATCGCCATCAATTTTGCGGTAAGCTAAACCCAAACCCCAAACCGCGAGAATGCTGTACACGTTGTCGCGCACCCAGGCATCGGTGTAGTCGCCGTGGGCGTTAACGGCGGTACTCGCCGGTAGCAAACCAGTAATGGGATTTTGGCGCTTGAGGATGATGTTTTTGATTTGCTGGTAGTAATAATCTAACCTGGTTTGCCGCTGGGTTTTTGCGATCGCCATTTCGTTTTCCTTGTTTTTCCTGATGCGAGTAGATTTGCGGTGAATAGACTTTTAAATATATCAGAGATTAGATCATTTCTCAAGTTATCCAAACACAAAAAGGTAATTGCCATGTCTACGCAAAACCACAATAACAACAGCGTTCCTTTCGTAAAAATTGTCTACTCTACAGTGAAAATTAATGGTAAAATTGAGCTAGTACCGATGGAATGGTACGCTGACGGGTCGGTCAAAAAAATCGAACACTAATGCTCGATCGCACTTGGCTGGCCAACTCTAATGAACTTGCGCGACCCGTCGCTTACAAAAAAACCGGTTTCTGGGCCACCGAACGATGACTTAACAGACTTTTGGTGGCACAAACCGGGTTTTTTGCGACCAAAACTGCTCTAGCGTCGATCGCCAATCTCAGCTAATTTAAATAACTAGGTGTGTAGGAATATCAAAGAAAAAATATGGATGGATCGCGCCCGCAATTTTCAGTTTTGGGACTACCAGTTCACATATTAGATGATTATGCAGGTTGGCTGATGGAGCGTCTGCATCAAGGGTTAGGAAGTCATGTCGTGACGCTGAATGCTGAAATGGCGATGCAAGCCGAGCAAAATCAGGCTTTAGCAGATGTAATCCGCAAAGCGGAACTCGTGATACCCGACGGTTCGGGAGTGGTGCTGTACTTGCGGCTGCGTGGCAAACCGGCACAGCGCTATCCGGGGATTGAATTAGCAGAATCCCTGCTGCAACAAGCCGGAAAATTGCCCGATTCGGAACCAGTATTTTTCTTTGGAGGTTCCCCAGGAGTGGCGGCTGCTGCGGCAGAAAATTGGCAACAAAAGGTTAACGGATTGTCGATTGCTTCTCAACACGGTTATCTTTCCGCAGATGAAGAGAAAGACTTCCCTGAAAGCCTCAAAAAAATGCAACCAAAACTGATTTTTGTAGGCTTGGGAGTACCGCGCCAAGAATTTTGGATTGCCGAACACCGACACCTTTGTCCTCAGTCAATTTGGGTGGGAGTTGGTGGCAGTTTTGATATTTGGGCGGGAACAAAAGACCGCGCGCCGGCTTGGTTTTGCGACAATCATTTAGAATGGCTGTATCGGCTTTATCAAGAACCTTGGCGGTGGCGCAGGATGTTAGCTTTGCCGCAATTTGCATTGAAAGCTTTGGGGGATTTTCGAGCTTAAAAGCTGCCACAATAAAATAGGTTCCTCGTGAGGACTAAAGTTCTCACGAGGAACCTATTGCCCTTAGACAATGTAAGGAGAATCGATCGCCTTTGCCCGATTAATCGCCACCAGAGTCTGGTAAATCAAGGCCGAAATCTCAGCGCGGGTAATATCTCGCAGCGGCGAAAGCCAATCGCGGGAAGGATAATTAACCACAATCTTCAAAGCAGTTGCTGTGGCGATCGCACTCAAAGCATAATTAGGAATTTGAGAACGATCGATGTAAACTTTCAAAGAATCAGGATTGCCGCCCTTGAGTTCCAAACCGTTAACCAAAGATACGATCGCATCAGCCCTAGTTAAATTCTGATTCGGGCCGAACTTCAACCCCGGAAACCCCGCCAAAAACCCCCCCCGATTTGCCCGTTCGATCGCACTTCTCGCCCAAAAAGTAGCAGAAACATCAATAAAATTTGTAGCCGGCACCCTCGGAATCGGACTAAACGCACTCACCAACAGCGCCGCATATTGAGCACGATTTAAACTGTCATCAGGCCGAAAAGAACCGTCAGGAAAACCGCTAATTATATTCGCCGCAGCCAAAGCTTCAATAAACTTCTGTGCCCAATGTCCAGAAATATCGCTGAACACCGCACCGCCGATATTCGGATTGCCGCCGCCCTTTCTCACCGCAGCTTGCACAGCTTTAAAAGCATTCACTTTCCCGTAACCAAACCAATCGCTGCGGCCGCTGTTAGGATCGTAATTTCCCAGGCGATTGCCCAACTGAGGATCGGGATCGGGATCGACAATTTTCTCAGCAGTTTGTTCAAGAATTCCCCGCACTTCCCGCGCCGTCAAACGGGGGTTAGCCGAAAGTATCAACCCTGCAACCCCAGCGACTACTGGAGTGGCGCTGGAAGTACCGCCAAAAGTATCAGTATAGTCCCCCCAATCGTAGCCCTGAGTCCCGACTCGATCGGCAGTAAACACCCCCAAACCGGGCAAATACTGCGTCACCTCCGGCGGCGTGCCGATAAATCCGGTTTCGGGCAACCAAGTTCCCGGCGGCGCGTTGTTGCTGGGGGCACAAACCGAGATGCTGCTGCCCCAATTGCTGTAAGCTGCTTTTTTGTTGAGGGAAGTGGAAGCGCTGACGGCAATTACGTCTGGGTGAACGGCAAATCCGTTTAGCCATCTAGTTTGACCGCCCAGGATGTTGTTGGGCCAGCCTTTTTCGTTAACAGTACCGTTGACTGGGCGGTTGGCATTCCCCGCAGCGAACAGAATAACGCAGCCTCTGCCGCCCCGCCCTTGGGTTGCTGCTTTGGTGATGACGGCACTCTGCCGCAGGGAAAGGGGATAGTAAACTGCTGAAGACCCCCAACTGCAAGAAATGACGGCGGCCCCTTTTTCGATCGCCCAATTAAATATTTTTTCGACAGAATTGTCATCGAGAAAACCACTGGTACGGATGGGCATCAGGGCGCATCCGGGGGCGACGCCGACAATGCCTTTGCCGTTTTCTTCAGCAATGGCGACGCCGGCACAACTTGTGCCGTGGTTGTCTGAGTCGGCGACTGGCATCGGGGAAGTGTCGCCCTCTTTGAAATCGATGGGTGAGACGATTTTGCCTTGGCCTTGAAAATCTGGGTGGGTGATGTCAACTGAATCGTCGGCGATGGCAATTACGATCGATCGAACTCCGCGAGTCATGTCCCACGCTGGTTCTGCATAAATTTGAGCACCGCCGACAAGTTGGTTGCCGCCTTTGTTGTTGAGATACCACTGTTTGGGATAAAGCGGATCGCGGGGCGTGTAATGCTGCTGCGTCTCTACTAAAATGTTTGGTTCCGCTACGAGAACTTCTGGATATCTTGTCAGGCGGTTGGCAATTTTGATCGGGTTTTCTGTTGCTTGTTTTGTGACTTCGCAGACGAAAGTGTTGGGAATTCCTTCTACTGGCCGGACTATTTTTAAAGCTGCTGCATTGGCGATCGCCTTTCGCGATTTTTCGTCTACTTGTTCGCCAAATTGAATTGTCATTTGGTCGGTTAAATAAAAGAATGTACTCGGATTGTTGGCGGGGCAATAGACGTGGCTGGCAAAAGCTACAGCATCGCTGGCGCGGGCTGCTTGCATTGCTGCTTCTAGGCTAGAGGGCCCAACGAGATATTCATCAAGATTGCTTTGGCCGATGCGGCGGTTGAGTTTTGCCCCAGTTGTTGCAGCCCAATCGTTTGAGGCTGATGCTGTTGGTGAGGGGCGGACTGTAAAGCGATCGTCCGCTTTTGACAGCAGCAATTCATCGCCCCCGCGCTGCAAAATCACTGCCAGACTTTCATCGGGTACTCCAATTCCTTGATAATTTTGGAGAGTGTCGGAGGTCGGTTGGCTGGGTTGTACCATCAGAAATTTTCCTGTTTGATTTTGATGTAGATTTATCAAACATATTTATAAGCTGTCAGGGAGGTTTTTGCCATGAGGGGTTTGAAGCTGTAACTAAAAGCGGTAGTTTTTCGATTAGTCCGCGGCGGACTTAGGATCGCGAATTAAATAATTTACAGAAGTTTGTGGGGTTTCGGGCCCGCCCTTTCTGGACGGGCGGGACGCCCATCCCACAAGAACCATGACGCATTATAAGTTATTTAATTCTCATTCCTTAGTTTGTGCGATCGCGTTGGTAGCGGTTTCAACCGCCGAGTCTTTTTCGATATCAGCGAGTTTTTCAGATAAACACGCTCAAATAAACACGCTAGGATTAACATTAAAAAATTCTCCCAGCGCCTTAGCTTGCGCCTTGCTAATCGCCCGTTTCCCATTAACCACCTCAGAGACTACTCCTTTGGAACCAATCACGCCCACTAAATCGGCTTGTTTGAGTTCGCGAACTTCCATGAAATGTAATAGAACCTCCTGGGGACTCACTTCAGGATCTGGGTAATATTTTGATTCGTATTCTTCGATCAACAGCCCCCAGAGACTCAGTAAAGTTTCTTCTTCTACTGTTAATTCATCCTTGGACATCAGAAAATCGACTTCTGCGAGGGCAATATCGTTATCTTCTTCGTTCAGGATTGGCTTAGGCTGAGATTTCGCCAGCAGTTGACCGTAAGCTGTTTTTTCAATTGTGATGTTCATTTCTCATTCCTTTGCTTGCTTACTTAGACATGGTTCTCAAGTAGAAGGTGGGTGTTTGTTTCTCGGCATCATAATTTTGACGTTCGGAGTAAATGTTTTAGATTTATTGAATACATCAGGGAATTTGTAATAATTCTCTGATGTATAGAGTGGGATATTAACCTATTTTCTGTTTTACTTCATCTTCATCATTCCACTTGATTTTGTCATATTCGGCATGGGTTATAAAATTTTTAAAATAAATAATTTGGGTTGTATAATTGATTTTTACGATTAATCTATACTGATTGCCTTTAATATTAAATATCGTATATCCACAGACTTGATCGACCGATTTGGAATATCCCTGTCGAATCTCTTCTAGTGATTCCCAATCGTTGTCTTTGATTGCCTTGCGCCAGACTGCGATCGCCGCCTTGGCATCGTCGGAGTAGGATTCGATCGCACTCTCCAGATTTTTCTTGGAAATTAGTCTCATTCCAGTACCGTTTTTTACACGACACCTCCATGTTCTCATGATGAGAACTTCCTGTCAAGTCTCTACTGAATTTTTCCTAAAGAGCCTTTTGCCCGATCGCGCACCCTTTGACATTTCAACAAATTTGGTTTACACTTAGCCGGTTGCGATCGCCAATGGTAAGATCGGCTCAAGCTAAATATTTTTTTAAAGCGCACAGGCGCAAAGTAATTTCATGGTATACTCTGGAACTGTTTGTTGGCTTCGCTCCACTGCCCGGATTACGATCGGGGCGATCGCAGCTTTTACCCTGTTGCAACCGCTCCAAGTCCAAGCACAACAACCTTCTGGGCCAGAGAACCAACCGCAAGTCGAACCCGCCGACGACCCCACAGACCCCAACAATCTTCGCCCTCTGACGCAAGACAGCAGCTTGCTGAGCGTCCCAGGAGGCCAGCGTTTGATGACAGAAGCCAGCAGTGCTATTTCTAATCAGAATTACGCACTCGCCAGTCAAAAACTCCAAGAATCCCGCCAAATTTTCAATCAACTGTCTAACTTCTATCAACAACTGGGTAGCAGTTTTGCCGGAATAGACATCCGCTTGGCGGAAAGCCACCGCACCAAAGCTGTAGAAACAGCGCAAATGCGCGACGAAGCTACCTACCGGCTGGCCTTGGTACACCGGGCGCAAAATAAGCCCGAACTCGCTGTGCCTCTGCTAATTCAGATTATTCGATCGCAGCAGCCAACTCGCGACTTGGGAAAGAAAGCTTACCAGCAGTTACTGGAATTGGGTTTTGTGGATTCGCCCTTTCCCCGGCCTGCCAGCAGTCAACCGAGCTCATCGACAAAATAGTTCCACTAAAATCTACATTACAGCCGTTTATCAGAGAAACCAATGGTTACACCGTCTCAAGTAGCAGAAATGATTAAGGCAGGGTTGCCCGACGCTAAAATACAAGTTGAGGATTTGACCGGCGGCGGTGACCACTACCAGGCGAGAGTCGTCTCTGCAGCCTTTGAAGGAAAAAGCCGAGTACAGCAGCACCAACTGGTCTACGGCGCTCTCAAACAGGCAATGGCTAGTGAAGCCATCCACGCTTTGGGCTTGGAAACCTTAACTCCCGCAGAATGGGAAGCGAAAAGTCAAGTTGCTTAATTGTTGACTTGCAAGTGGGTATCACAAATTTGTGCTTTTGTCAATAGTGGGTTGAGAGACAACTACTACACTCACGCACAAAAAGCAAAGAAACCGGGTTTTTCAACCGGAATCTATGGCTGTAACGAGACATTTTCGTAAAAAACCCGGTTTCTGCCTCAGTCAACGTTTAAAACTTTTCAAACAATATTAGGACCTACCATGAGTACAACAGCACATCAAAGAATTGACGAGTTGGTTAAGCAAAACAAAATCATGGTGTTTATGAAGGGCAATAAGTTAATGCCCCAGTGCGGTTTTTCTAATACTGTGGTGCAAATTCTCAATACTTTGGGAGTGCCTTACGAAACTGTGGATGTTTTGGCCGACCAGGAAATTCGTCAAGGCGTTAAAGAGTATTCCAACTGGCCGACAATTCCCCAAGTTTATATCAACGGCGAGTTTATTGGTGGCTCGGATATTATGATCGAGATGTATCAAAAGGGCGAATTGCAAGAAGTTGTAGAAGTGGCTTTGGCTTCTTAAATTAGACAGAAAAAACATATCCCCGACTTCTTAAAGAAGTTGGGGAAATAACAGCAATCGCGTTTTACGTTGAATTAGGTTGATTTACTTAATTATTCGTTACCAGGCAGAGCCGGGGAACGCAATGCGGTCGGCTCGACATCCAATTTTTAGGCTCCCAAAGCGATGCCGAGCCTGTGGACATCGGTTCCCCAGCACGGCCAGGGAACCAGTTAAGCGCAGTACAAGTTCCCAATTCCCAATTCCCAATTCCCAATTCCCAATTCCCAATTCATCAAGGGTTTATCAAACCGAATTTGCTATTTAATAGTAGTCGGCTTCAGTTTGGGTCTGTGGCATTGCAAAATTGGAGGGGTCGTGAATGTAACGCGCTGCTTCTTCCTCTAGCCTGTGAATCAGATAGGGTTCCAAACTGTTGGAATGCCGCAGGGCTGCTAAATACCCATCTAAGTAAAGCCGCAGGTCATCGAAGCGATAACCTCTATTCCACATTTCGACGAGGGCGTCGGTGAGTTTTTGGTAGTGCCGGATTGTTTGGGTGTCTTGTAGCATGGTGTCAGGTTGAAATCCTTTGTGGTTTGTATAATGACGGCGGGATTTAGGAATGGCCTCGATTGATGCTGAGTGGCTCAGAAGAGAGGCTATTTCTAAATAAAAGTTTTTACCCTGCTCAACAGGCTACCCTCCATAAAAAATTTCACTCGTTGCAATGCAGTTGCTCGACTTTTTGCGCGCACCTAGATAATTCGCTGTGCGTTTAATGGAGTCGGGATGTTGCTGAATTTTGCCGTCAAAGTGGCTGAGTGTTCCGGCTACCGAGCGAACGGTTGGAGGAATTCTAGTTTCACTTGCGCGATTTGTCAACCTCCTGGGAGTGGGGGCTGGGTCGGGGGGATCGCTTTTGGCAGGCGGTTGGGGCATGGGGTCGATCGGCTTTACACTGTCTTATTTTCATTGTAAGCTCATCGCCAGAAGGATTTAACCTTTCTGCAGGCTGACCCTGCCAAATTAACCCAATCTTTAAAATTCCTACCCTAGGTATGTCCGCTGCTTTAAAGGCAGCTAATGCTTGAGTAGCGATGGTTACAAAAGCTTGACAAAAGCTCTGTTAACCTTGTAGCAATTAGTGATATGGGAAGCTCGCCTCTGTGGAATCTGCAAGTATTTCAATTGTTGAAGGGAATCCGCACCTGCGATCGCTCTTGGGCTGGCATCTACAGCAAGTCGGTCACTGGGTGCACCAGTCAGCGGATATCAGTCACGCTAGGGAAATATTTTTCAGCCGTCAGCCAACCCTAGTCATTCTGGATGCCCAATTGCCGGATGGGGACGGTTTGGAATTTTGCCACTGGCTGCAACAGCAGCAGCAGTCGCTGATTTTGATGCTGTCAGCGCGGAATTCGGAATCGGATATTGTTGAAGGTTTAAGGGCGGGCGCAGACGATTACCTGACTAAACCCTTTGGGATGCAAGAGTTTATGGCGAGGGTGGAAGCTCTGATGCGCCGCAACCGCACGATGGTACCGCCGGCGACGCTGGAGTGCGGGCTGCTGAAAATTGATTTGGTGCAGCGCCGAGTCAGATTGTACGAGGAACATATTGAGCTGACTCCCCAGGAATTTAGCCTGCTATACGTGCTAGCTCAAGCTGGAGGAGTGCCGCTGTCGCGCTCGGATTTGCTGCGTCGGGCCTGGCCCGATGCGATTGATAACCCCCGGACGATCGACACTCACGTACTCTCTCTGCGTAAAAAAATCGAAAACGACCCGCGACAGCCGAGCCTGATTCAAACTGTGCGGAATGTCGGCTACCGACTGAATCTGGAGTTGTTGAATGGGAATCAACGGCTTTCTCCGTTGGTACCCGGAGCTGTGAGTTCTTAGACTACGATCGAGCTATAAGTCGGATTTTATTTTGGGAATTGATTGGCGATCGCATCTGTTTTCGCCGCCATAATAAAATCATTGCGGTGCAGTCCAGAAATCGCATGAGTCCACCAAGTCACGGTAACTTTTCCCCACTCGGTTAACAGTGCGGGGTGATGTCCTTCGATTTCTGCTGCTTCGCCGACGCTGTTTGTAAAGGCGATCGCACTTTTGAAATCCGGGAATTCGTAGGTGCGTTCTATTTGCGGAATGCCATTTTTTTCGATTAAATTCCAGTCGGGAATTTGAGGTTTTAGCTGGACAATTTCGTAAGCTGTGAGGCGGGGAGAGTTGGGGCGGCAGGCGGCACAGCGTTCTTTTGCTAAAGGTTCCATAAATTGCTTGTTAGCGAGAAGATGCTAAAAGATATTATAGACATTTCTAATGTGGATTATTTTGGACGGGGCAACAGTCCTTTAGGAGTGACGTAGAGAGTGTGATGGAAATCGTTCAAAAAACCGATGAGCAATCATTTAAAATTTATGGAAATAATCGTTCACAGTGGAATTGCTTAACCGGTTAATATTAGGAAGGGGTGGGCTGATTTGGCTATCTCGCTTATATTGTCAAAGTTGGTGAGCCCGCCCCTGCAAGTGCGATCGATCAACCGATAACTTTCTTAATCAAATCCAACTTACCTAGATAGGGAGCGTAGCGCCATTTTAAGTCAAGTAAAAATGACTTTTGCAGCACGCTTTTTTGATGAGAGAAAGTGTCAAAACTTGCTTTGCCGTGATAGGTGCCGATGCCGCTGTCGCCAACTCCGCCAAAAGGTAAACTTGTTACTCCGACTTGCATAACCGTGTCGTTGAGACAAACTCCCCCCGAAGAAGTTTCCCGCAAAACTCGCTCTTGTTTCTCTTTATCCTTCGAGAACAAATACAAAGCTAGGGGTTTGGGACGGGCGTTGATTTGGGCGATCGCCTCGCCGAAATCATCATACTCCAAAACTGGCAAAATCGGCCCAAAAATCTCATCCTTCATCACAGGCGCATCCCAGGAAACCTTGTCGAGAACCGTCGGTGCAATATATTTATCTTCGGGGTTTGTTTGGCCGCCGACGACAACTTCTCCGTCTTTGATAAACTCTGCCAAACGTCCTAAATGATGCTGATTGATAATTCGGGAATAGTCGGGACTTTTCTGCGGATCGTCGCCGTAAAATCCGTGAATTGCTGTTTTAATTGCCTGCATCAAATCGGGTTTAACTTTTTTATCAACTAACAGGTAATCGGGAGCGATACAAGTTTGACCGGCATTGATGAATTTGCCCCACGCAATGCGTTTAGCAGTGTATTCAACTTGAATATCTGAGTCTACAATGCAAGGAGTTTTGCCGCCCAATTCCAAGGTTACAGGTGTCAGGTGTTTAGCGGCGGCTTCCATGACTATTCTACCGATTTTTGTGCCTCCTGTAAAGAAGATGTGGTCGAATTTTTCGGCTAATAATTGTTGGCTGATTTCCACTCCTCCTTCGACGGCGGCTACGTAGGCGGGATCGAAGGTTTTGGTAATCATGTCGGCGACAACTTCCGACGTGTGCGAGGCGATTTCAGAAGGTTTGAGGATGGCGCAGTTGCCGGCGGCGATCGCCCCGACCAAAGGTGATATCATTAGCTGAAATGGGTAATTCCAAGGCCCGATGATTAAAACTACGCCCAAAGGTTCTGGGTAAATGCGGGCTGATGCTGGGAATTGATCGATCGAAGTAGGCACTTTTTTCGGCTTTGCCCACGATTTTACATTTTTGATGGCATAATTAACTTCTGCGATCGCAGCAATTTCAAAATAAGCCTCGTACTCCGGCCTGTTCAAATCAGCCTTGACAGCATCCACAATCCGTGATTGATTGGAGACGATCGCACTTTTGAGATTCTTGAGTTGTTCGATCCGAAAATCCACATCCTTAGTTTTCCCAGTCGCAAAAAATTGTCGCTGCTGCTGGATAATATCGCTGACTCTGATTACCATATTTATTCCTCCATGTCTATCAATAAATGTTACAACAGGAAAACGGAAGTTGGGTAAAGTGCGATCGGTGTTAAAGCGCAGACTTCTTCAATAAGTCGGGGATATTGGCTTTATGCTATAACTTATAAGGTATTAATTGTAGATTTTTAATGTGAGTTAAGTCATGAAAATCTCTAAAAACGATTTTTTTTTCTATTCCTGCTGGCTGCTTTGCTTGCTTGCAGTAGCAGGATGTACCTCTAAGCCCCAAAAGCAAGTTGTCATCTGCTCGAAAGACTTTACCGAACAAGTCATCCTTGCAGAAATTTTAGCACGCCATATCGAAGCTAAAACAGATATCAAAGTAGAACGAGAACTGAATCTCGGAGGTTCGCTTTGCCATCAATCCCTAACAGCAGGTAAAATCGATTTGTACGTCGAATACACGGGTACTGCTTACGCCAACCTGCTCAAACAAAAACCGATTTCTGACCCCAAAAAAGTCCTCGATTACCTCAAACAAGAATATCCCAAACAGTTTAAAGCTGAGTGGACGGAACCGCTGGGATTTAATAACAGTTTTGCGATTATTGTGCGCGGAGACGATGCCAAAAAACTCAATTTACAAACTCTCTCGCAACTTGGGAAAGCTGCACCTAACCTCCGGGCTGCTTTCGGCCCAGAATTTAAGGAGAGAGAAGATGGATTTCCCGGGTTGGCTAAAACTTACGGGATTAAGTTTCGAGAAGAACCGAAGGAGTTGCTGTTAGGATTGCTTTATCAAGCGCTGCAACAAAAAGAAGTAGATGTGATTGCTGGTAATACGACGGACGGTTTGATTCAAAGTTTGGGTTTAGTAGTGCTCAAAGATGACAAGAACTATTTCCCGCCCTACGAAGCAGTTCCCGTTGTGCGATCGCAAATTTTGGAAAAATACCCGGAATTGCGTCCAGTCCTCGCAGAATTGGGCGGCAAAATCTCTGAGGAAGATATGCGACGACTCAATTATCAAGTTGATAAGAAACAGCAGGAAGCTGGAGAAGTAGCCCAGAACTTTTTGCAGCAAAAGCTGGGCGAGTCAAAGCCAGTAAGTCCGCCCAAATAAAGGGTTTCATTGTTCTGCCTGTTTGCTGAAGCCTATTGTGGTTAGCTATACTATGAGTTAGACTCATATAAATAAATGAAGGTATAAAGCTATGACAACTGTCAAAACTGCTATCTCATTGCCAGCATCTTTATTGGAACAAGCCGAAACATTAGCTGGCGAAATGCAAATTTCTCAGAGTTTTTTAATCGAAATAGCCCTTGAAGAATTTATCCGCCGCCGCGAAAATCAACAACTGTTAGAAAAAATTAATGCTGCTTGCGAAGCACCTCTCTCTGAAGAAGAACAAGTTTTGCTTCGCAAGATGAGTCGCTCTCATCGCAGGCTGGTGGAAGGCGAATGGTAATAAATCAAGGTGATATTTTTTGGATAGAACTTGATGAGCCTTCTGGTTCAGAACCCGGTTATCTCCATCCCCATGTAATCATTCAGAACAATTTATTCAATCGTTCCCGCATTAATACGGTTGTTGTTTGTGTGCTTACTTCAAATCTCAGACGGGCTAATTCACCAGGAAATGTCCTGTTAGAAGCAGGAGAAGCTGATTTACCAGAACAAAGTGTTGTTAACGTCTCGCAGATTTTGACGATCGATAAATCTCAGTTAGGTGAGAAAATTGGCACACTCTCGGCCGAGCGAGTTGGTCAAATTCTTGATGGAATTAGGCTGGTACTTGAACCTCGCGAAGCTGAGTAAAACTTTCCTTAGCCTTTTAAATTTTATGGGGCTGAACCTCTCCTCAGCTAGTTATCAGGTGCGCGGGGCGCACCCTACAATACAGTTAGGCTATCTTCTTAAGTCCCTTCACTCAGCCGCCGCAAATTCAAAATATCGCTCATCTTTTTAATTTGCATACAAGTGCGCTCGAACTGTTGTTTATCCTGGATATCCATGCACAAGTCAATTAATGCCGGCAATCCGGGATATGTTTTGACTTGAGCGCTGCGGACGTTCACTTGGTTGTCCTTCAAATGCGATAACACATCATTGAGAACTCCCACTCGATCGAGGGCTTCAATTTGAATGTTAACCGGATAAGTGTTGGGTCGAGATTCATTGCGGTTACTCGAATTCCAACTCACAGGAACTAACCGATCGCCCGGTACGCTCTCAACATTTGAACAGCCTTGCCGGTGAATCGAAATTCCGCGAGTGCGAGTCACAACTCCAATAATTGATTCCCCAGGAATCGGACAGCAACAGCCAGATAAATGGTAGAGCAATCCCTCTACACCTGCGATCGGCGATTTACTCGGAGACGAACTCGGTACTGGTTTCGGTGTCGTCGATGCAGGTATTAGCTGGGGCACTTCCTGTCCTCCTGCGGGAGCAGCTTCAATTTTTTGCTGCACTTTTACTAAATCTCGCAGTCGATTTACTACGAGATTTAGAGTCACTTCGCCGTAGCCCAAACCGGCGATTAAATCTTCGACGCTGTGGTAGTTGCAGCGCTGAGCCACAGACTGCATGGGTTCAGATTTCAGCAAAGATTCTAAGCCGTTTTTACCTAATTCTTTTTCCAGCAATTCCCGCCCGCGAGCGAGATTTTCATCTCGGTGCGATCGCTTCAACCACTGGCGAATTCGGTTTTTTGCTCCGTTTGTCTTGACAAAATTCAGCCAGTCGGAACTTGGATGACCATTTTTTTGGGTCAAGATTTCTACAATATCGCCGTTCTTTAAAACCTTGTCTAGTGTTACCATTCGCCCGTTGACTCTCGCACCGGTGCAGCGATTGCCAATTTCTGTGTGAATACGGTAAGCAAAATCTACGGGAGTTGAGCCGCTATTGAGAGCAATCACGTCTCCGTTAGGAGTAAAAACGTAAATATCTTCGTCGAATAAGTTGTCCTTAATACTTTGTAAATATTCGCGATCGTCTTTGAGGTCGCTTTGCCATTCTAGGAGTTGTCGCAGCCAAGTAAATTTTTCGTCGTCGCCGGTAACTGTTGTGTTAGAACCGCCAGTTTCTTTGTATTTCCAGTGGGCGGCAATGCCGTATTCTGCAATGTGGTGCATTGCTACGGTGCGAATTTGCACTTCGATGGGGCGGCCGCTGGTTCCGATTACTCCGGTGTGCAAAGATTGGTAGCGGTTGGCTTTTGGTAAACCGATATAATCTTTAAAGCGGCCGGGAATCGGGCGGAAAGAATCGTGGACGATCGCCAACGCGCGATAACAGTCATCATTGGTTTCTACTATGATCCGCACCGCAGCAATATCGTACACTTGGTTAAAGCCTTTTTGGCGCCGCTGCATCTTCCCATAAATCCCGTACAAATGTTTGGGACGGCCACTGACTTCATAGCATTTAATGCCTAAATTGTCAAGCCTTTCTCGCAAACTATCTGTGACTTCTGCGAGTTGAGTTTCTCGATCGGCCCGCTTCACTGCCACCAATTCCTGAATTTCGCGGTAAGCTTCCGGTTCTAGGTATTTAAACGCTAAATCTTCCAATTCCCACTTAAAGCGCCCGATACCCAAACGGTTCGCCAGGGGAGCAAAAATATCTCGGGTTTCTAAGGCAATACTGCGCTGCTTTTCTTCGGATAAATGCTCCAAAGTCCTCATGTTGTGCAGCCGATCTGCCAGTTTGACGACTATGACGCGAATATCTTTAGCCATTGCTAGAAACATTCGGCGGAAATTTTCAGCAAGGCGCTCTGTTTTGCTGGAAAAATTAAACTTAGAAAGCTTGGTGACACCTTCGACCAACTGTCGCACTTCCGCACCGAACCGCTGTTCTATTTCTTCGAGAGTAATATCCGTATCTTCAACAATGTCGTGGAGGAAGCCCGCGGCAATCATGACGTTGTTGCCGCCCATATACCGGAGTATTCCAGCCACAGCTACCGGATGGCAAATGTAAGGTTCTCCCGATTTGCGGTATTGTCCTTCGTGCAAGTCGCGCGCAAATTCAAAGGCCCGACAAATTAAGCTGTCGTCAGTCGAACAATTCGGGTTACAGCCCCCATCCGGCTGCGATCGATTATTCAGGCATTCTTGCAGCCAATCGGGAACTACGGCAGGATCGATCGAAGGAGAGGGAGTCAGAGTGTTCGCGTTCATGGGGTACACCTTTAAAACTTAGAAATACAAATGGTTAAAAGCCGGTTTCCGGTTGAATTGCCGAAATTATGTGTTTAGCTATACTAAACTAATTGAATGCCACAATTTGCAATTCAAAAAAATAGTCGATTTTTCTGTTAACTATACCTATCTACTTCCGAGTCGCCCCCCCTCGCAGGTAGGAAAATATAGTGACACCACTGCAGCCTCCGCAGTCTGTCGATCGGGGAAAATCGGGTAAAATCAGCAGATTTGGGCGGTAGCCGTTGAGGTAGCGGGGGATCGGCATTTACCGGCAACGCTAAACAAAAAGCAGCAGCCAGAAGGGTAGAGTCAGGGCAGCAAATCAAAAAAAGTTCTCACAAAACAGGGAATTGCTCCAAAAACGCACCGCTTCCCTCCATATGAGCAAACTTAAGTAAGTATCTACTTTGATTATAAATACAAATTTGTTTACAAAATCATGATATTGTCCGAAGACCGCCGCCAGTGCTACCAAGAATTACAGCAAGCACTAGAACAACTACAAAGAACTGCTGCACAGGATAATCTGGATCGGGCCGCGCTGGCGATCGAATACACAAAAGTGCAACAATTTTTCGGAAACCAAATTATGAGAGCCGAAAGCGATGACTTAGACGCCTCAGAAACACCCCCAGAGCAGTCCTATTTGACGGAAATTCACAAGCAACTGCGGTTATTGGGGACAGATGTCACGTTTTTGCAAGCGTCGCGCCAGCCAGCGACAGCAAAGGCGAGGCAAACTGGGGCGATCGCGCGGCTCAACACGCTAATTGGCTACTGTGGCGCGCTGCTGCAAAAAAATTCTGGTTCTTCAGGGCCCGCCCAGATACAGAATTAATAATTGAATTAACAGGGAATTAATAAGGCAAGGAGAAATAAAGCGGTGGAATGTCCAAAATGTAAACATCCTAACTTAGAAGGCGGTACCTTAGCCGGCCGTATGTCGGTGCAGTGGTGTCCCAACTGTTACGGTATCTGGATTCCAGGCAGAGAATACGAAGCTTGGCAAAAAGAGCAAAGCCAGTGGTACAACAAATCCGAGAAGCCTGATCCGACAGGGACGCTCGGCATAGAATTCACACCGTCTGTCTACGACAGCAAAGCAGCGCTGTGTCCCGAAGACGGTCACTATCTGTCGCGGGCGAAAGTTCCTTTTAGTAGAGTCCCCTTTTACATAGAGCGCTGTATGTTGTGCGGGGGCATTTGGTGCGATAACGGCGAGTGGGACATTCTCGAAAGTCTGGGATTCCACACCGAGATTGACAAGATGTTTTCTCCGAATTGGCAAGCTAAGGCCCGCGTACAAGAACTCGCCTCTCGCGAACGTCAAGTGCTGACTGAGAAACTGGGGCCGGATATCGCCGGATATGTGTTGGAACTTGCGGAAGTTTTAGCAGACCATCCTCACGCAGATTGTGCCGCTACTTACATACTGCGGAGAGCGGAGTTGAAGCGAAGGGAAATTTAGTCAGTTGTCAGTTGTTAGTTGTCAGTTGTTAGTTGTCAGTTGTCAGTTATCAGTTATCAGTTGCTCGGTGAATGATGTACTAATAAAAGCTTGGTTTGTAGCTATTTTTATTTGTATTTACAAACAGCAGAGCAGTCTCTTGCCAATAACTAATAACTCTTAAACACTAAGAAGTAACAACTAACAGCCAGTATATTGACCATTAAATAACAAATAACAACTGACTACTGACTACTGACCGAAAGCATCCAGGATACAAGCCCCCGAATTGATCCGTGGGGTTAATGCTTTAATTCTTTAATCTAAAATCCAAAATCTAAAATCTAAAATCGATTGACTAAGGACTAAGGACTAATGACTAATGACTCTTCTCTATTTTCCGTTGACAATCTGCGAGTAGCTTATCCTCAGCGGCGCGGCCAATCCGGTTGGGCCGTTGACGGGGTTTCCCTGACGCTGAAACCGGGGGAAAAGCTCGGATTAGTTGGGGAGTCTGGGTGCGGTAAGTCAACTTTGGGAAGGGCGGCGATGCGGTTGCTGCCGGATTCAACGCTGATTGAGGGGCGAGTGAGTTTTGCTGGAGAATCGGTGTTTGATATGAATGCTTCGCGGCTGAGACGGTTTCGGGGCGAAGCTGTAGCATTGATTTTTCAAGATCCGATGACTCGTCTCGATCCTTTGATGACTGTAGGAGAACATTGCATCGAGACTTTGCAAGCTCACAGACCGAATTTGGATCGCAAGCAAGCTAAGAAACGGGCGATCGAAACTCTGGAAGCTGTGAAAATTCCCGCGTCTCGCTGGTCGCAATTTCCCCACGAATTTAGCGGCGGAATGCGGCAAAGAGTAGCAATTGCTTTGGCTCTTTTGCTCGATCCCAAATTAATTGTGGCAGACGAACCGACTACAAGTTTGGACGTAACTGTCGCTGCTCAGATTTTGCAGGAATTAACCCGACTTTGCGCGGAACGGGGAACGGCTATTTTGTTGATTTCTCACGATTTGGCGATGGTGGCTGAGTATTGCGATCGCATTGCGGTGATGTACGGCGGCAAAGTCGTAGAAACAGGGCCGGTGCAAAACGTGTTTGAAAAGCCGCAGCACGAATATACTCGATCGCTCCTCAAAGCAGCTTTGCACATTCAAGCCGATTCTGACAAAGGATTAGCATTCGAGGAAATCAGGACTGAAGTCGTTACTGCAAACTCAACAAATTCGCCTCTTTTGACCGTAACGAATTTGCAGCAACACTACAGTTTAGAAAGCAATTTATTGGCTCAGTTGTTTTCCCGGAATCGCCAGGTAATTAAAGCAGTAGACGGCGTTAGTTTAGATCTAGAACGGGGAGAAACCCTAGGGCTTGTAGGGGAGTCCGGCTGTGGCAAAAGTACCTTGTCACGCACGATTTTGCAGCTAATTACCGCGACTGGCGGCAAAGTTGAATTTCAAGGAATAGATATAACTGCCCTGAACCGCAATGCTGTGAGGAAGCACCGCCGCGAAATGCAAATGATCTTTCAAGACCCCCACGCTTGCCTGAATCCAATGATGACTGTCGGGCAAAGTATTGCTGACCCTTTGTTTATTCACAAATTAGCTAATGGCAGCGAAGCTAAAAAACAAGTAATCCAAATGTTAGAGCGGGTGGGTTTAAGTCCAGGGGAGGATTTCTTTCGTCGCTATCCGGGGGAATTGTCAGGAGGACAACAGCAGCGAGTTTCGATCGCCCGCGCTTTGATTACTCGGCCGCAACTGATAATTTGCGACGAACCCGTGAGTATGCTGGATGCCAGCGTGCAGACTCAAGTATTAGAACTGATGTTGGAGTTGAAGCAGGAATTTAATTTGACTTATCTGTTTATTACGCACGATTTGTGGGTGGCGAGATTTTTTTGCGATCGTATTGCGGTAATGAATGCTGGAAAAATTGTTGAAATCGGTAAGACTAGGGATATTTTTACTAATCCGCAGCACCCTTATACTCAGCAATTATTGCAGGCAGCTCCTTTACTGGCTCGAACTCAATAGAAAGGTAGAAAATTGGGGCCATCTAATTTCTGTCACGGACTTCTAGATGGATTTCGGAAATTTCCGGTTAAATTGGTTAAAGTTAAGGGATACTTTTCAAATCCTTCCACCGACACCAAGCACGATATGGCAGAATCTGACCTAGGCAGTTTTGCGGTGGCACCCGAAGCCTCATTCGCGATCGCACAAGATGAAGACACTGAGATCGATCGTCCCACGGTAACTCGCTCGTCAGCATACAACAACTGGTCTGCCGACGATCCAGTGGGAGCTTTGTTCAAGGAAATGGCTCGCTATCCTCTACTGACTGCCACCGAAGAGGTGGAGTTGGCGCGCCGCGTTCAAGAATTGGTAGCCCTGGATGAACTAGAACAGCGTTTGCAGCAGGAATTAGACAGAGTGCCGACAAAAGCTGAACTCGCAGCGGCTTTGGGGATAAGCGAAACTCAACTGCAACAACTTCGCCACCAGTGTCAGTCGGCGAAACGGAAAATGATCAGCTCGAATTTGCGCTTGGTGGTTTCGATTGCCAAACGCTATCTCAATCGGGGCGTGCCTTTTCTCGATTTAATTCAGGAAGGAGCTTTGGGTTTGAACCGGGCTGCCGAAAAGTTCGATCCGGAGAAGGGTTACAAGTTTTCTACTTATGCCTATTGGTGGATTCGCCAAGGAATTACCCGGACAATTGCCAATCAAGGGCGGACGATTCGCTTGCCTGTTCACATTGTCGAACAGTTAAATAAACTCAAAAAAGTTTATCGAGATTTGAAGCGTTCTCTTCAACGCAATCCAACTGAAACTGAACTTGCTAGAGAAATGCAAGTTTCTTGCGAACAGCTTCGCTACCTCCAGCAAGTACGCCGGCAATCTTTGTCTCTCAATCACCGCATCGGCTCAGAAGAAAGTTCGGAACTTTTGGATGTTCTCGAAGATAACGCGACGCAATCTCCCGAAGCTCAGATGAATGAGATGATGATGCGCCAAGATATTTTGGAGGTGTTGGACAGTATTTTGACTGAGCGGGAAAAAGAGATTGTTGCTATGCGTTACGGTTTGGTGACCGGCGAACCTTACACTTTAGAAGAGGTCAGCAATTTGTTCAATTTGTCCCGCGAACGAGTCCGTCAAATTCAAAATAAGGCAATGCGAAAGCTGCGCCGCCCTCAAGTGACGGAGCGATTGAAGGGCTGGTTGAAATAAGCTAAAAAACATTGAGTTGGCATTGTAAAAAATCTTAAAATTATTCTGGGGGACACTCCGATCCCCCCGTATATATGCTGATTAAATGGGGAAAAACTTAATTAAAAATTACAAATTAAAAATGTCTTGATGTGGTATTTTTAATTGTTGATTGTCGCGTACTACTTACTTATCTATTTATGTCTTCTGAGGTAATTTTGCGTCCAGCTACCCGCGCCGACGTGCCGGTGCTGTTTGATTTGATTAAAGCTTTAGCTGAGTACGAAAAATTATCTCATGCCGTTACTGGCAATGCGGTTGATTTGGAGAATCATTTGTTTGGGGATCGACCTTTTGCTGAAGCGATTTTAGCCGAGTGCGAAGGTCAAGTTGTGGGCTGGGCGCTGTTTTTTTACAATTATTCTACTTTTTTGACTCAGCCGGGAATTTATTTGGAAGATTTGTTTGTGCTCCCTGAGTTTCGAGGGCGGGGTATTGGCAAGTCTTTGATAGTTTATTTAGCCAAGTTGACTGTTGAAAGGGGCTGCGGGCGTTTGGAATGGAGTGTTTTGGATTGGAATGAATTGGCGATCGGATTTTACAAGGGTATCGGTGCTGATGTGATGCCCGACTGGCGGATTTGCCGGGTTGCGGGCGAGTCTTTGGCAACTTTGGCATCGAAGTGATTTTAGATAACACTTGGCAAAAATATCGATCGTAGGGTGTGCACGGAGCAAGCACCTTCCGACTAATCTGTAGTCAACCGGTGCGCATTGCGCACCCTACAAACTACTAATCTGTAGGGTGTGCACCGCGCACCTTCCTACAAACTACTAATCTGTAGTCAACCGGTGCGCAATGCCCACCCTACAAACTACTAATCTGTAGGGTGTGCACCGCGCACCTTCCTACAAACTACTAATCTGTAGGTGCGCAATGCGCACCCTACAAACTACTAATCTGTAGGGTGTGCACCGCGCACCTTCCTACAAACTACTAATCTGTAGGGTTTGCACCGCGCACCTTCCGACTAATCTGTAGCGCCTCAAATCTGTGGTTGCGTAAATCCTAGTAGATAATTGACGAAAATATAGGAAAATTTAAATAACAGTAGATTTTGATTGAGAGAGTAGATCGTGATTATTTGGGTAAACGAGCAAATCGATCCGTCGGGCATTCTTTATTCTTGCATTGCTTGTTGCGATGAAAGCTACAAACTACTAATCTGTAGGGTGTGCACCGCGCACCTTCCTACAAACTACTAATCTGTAGGGTGTGCACCGCGCACCTTCCGACTAATCTGTAGCGCCTCAAATCTGTGGTTGCGTAAATCCTAGTAGATAATTGACGAAAATATAGGAAAATTTAAGTAACAGTAGATTTTGATTGAGAGAGTAGATCGTGATTATTTGGGTAAACGAGCAAATCGATCCGTCGGGCATTCTTTATTCTTGCATTGCTTGTTGCGATGAAAGCCAAGCGAAGGATTGCCACGAATCTTTTGAGAAGAATTTGACGGCAGAGCAAAAACAGCAGGGCTGGGTTGCTACTTTGCGGACTGTTAGTTCTTGGGATGAGGTGCCTGTTAATGCTTTGAAATTGAATTAAGGAGTGCAAGTCATTAGCAGCTTTAGTGTCGCCCTGTTTCGGTTCGAGAGAAATGGCAGGAAAACGTGGGACATCTGTTTGGAAAAGGCAAGATAGCTCGATCGCACATTGGTCAAATTACAAAAGGTGTGGTGAATCAGAAGGTAAAAAGCTGCAATCATTTGGGGCTGCGAGTCTGAGGATTGTGCCCGGGAAAGTGCGGGAATTTGGGCGAAATTTTTCGGGCTGGCACTGCTGCGAACACGCTAGGACGAAAAAGGGTGCAAGTGCGATCCTCTTCGAGGGCTCCGCTAACGACAATTCGCATTTCTTAAACGGATTTTAGCATTACTATTAATAGATAGAGGCATTTCCAATTGTCTAGTTAAATTTTTATGATTGAAACCTTATTTCACGCTTATACGCCTCTAGTTATCTGGACGGGCTTAGGACTGCTGCTGTTTAGGTACATCCCAGTTGATTTTCCCAAGCTGCTGAGCCACTTTCTTTTCTGGATTGGGATACCGCTGCAAATTCTAGTTTTAGCCCGTCAGAGCGATTTTTCGGGTGCTGTGGGATTCACGCCGGCGATCGCCATATTCGTGTTATTTCTGAGTACGAGTTGTGCTTGGCTGACGTGGGTATTATTGCGTAGGCTGAGTGCGGCCCACATCAAAAATCCCTATTTTCAGGGCAAAAATTCTCTAGTAAATTTATTTTTATTAAATTTTAATACCCTGAAGCGATCGAGCCAAGGCAGTTTTCTCCTAGCTGCGATGTTAGGGAATACGGGCTTTGTTGGATTAGCAATCACCCCGTCTATCATCAGCACCGATAACAACAACTGGGCTGTATTGTACAGCGTCACTAACAACGTTATTGGAACTTATTGTTTTGGTGTATTTATTGCTAGCTATTTCGGGAACTCCGAGCAAAAAAATCACTGGTGGACTCAGCTCCGGGACGTGCTGACAGTTCCCGCTCTGTGGGCATTTTTAATTGGTTTTTATACTAGAAACATCCCCCTGCCCGAAACAGTGGAATCGGGATTGCAGACTGCTGTTTGGGTGGTAATTGCCAGTGCTTTGCTGTTGGTTGGCATCCGGCTGAGGTCTATTAAAACATGGGAAAGTTTTGAACTGGCGTTAATACCGTCGCTGTTAAAAGTGGTAATTGTGCCAGTGCTGATCGGATTGGGTGCTAGTTATTTCGGATTGACCGGCGATCCGAGGTTCGTGTTGGTGTTGATGTCGGGAACGCCCACAGCTCTTTCCGTGCTGATTTTAGCAGAAGTATACGAGCTCGATCGCGATTTGTTAGCTAGCAGCATCGCCATAACTTCCGTCGGGTTGCTGGTGATGCTTCCCTTGTGGTTAGCTGGGTTTAGTTAATATTAGCTAAAATTTCAAATTAGATTGCTCTAAAATTTCGCAGTACAATTAACAATAACTGCAAGGAAAACGACGATGAACGAGACAATAACTGCTACTGGTCTGCCTCCTTCATTCCCCGATCATACCCAATTGCCAGACGAAGACGGTACATTTGTGAAAAATTTTCAGGAGCATCCTCAGAGCATAATTCTGACAGATTCGATCGGGTCGGTTGTCAGGGTAAACGCATCTAAATTAATTTGAAAAACCCCGGAATTTGTGCATTACTAACTAACTAAAAAAACCTTATTAAAATCATTAATTTTAACCCCTGTTAAGCAGATTAAATCAGAACCTTAAGATTTTCTGAACTTCTTAAAGCCGGATAATTTCTTTCGTATATAGGTATTAGATTTCGAGCATTAAGTGGCAGAGTTTAAAATTTGAACTAAATAATTATTCTCAATTGCCGCTCGATACCGCTTCATTTTTAAACCTTGTTTATAAGTTTTTTATGCTTTCAGTAAATTTATTGCTAGCCCACGTAGAAGTGCAAAATTTTCGGGAGAGTTCTGTTTCAGAATCCGGCTTTCATATAATAAAAAAGGTAACATAAAGCGTCCAATGTAAGCTATTTTTAAGGCCCCAATGACGGCAGATAGCCCCAGCAATTGTCTCAGCATTAATGCTTAAACTACTAAGCGTAAAAACGAGCTGAGCGTGGTGGTTTTATTCCACAGCCGTTGTTCACTAACTATCATGACAACTGTTTTTAATCTCGTCCATAATTCTTGATTATGCAGAGGTGGTAACTCGGATACATCAACAGTCCAGACTTGTATTTTTTCCACTCGATAATTTCGGGCTTCTACTTGTTCATGCCAGATTGTAGTCTCGGCCTAAATAATCGGCTTTTTGAGCTACTTCAAACCAGTCTTTTACAGCTTTATACAGGAGTTTTTGATTCCCTTTTTAATCTAAAATATAATCTGCTCTCTTGTTGATAATCAGAGAGGTTATGTCTTTTTGACATCAAGCTAACGTTTATGGTTATTACGCTTTCGGTCATTTCTATTAATGCCAAAATTGCTGTCAGTTGGTTATATTTTCTCGACTTTTTTTCTCATAATACCAATTAATGAGATGAAGACCAGGCAGTAACTATATGTAACGCTTTTTGCGGGTAATTTCAGTCATAAGATTGTTTCATTGTTTGGCGATCAATGGCAATCACATTTAGTTCTAATTCCCCGACTATAGCATTTACCCCACTCAAAAAACATTCTTGAAACTGTTGTGGTTCAATTCGGGCAAATAGCCGACTAAATGTGTCATGAGATGGTATGCCCTTCGGTAATTATAGAAAGCTTTTCAACCATTCATATTTGGCCCTGCCATAGGCTTCTATTCCTAACCATCCCTCTGCACCACTGATGATAGCTAGAATCGGAATCGATCTAATATCTCTGAGTAAGTGTTCTTTACTTCTTTCTATTCTTGGGTATTTCAACTTTGCAAAATGCTCTAAAAAACTTGCATTTAAAAATTCATTGAAGGCAATGACTCTGTTTGTTTTTGTTGAGAAGCTACAGCTTTACTAAAACGGGAGCATCTCATATTTGTAAAAACACTTCTTCTGGCTCCTTCCTTCTTCCTCTTTTCTCCTGGCTCCTGACTCCTGACTCCTAACTCCAATTTTGGGCTTGGCTGCAAAAGTGAGATGCTCCCTACTAAAACCTCTTGCCATTAATAGCACCAATAAACTACAACCAACTACATGGAGATTTAGTTAAATTTAACTGTAGCATATTTTGGGTTCAAGTTAAGATGCGTTTACCCTGCTGTGGTGGTGTAACTGTGAACAATTAAAAAAGTATATTGAAGGACAAAATAGACCTGCTGAATAAAGAGTTTGTTTGTCTCGTCATCCACCCGCCGACCGATCAAAACATAGTTTTGAATTTGTTGAGGGGTGGAATCCACAGCGAAACGCGCCTTTTATCCCCCACTCATCGAAGCGACAAGCGTGTGGGGATTCCCGTCTGTTTAGCTAACTTTTTTGCAGAAGATCAAGCTGACAGCGACAAGACAGGAGACTCCTGCCGAATCGGAATCTCAATAATAAACTCTGTTCCCCCGCCTGGTGCAGAAATACACCCCAAGCTTCCCCGGTGTTTTTCCACTACAATTTGCCAGCTAATCGACAACCCAATCCCTGTGCCCTTACCGGGGGGTTTTGTCGTAAAAAATGGGTTAAATACGTGGCGACGAACCTCTTCCGAGATCCCTGGCCCATTGTCCACAATTCGGACAGCTACGCAATTGCTGCTTGTTACTTCTGTGCTAATCCTAATCACGCTAGGATTCGCTTTAATTTCTTCTAGCGATCTCTGCGTGTTCCACTCGTCAATAGCATCGATCGCATTTGCAAGTACATTCATAAATACCTGATTCATTTCTCCCCCGTAACAGTCCACTTCGGGCAGGTTTGGGCAATAGTCCCGCACCACTTCAATCGAGGGGCGGTCTGAGTTAAATTTTAGTCGGCTCTGTAAAATCATCAGCGTGCTGTCCATGCCTTCGTGAAGGTTGACCGATCTCATTTCATATCCTTCTTGCCGTGCGAAGAGGCGCAAAGATAAAACAATTTCGCGGATGCGATCGGCTCCTAAGTACATCGATTTGAACATTTTAGGCAAGTCGTCTTTGAGATAATCTAGCTCGCCGGCTGCGATTTCTGCTTGTATATCTGGAGCCGGATTAGGATAGTGCTTTTGGTAGAGGTCAAGGATAGTGACCAAAGTTTTTGAATATTCCAGAGCATAGGAAAGATTTCCATAAATAAAATTAATTGGATTATTGATTTCATGGGCTACGCCAGCCACAAGCTGGCCTAGCCCGGACATTTTTTCGCTCTGAATGAGCTGGCTTTGCACCTGCTTGAGTTCGTGGAGGGAATTTTCGAGCTGTAGGGCTTTTTGCCGCTCTCGCGCTTCCGATGCTTGCAAAGCTGCTTCTGCAAGCTTGCGTTCAGCAGCCTCCTGCTTGAGGCGTTCATTCGTTTGGGAAAGTTCTGCAGTGCGCTCTTCTACTCGCGTCTCTAGCTCTTGTGTCAAAACTTGTAGCTCGGCTTGCGCTCGCTCGCGTTCGACAATTTGCGCCTGAAGCTTTTTAGTTAGATTTCGCAGATTCAGGTGCGTGATAGCCCGAGCTAAAACTTCTTCCTGTTGAAGGGGCTTAGTGATATAATCCACTCCCCCCACATTAAAGCCTTTGACTTTGCTTTCTGTATCGTCCAGCGCGGTCATAAAAATAACTGGGATATCTTTAGTTAAGTCATTTGCTTTTAGATGTTCACAGGTTTTAAATCCGTCCATATCTGGCATCAGAACATCCAACAAAATTAAATCAGGCTGGCAATATTGCACTTTTTTAAGAGCGCTAGACCCACTACGAGCTACCCAAACAGTGAAGCCAGATGCGGTCAAAAAATCCAATACTGAACCCAGATTAGTGGGCGTATCATCTACAATTAAAATGGTTCCTCTGTCTAAAGATTCGCTAGTCATTTTTATTCCTCATCTAAACTGTTGAACAAATTCTACTAATTTGTCTTCTTCAAAGTTTTTAGTTAATTCGAGCAACTGATTGACAAAAGGTGCATAACGCATATCTATTGCCTTCAGCTTACTGGCTCGCTTCTCAATACTGAGGAGTTCACCTTTCATGGCTAAATCGAACAGGACTGCAACTTCTTCCGAAGAGGGAGCAATCAGTTGCTGGTCTTGGATTTGGGAAGGTGTATCGGTGAAGATACCTTCTGAACAGAAAGTTGTTTGCTCCTCATAAACCCATTCTAAACCTAAATGGTTGCCCAAGCATTCTAATAACTTTTCTGCCCGAATTGGTTTGAGGAGAAAAGCGTTGCAGCCAGCCTGGAAAATGCTTTGGGGATCGCCGGATAAAATGCTAGCAGAAGTTCCGATCGCGATTACATCCTTCAATAGAGGAATTTTTCTGATCCGCCTCACCGCTTCAAAGCCGTCCATCACTGGCATTACCAAGTCAATTATAATACAGTCCGGTTGAAATAACAGCGCTTGATTCACGCAGTCTTGACCGTCCGTTGCCTCCATTAATTCAAACCCAATGGGAGCTAAAAGATTAACTAGAACCGAGCGATTTTCCCAGCGATCGTCAACGACTAAAATTTTCCGCCGATCGCCTGAGAAGCCCCTGATAATTTTTTCAGGTTCTTTTTGACATCCTTCCCAGCTTTCGGTAATAGGCAACTCTAACTCAAACCAGAAAATACTGCCTTTACCTAAAGAGCTTTGTACTTTCAGTTCGCCGCCCATCATCTCCACTAATTGGCGACTAATTGCCAGCCCTAATCCTGTTCCCTCAATCTGGCTAACTGAACCGCTGGCTTGCTCGAAGGGCAAAAATATTTTTGAGAGTTCGTCCGGCGCGATGCCAATGCCTGTATCTTCTACTTGGAAAATAAATTTCGCTGTTAGGGATTGGGAATTGGCGATTGGTGTTGACAAAAATTTCTGAGTCTCCAGTCTGTCTACTTTGAAAGTAACGCCTCCTTTTTCGGTGAATTTTACGGCATTGCCGAGTAAGTTGATGAGAATTTGCCGCAACCTTTTTTCATCGGCTTGGACGCAAGTGGGAAGTTGAGTTAGCGGTTCGTAAATCAAAGAGATTCCCTTCTGTTGGGCGCGAATCTGGCAGATTTCAGTAATGCCTTGGAGAAAGTCTGACAGGTGAAACTCGGTGAGGTAGAGTTCCATTTTTCCGGCTTCGACTTTGGAGAGGTCTAGAACGTCATTGATCAGAGTTAGGAGGTGTTCGCCACACTGATGAATGATATTAATACCAGAAATTTGCTGACTGGTTAAATCTATGTCTCGTTTGAGGATTTGGGTATAACCTAAAATGCCGTTGAGGGGTGTGCGAAGTTCGTGGCTCATGTTGGCGAGAAATTGGCTCTTGGCGCGGTTTGCGGCTTCTGCTGCTTGCTCGGCTCGCTGTCGCTCTTGAACTTCTACTTCGAGGCGCGTATTTTTGGCTTTTAATTCTTCGGTTCGCTCTTCTACTTTGACTTCTAAAGTGTGATATAGGTTGGCATTTTCTAAGGCGATCGCCGCTTGTCCCGATAGCATCCGCAAAACTTCTACCCGCTTCGGCGTGAAAGCGCCAGCAATCACGTTGTTTTCTAGGTACAGGATGGCAGTTAACTTACCTTGATATAGGATAGGCGCACACAAAATTGATTTTGGTTTGTGCTGGGTAATGTAGGGGTCGGCGTTAAAGATTTCCTCGCGGCCGGAATCATTTAAAACGACATCTTTCTGAGTTCTGGTGACGTAATTAAGTACCGAGATAGGCAGTAGCCCAGAAGTTGATACTGGTAAAGATTCCAGCACTCGGACTCGATCTTTAGTCCCCGCCGCTTCTATAACAAGTTGACCCTCTTTTGAGAGAATAAGCACTCCAGTTTCAGCGCCTGCGTTTTCTATCAAAATTTTCATTAACTTGGTGAGCAAGTTAGGTAAAACAATTTCGCTAGAAATGGCAATAGATGCTTTCATTACAGTTGCCAAGTCTAGCAACTCTGGTTGACCGCCTGTAATGGTCACAGGAGCAATTGTCATCTTAGGATCGAAAGGGGTTTCGGTGACCGCAGGCGATCGCGCTATTAATTGCGGGTATTTTTCTTCTAGATGTTTAACTTTAGCTAAAGCTCCCCAGCGCATATAGGCATAATAAGCATCGGTCATGTAGGTGCGGGCAATCTTTTCTTTACCCCATAAAAAATAAAATTTAGCAGCGAGTTCGTGAGCTAGTGCTTCTTCGTTGATGTACTCGTTTTCTTTAGCAAGAGCGATCGCTTTTTCGTACATCTCGATCGCTTCTACTTTTTCGCCTAAAACACGATTTTTTTCGGCCTCTACTAAATAGAATTTATGTAGATGATTCATTGGGGCATAATGCGCCCATTTTTGCAATTTCTCTTGATTAGCTTGTACTCGGTTAAGAATGTCCTGTTGGTCGGGCTGCGAAGTTTCAGAATACACAGCTAGCCGTACTAGAGAATCGTAGAAATAGAAAATAACAACAGTTAGCTGCCCTGTTGATGATCCGAAAGAACTTTCTACTTGAGGGATATTTTTTAAAGCTTCCGCGTAATTTTCAAACACATAACAAAGCGCAAGTTTGTGCAAGTATAAGTAATGAATTGCCAGTTGGTTGTTGGTTTGCTGATATAGCGGCAGCATTTTCTCTTCGTCGTAAACTTCCCCCTTTAACTGGCATATATTTTTGCTTTTTCCCATCATGTTTAAGACGGATTGCCAACAAATTTTTGTATTATTAAAGGCTGTTTCTTGGCTAATTTTATGAATTGCATCTGTATAATTTGCTATCTCTCGTTCGAGTTGCATTAGTTGCTTGCCCACAAAAAACGAGTAATGACTCCACACCATTACGGCATAGCCAGCATATTCTAAATCTCCAGTTTCCAGCCCAGTAGAGAAAGCTGCCAGGAAAGGTTCTAAGGTATTTCGGACGTGTTCTTTCCAATGTTGAACGGCAGCATACACTAAGTGGCAAGTCTTGGCTTCGATTTCTTTGGCATTTAACTTTGACACTAGACGTAAAGCTAATTCGCCGAACTCATAGCCCCGCTCAATATCTCCTACCGCCCCGCAAAGAAGAAGACTATATACCGCATACGCAAAGGGAGACACAGAAGCATTGCCATATTGAACGGATAAATCGACCTGTTTGCACACTGTTAAAGGCACCAGTACGGGCATTCCAGAATAGCAAGCAGAAAATATCCTTGACAAAATCCTGATGGCTGCTAATTGATAAGGATCTGTCATTTCAGGAAGCTCGATTAAGTCCTCAATTCGAGTTCCGCTCAAAATTGCCGCAGTTTCCCCCAGCGCCTGCCCAATATCAGATGGGTTTGGCGAGTCGGGAAACTCTACCTCCAACTGCTTTAAGACTTCCAGCCCCGTATTCAATGCTTCCTGCAGCTTGTTCTGCGCCATATAAGCTTGAATCTGGACTTCGTACACTTTTACTATGTCCAATAGCGTTTTGGCGCAGTTTTGTACTATTTCAACGAATCTCTGCATTCGGTCAAAATCACCACTCAAATATGCTGACTCTGCTGCTTCTTCATGCAGCCTTAAGGCCAGTTCATACCGATTGTCCCAACTATCTACTGCTAGCAGAGATAAACCCACTTGCAAATATTTGACGGCGGAATCGTGGGCTGTAGCAGCTTTCGCTTTCTGACCTGCAATCAGATTCAGTTGGGCGAGTTCATATTTTTGGGATTCAGTTATAAGTAAGTCAGTACCATAATTGAGTTGGTTAACTAAAGCGAAAATATTTTCTTTCCGGTCTTCTGGCGTTGTACTTTGCAGCAGCAGTTGACCGATTTTTAAGTGGGTTTCTTTTTTCCGATCATCGGGAATCAAAGAATAGGCAGCTTGCTGCACGCGGTCATGTAAAAACTTGTAGTCAACCTTCACATCAGTTAAGGTATAAACCCCCGATTCTTCCTGACTAAATACCAGGGGAATTTTGTATTCATTGCTCAAAGGTAAAATCAACCCAGCTTGAAGTGCTGCCCACAATTGCGCTGCCGTGACTAAAGATGATTCCTGATTGACAATCGCCAAAACTTCTAAGTTAAAACTGTTGCCAATACAAGCAGCAAATTTTAATACTTTTTGTGTATCTTCGGGCAATTTGCGTATGTTTCTAGCAATCAGTTCGACAACATTGTAATCGGTGATGCCGATCGCTTGAATTTGCTCGATATTCCATTGCCAACCCCCCTTTGTCCCCCCTTGGTAAGGGGGGATTAGGGGGGTGAAGTTATAAGTCAACAAATCTTCTTGATATAGAGTTTTCAGGAGTTGACTTATGAAGAAAGGATTGCCCTGGGTTTTATTAAAAAGTAGAGACGCGAAATTTCGCGTCTTTACAGACAGGGCTTCCGAACCGCCAGATTCATTTAAAGTATCCGCAATTAATTCTTCAACATGAACCAGGTGTAATGGTTGAAGGACAATATTATTCACCGTCGCACCAGTTTGGCGAATCTTGTCAATTGTTTGAATCGTCGGATGAGTTGGAGAAACTTCGTTATCTCGATATGCCTCAATCAGCAATAAATACTTGCTATCAGAATCAGTTATTAGCAATTCTATTAATTTCAACGATGCCGAATCCGCCCACTGCAAGTCATCGAGGAAAATAACTAAGGGATGGTCAATAGTCGTAAATACGCCAATGAATTGTTTAAAGACGCGGCTGAAACGGTTTTGAGCTTCAGTTCCCCCTAGTTCTGCTACGGGTGGCTGTTTGCCAATAATTAATTCGACTTCAGGGATAACATCAATGATGAGTTTTCCGTTATCGCCTAAAGCAGATAACAGTTTTTCTTTCCAAGTTTGGATTTCTACTTCGCCTTCGGTTAGAAGTTGCTGAGTTAAGGATTGGAATGCTTGAATCAGGGAAGCATAAGGAATATTGCGCTTGAACTGGTCAAATTTCCCCGCAATAAAATAGCCTCGTTGCCGCACAATGGGTTTGTGAACTTCATTGACCAAAACTGTTTTGCCTATCCCGGAATAACCTGAAACCAGCATTAATTCGGTGGTGCCACTGGCAACGCGATCGAAAGTTTCTAGAAGTTTTTCAATTTCTTGGTTGCGACCGTAGAGCTTTTGCGGTATATTTAATTGCCCTGCTTTATCCGCACTTCCAACAACAAAGTTGGAAATAAATCCGCTAGCCTGTAGTTTGAGCAAGCAAGTTTCTAAGTCAAATTTTAGTCCTTCAGTGCTTTGGTAGCGGTCTTCAGCATTTTTAGCTAATAACTTCATCGCAATCGCTGAAATTTGTGGTGGTATTTCAGGATTTAGCTGGTGAGGGGGAATGGGAGTTTTGGCAATATGGCTGTGTACCCATTCCAGCGGGTCTGTGGAATTAAAGGGCAACTGGCCTGTGAGCATTTCATAGAAGGTAACGCCTAGTGAATAAAAATCAGTGCGGTAGTCAATTGACCGATTCATCCGGCCCGTTTGTTCTGGCGACATATAGGCGAGTGTGCCTTCGAGCAAATCTGGATGGCTGAGCGTCGAATTTTCTCTCTCCAAGCGCGAAGCGATGCTAAAATCAATAATTTTAAGTTGTTCAGTGGCTGGGTTGATGATAATATTTTGTGGCTTTACATCTTTATGAATAATGTTATTTTTATGAATTTCTGCTAAGGCAGAGACAAGCTGGAGACCCAAAGAAATAAATTGAATGGTTGTGATTTTTGTACCCTTCATCCAATCGTTGAGAGACTCGGAGCCTGAATCTTCTAATATCAGAGCTAAACCGTTTTTATAGCTTTCTAAACTAATGGCTTTGACAATCGCTTCTACGTTCAAGCTGTGCAGGATTTGATATTCGTGTCGCAAGCGGGTGATGTCAGAAAGAGTGGGATACTCAGCCTTTAGCCTTTTGACGATCACGCTGGAAAAGTCTGAATCCTTCCGAGCGCGATCGACTGAAGTTCTTATTCCGCTGTGGAGGGTTTCAACGAATTGATAGCCAGCTAAGTTGATAGTCATTGTTATTCTACCGATCGCAAGGGAATTGAGTGTGAGGTTAAGGCCGGTTTTAAAACTTAATTATTATTGGAGCTGATCGTAACATAGTAACTTATTCAACAAAAGTGAGCTCATGTTTCGCTTCTGGCAATCATGGCCTCATGAGATTGTCTTGTTAACTGTGCTGCCTCAAGGCGCGTTTTGGGTGTTTGTTGGGGTATTAGTTGGCTGCACTTTCAAGCGGGATGTCGATCGAGTGTTTTGCAGTTGCTGATAATTATCGCTGTCAACCATCACCTCAAACCGAATCATCTATCCATCGGCAAGCCGAACAATCCCAATGAACAGGCGGCGTTTCATACTGGGGGTAAGTCATTTCATATTGGGGACACCGGCCAGTAAACAGTGGGTGGGTATCCAAAAGTTCTACCTGTTTTTCTTTCTGGTGTCCACCGCTGCCGGGCGTTGCAGAATCAATTCGCCACCATAGTAGCTTGCCCCTTCGGCTTCCCAAAGTTCATCGGGTTCAGCGTTGGGGTCTGCTCAAAAGTCGGGGCAAGTGTCGGTGTCTGAGCCGGTGGGATGAACTGCACAGATTAAGTGTGGGTTGCGGGTGTAGAGGAGACAGCGAGGGCTCCGCCCCGGCTCACCCCTACGCATTCAGGAAGGCAAGGGCATGGCGGGTCTGTGGGGTTTTGGTTTGGGTTTAGTTTCCCCCAGAACAGAGGCGAGCGTATCCTTTGATAAGACTTATTAGGTCAGGCTATCAACAAAGCTAGGATTTACGCATTGACAGAAATCTTTTAATCCCAAAAAGTTGTTTGTTTGATGGCTCTGCGATCGCATTCAATTGCCCTATGAATCGAATGTGTGGCGAGAAAACCTACACATCAAAGCCGGCTCCGTGAAAGAAGAATCCCCGAAATAGAATTTCGAGGATTCTCAAGAAAATCCAAATTTTCACAACAATGCTGAAGCTAAAAAACCAAATTTAGCCTTCAGTTGGATAAGGTTTTTCCTGACTGGGTAGACTGGGAGTGCGGAAAATCGCAATAATCGCTCGCACCACGAAGATAAACATTGCCAACGCCCCAACAGAAAAGATCACATCACCGGGAATCCTTGTCCAAACCGTCCAGTGCATCCATTGGGAACCCATCACCGTCTCACCCCGTGCATACCAAGTTCCGTAATTGATCGACTGGGTAAGCTGGTAAAAACCATTCGGAATCGGCCCAAATAGCAGCATCACCACCAAACCAATATTCAGGAACCAGAACGAGAACTTTAGCTGCTTCTCATTCCATACCGATTCCGGCGTAAATTCACGCAGGGCAAACAACATTAGTGCTAACGCCAGCGACCCATACACCCCAAACAACGCTCCATGCGCGTGAATAGCGGTTGTATTCAAGCCTTGGGAGTAATAGAGAATACTCGGCGGGTTGATCAGGAAACCAAACACCCCAGCCCCCACCAAATTCCAAACGCAGGTAGCAATAAAGAACCGTAGGGGCCAGCGATAGAAACCTTCCGCCTCCTGTGAAAACTTCAGCGTTTGCAACACCTCAAAGCCAATCAAGGTCAGGGGAATCACCTCCAAGGCAGAAAACACCGACCCAACGGCTGCAATAAACACCGGAGTTCCCGAGAAATACAGGTGGTGCAGCGTTCCCACAACACCACTACCCAAGTAGAGGATTGTGGTCAGATAAGTTGCCCGTAATGCTGAGGACTTTTTCAAGAAGCCTAACTCACTACACAAGTAGGCAATCACCACCGTGGCGAACACTTCAAAAAAGCCTTCGACCCACAGATGCACGACCCACCAGCGCCAATATTCGGCAATACTCAATGGAGTCCGGTTTGTGTAGAACAGTCCCACCGAGTAGAACAGGGGAATCGTAATCGCACTGTAGAGGAAAAAGTGACTTAATCCTGTCGGGCTTTTCTCCTGTTGTAAAGCCGGGCGGAAGGCACGGTACATCAAGAATAGCCAGAACACCATCGCCACAATTAGGAGAACTTGCCAGACCCGCCCTAACTCAATATACTCATAGCCTTGATGCCCCCACATAAAGCTATCTTCAACGCCAAGAATTCCTTGAATGGCGGCCCATGACCCCACAAGGGAACCCACCACCACAACGGTCAAAGCACCTAACAACACCAGGTTTCCCACCGCCTGACCTTTCGGTTCAATGCCTCCAAAGCGTGGCGCAAAGTAAAGCCCTGCGGCTAACCAGCACGTAGCAATCCAAAATATCGCCAGTTGCACGTGCCAGGTGCGGGATGCCGCGTATGGAAGAAATTGTGCTAGGGGAATGCCATAAAAACTATCGCCTTCAACGGCATAGTGTGCCGTTACCATTCCCATCGCCATTTGCACCATGAATAGTGCCATTGCCACACCAAAAAAGAGTGAGGTGGTTTTCTGGCTGGCCGTCGGGATTCGCACGGTGGGACGAGTGGTGACCGACTGGAGGTCGTCTACACTTTCACGAGTCAAGTAAAGCAGTAGAAATCCACCGGTTCCGGCAATCAGCAGCACCACGGAAATGATTGACCACAGAATGAATTGTCCGGGTTGTTCATTTCCAATCAAGGGGTCGTGGGGCCAATTGGCGGTGTAGGAAAAAGTCGCGTTGGGGCGATTGGCGGCAGCGGCCCAGGCAGTCCAGGCAAAGAACGCCGTGACATTACGAATCTGGGATGGATCTTTAAACCAGCCATGCGGAATCGAGTGAATGACGGAACCGTGGGTCAGCAGGTGTTCATAGTCCGCAAAGACTTGTTTGAGTCCCTGTGTCTGAGCATCGGTCAGTAGCAATTGATGGGTGTTCGGGTCATACCGATTGGTTTTGAATTGCTCGCTGATTGTGGCTTGCAACGCTGCCCGTTCTGGTGCAGGCAATGCTTCTAAATCACTCTGGCTCATCGCTGGGTCATTGTTGTGCAAAACCCCGGCGGTGGCTAATCCCCAGCGATGCAATACATCTGCTGTCCAGTCAGGAGCGAGGTAGCTACCATGTCCCCAAATACTGCCGATGTGCTGACCACCCCTTGCTAGGTAGGTGGCTTGACCATCCTGAATCTGTGCTTTTGTGATCACAATCTCCTGTTTAGGAGAATGGATCGCATCGGGTAATGGGGGAGCATTTTTCCAGATGGCAGCCCCTGCTGCCAGTAGCGCGGTAAAAGCAATGATACAGATTAGCACCAGCCACGCCGGAAGACTCAGGGCTAATCGTCTATGAGGAGGTGCCAGTATTTCAGGACTGGCTATCTGAGAATCTGTCATCTCTTTCACCTTAAAAACAAATTAAATAGGCAAGGATATTCTTCGCTTTTTGAGGATCGGCTATGACCAAAGAGCCTACCTACTACAAGAGTAAGATAAGATTTTGGTGATGGAAAAAAAATTGATAAACTAAAATAGTTTCGCAATAAAATTTATTACTTCCGAAGCTGCCTGTTCAATTCCTTTGCCGGCGACCAAGGTAATCGCAAGGGTGGAAGTAAAACTAGATTCAAAGCGGATCTAACATAAATAATCTTTCTTAAAACCTTTAATTTTTAGTCATCTATCTTAAGAGTGAAGTGTGATAGGGAAAGTCCAAAGTAAAGTTTTTGTACTGAGCTATGAAAGTAACAACCGAACAGTTCGCATTGAACCCAGTGTGTGCTCAACTGCAACCAGATCCTCGGCTAGCAGAGTTCCGGTAAACGAATACGGGATTCGCTATCTTGAAGCCTTAGACGCTCGGAAAGCTGCTCCAAATTTTGTAGCGATTGCTAACCTTATTCAGTTTGATGAACCTGCCACAAGCCCTTATAGTTCTGTGACGATGCGTAACTGCTGTGGGGTTTAGTCAGAGGCGTGAGCACAAGGTGAGAACATCCACGTCAATATCACTCAGCACTTTGGGCTTCATCTCACACAAATCTTGCAGCACAGCCTTGACGTTGCTCCATGCTCCATACTCAGTTAGTTCACTGCAAAGATGGAAGGGTTGTTTGCGTACAAAGTGCAGCGCTCGCCTTCGGGGAGTTTGGGGAGAACGAAGGAGGTGGAACGCCTGAGCGAGGGACTTCAATGCCCCTGGGATCACGATTGGGTATTCTGCTCGTCGTGCACATCGACTGCATTTACTGGAAGCGGGCCTTGTAAGCGTTGCTGAATTCACTGCGGGTTCAGGACAGTTGTAGGTGGTTTTTCGCTCGGCTTTCCCTAATAAAAAATACCGAGAGCAAGTGTAGCTCCCGGTATCAACTTTTCCAGTTCCGTTGTTGTTAAGTAAATCCAATTAGGCTCAATTTGGGAAAATTTGCCTCACTCGATTAAGCACAGCCCGTTATTGGTTCGCCTGTTCCAAAGGGGGATTTGCTGGAGTTCCAGCAATTTCGGCCAAATTAATCTTGACGACTTTATTGCGGGCTTCAGTTACTTTGGGCAGGGTTAGCGTTAGAATGCCATCTTTGTATTCAGCTTGCACAGAGTCGTTTTGAATGTGTGCGGGCAAGGGAAGCACCCGGTGGAATTTGCCATAGCGGAATTCAGAGCGGATGTAGCCAGATTTTTCGTTTGTGTTTTCGTAGCGACGCTCGCCAGAGATAGAAATTGCTTCGCGAGTGACTTGAACGTCAATGTCTTTGGGGTTAATTCCAGGCAGTTGCGCTTTTAATACGAAGTTGTCCCCAGCATCAGCAAATTCCACAGCGGGCATCCAAGCGGCTTCTGAGTTATCTCTCGTTGTTGCTCGTTGGTCAAAAACTTTATCGAGTTGCTGGCGGAGTGTTTCAATTTCTGTGAATGGTTGCCAATAGCGCATCAACATAATCTGTTACCTCAAAGATTGGTAATACTTTCTAACTTTGTTTGGGTTGAAGCTCGTTGCTTACAGTTATCATGATGCCGCTCGATCGGTTGGAGTAACAGTCAGGAGAACCATACTCTTTTGGTCGTATTTGCCCTAATAAAGGTGAAAGGCTCGGAATTAATTGGCAGTGAAGAAAACCGTACAAAGCTATTCCTAGAAACCGACAATACTGTGGCAACGCCATGATTAGCCAGCCGAGCGAACTCTGCACGGCGCGATCGTTCCCGGAAGGATCGCCGGTGTTGCCAACCGTACCAAAAACGCGGTGCGGGTGATGTGTAGCAGGCACGTAAGGACGTGGAGAGCCGGCGTGAGCTGGTTTCTAAAAGTTGTCGATTTTAGTTGACATTGGTACTCCCGCTCAAAGGCCTAAACATAGGGGAAAATCCCCTGGCTGGGAAAAAGGAAAGGTACGTACTAAGGCACCGTGCTATCCCACCGTTAAAAAACGGGTTTCTCGACGCAAAAAGTCTTCAAGATTAGCTGTTTAATCTTCTACCTCTTGAGTTTTTGAGCAACAGCTTGCCTTCTGTTAAAAGGCAGCTACTTTTAGCTGTGACCATTTTTTAGTCTAAACTCCAGTAAAATCTAAAATCTAAAATCGATTGACTGACTCTCGCGGTGTGTCGCTGCGAGATTGTCGATTTGATTTGTAGATTGTTCAATGCGACGCACCCTACCACTACTACGCGGAAACCAAAGCAACGCGAAAACCGATGTCTGAGAAACGATCGCCCGCCGAATTGCTAAGACGATACGCACTGCGACAATTCACCGCAGCGCCCTTCCAGGAACCGCCACACCGCACCGGGCGATCGCCCGGATCGTTGTCGAGATGACTGCACCATTCCCAAACATTTCCGTGCATATCATAAAGTCCAAAAGCATTGGGTGAAAAATTCCCGACATCAGTTGTTTGTTTGCGGTAAAGTCCCTTCGATGCCCCAGCGTAGGGATTATTGCCATTATAATTAACTAAATCCGGGGTAATTGTTTCACCAAAATAGAAAGGTGTTTTAGTTCCGGCGCGACAAGCATATTCCCATTCCGCTTGTGAAGGTAAGCGATAAGTCTTGCCTGTTTTTTGAGAAAGCCGCTTGCAGAATTCCACAGCATCATTCCAGCTTACTTTTTCAACAGGAAGTTTCGCACCTTTGAACTCAGAAGGGTTATTTCCCATCACCGCTTGGTATTGTTCTTGAGTGATCTCATATTTACCCATAAAAAAAGCAGGCATATTCACGGTACGCTGCGGCCCTTCATAGCTACTTCGTCCGGCTTCCGTATCGGGGGAACCCATCACAAAACTGCCGCCAGGAATTTCTACCATGTCTAGAGTAATACCATTCCCAATATTTTCTATAAAAGCCTGTGCTTTTCCTTGACGGCGGTTGGCGATTTGCCCCGTTGAGTTGACTGTCACTGTTTCAAAAGTAAAGCTTTTTAAAGCATTGGAAAATGGCTTAGGTTTTGGAGTTTCTGGTGCTGGTTTGGGAGAGGGTTTTAGAGATGGTTTTGGGGATGGACTTTCTGCTACAGATTCTGGAGATGGTTTTGGCGATGATTTTTTGGCTGTAGTTTTTGGAGATGATTTTTGAGCTGATGATTTAGGAGAGGGGGTCGCCTTGTTGGATGAAGGTGGAAGATTTGGTGAAGATGAAGAAGATTTGTTGTTCAACAAATTTTGACCCAGCACAGCTAATGCAAATCCTCCCCCAGCAAAAGCCGCTAATTGCAATAAACCTCGCCTTGTTGTGTTAGTCGATAACGGCAAACTGTGTTGTGGAATCACAGGAATTGTGGGATTTAGTATCGGTGCGGGAGTTGATATTGACTGACGTTGAAAATCTTTTAAAACTTCCTCTGCTGATTGATAGCGCTGCTGGATATCTTTTGCCAACAACTTAGATAAAATCAACTCCAATCCCTTGTCTATTGGACTTTTCAAATATTGCTGCCAATTTCCAGTCCAGCTATAACCGTGTTCCGTCCACAAACCATAAGGATGTACCCCCGTCAGTAGATGAAAAGCCGTCGCCCCCAAGCTAAACAAATCGCTTGCTGCATAAGCTTCACCTCCTTGCATTTGTTCAAGCGGTGCATAACCATGCGAACCAATTTGCGTTCCCTGTCGCGATATCACTGTTCCCGACAACTGTTTGGAAACTCCGAAGTCAATCAGCATTAATACACCGTCGCTGCGACGGCACATAATATTCTCAGGCTTGATATCTCGGTGAATGATTTTTTGTTCGTGAATAAACTTGAGAACAGGTAGAAGTTCTAGTAATAGTTGCTTAACTTGGTTTTCTTGCCACATTCCCTGATTTTGGAACAGCGTCAACAAATTATCCCCATCCACAAACTGTTGTACGAGATACAAATATTTGTTGTCTTCAAAGTAGGCATCTAGTGATGGAATTTGGGGATGCTGTCCTAGCTGTTGCAGTTGTCTGGCTTCTTGCTGAAATAATTCTACGGCTTTGTTAATCGCCCAAGTTCCCTGGACATCTGGTGCTAATTGTTTAACGACACATGGTTGATTTAGTCGATCGATATCTTCTGCTAAATAAGTTCTGCCGAAGCCACCTTGACCGAGGAGTTTTATCGTGCGGAAACGATTTCGCAGCAGGGGTACGAGTTGAAGACCACAACTGATGCAATATGTTTGGCCGTCGGGGTTTTGAGGATTGGGGCAGTCGGGATTGATACAGCAAATCATTTATTGTCTGAATGATACTGTTTATATTGTATGGGAGTTAAGCATGGGGCCGGTGAAACCGGGTTTTTTTACGAAAAGACCCGTTGCACCTCGCACACGGGCGTAAAAAACCCGGTTATGAAGGCGGAGTGCGTCCAGTAGTCTAATTTGTAGGGTGCGGATATGTGAGATTTGCATCTTACTTGGAGATTGTAGATGGCGACGCACCCTACAGCTTCAACCCGCGCCCCATCAGGTTTTCGTTGGTGTAGACGCCGTTTCAACCGCCGATTCCAATTCTTGAAAAATTTTGTAACTACCGCAAACTACTTCGATACAAATATCCCCTTCCAGTCGAAAGTAGAAAAGGGGCGACGAACCTGTCTCAATCAAACCTGCTTGATTTTGAAAAGGATAGGACAAAGTAGATAAAATTTGAGTCTTATCTTCCGTCAATTGTCTTAATTCTGCGTTACCCACCCAGAAGCAAGACTCTTCTGAGTCGGAGTTGACTGGTTGAGAGATTACCTGATGAACGAGTTGATAGAATTCGAGGGAAGTGTCATAAATCCCGGTTCCGAATGTAAAGTCTAAGCGCAAGGTTAAAGGTTGGGGGATTAGAGTAATGCCTGCGAGGTCGGCACTTTTCAAGTCTTCTATGCAAAAATGTTTTAAAGGGCGATCTGTAGCAGTCATAGAATTATATTTTATCCGGTACTGTGGGTGCTTGAACCTGGGATAAATTGAATCTGATTGCCAAACTGGTTCTATCGGCGGTAAAAGTTACCGCGAGCGATTGACTTTTACCTGAAATTGACATACGATATTATCAGGGTAATCTGTGCGGTAATATAAAGTCTTTTCAACTAAAATTAGTGGCAAAAAATATGGAAATTTTGCTATTAACAGTCGTTATTATTTTGCAGATCGTGCTAATCTTTCTAATTCTACAGTGGGAGTACCAGTTGTTGCCAGAAGGTGTGGGTGTCCGGGGAGAATCTCAACTTTCAAAGGCTACAATCCAGAAACAAAGGGCAAGTTCAAAAAATTTATGGGATAACCCACCACCAGCCTCAGAGGAACTTAAGTTGACTGTTGCTGAATTTAAGGATAAGTATGACAGGGGTGAACCGTGGGATGAAGATTTTGCAGCCTGAAAAGTTTTCCTAGTCTAAAAAGTCAATCAGCTTCATCACCTGAAAAAACTTCCTCTAAATCTCTCGCTGCGTGCAGAATTCGCACCACCTCAATACAGTCATCGAAAGACAAATAGAAAATCAGATAATTTTCAAAACCCCTAACTGGTAACCTTCGCAAACCCTCCAACCGTGGATTTTGAACCGGATACAGGCGACCCATTCCCGACATTTGAGCCAATCTCGCAAATGTCTGACGTGCTGCATCAAAAAAACGCAATGCAGCATCAAGATTATTTTGATCAATATAAGCAAAATTTTCGTCTAAATCTTGACTTGCTCTTGGTGTAATGACAATCCGTTTAGTCATTGCTGCTGTCGGTCAAGTTTCTGCACCAACTGAGCGCGTTTTTGCTCCCACCAATCATCGGTAATCTCTATAGAATTGCCACTATCCAAACCAGCCAACAATAACGACTCAACCCGCGTGGCTCTTGCTTGTTCTTGACGAATTAGGTGCAAGATGTATTCCGCTGCATTACTGTAGCCTCCGATTGCCACTTGTTCGTTAATAAATTTTTGAATTGAATCGGGAAGAGGAAGATTGAGGCTCATATTTTTTGTTTTTCCTGATGTGCGACCTTGGCATATTTTAACTATTATAAACCAGGTTTGACCGATTTCAATCATTTCGAGCAGTGATGAAAAATCCAGTTTTTGATGAATATCATGTCCTGTTACCTTAATTCTGCGGTAGGGGCGAGTTTTACCAACCATCTATGTCGGAACCAACAACATAATAAACCCGCCCCGGCCTAATCTCCGAATCCTCTTCACAAGCCCCCGGATTCATCCGTGGGGTCGATTTTTGAATTCTTTAATCTAAAATCTAAAATCTAAAATCCATTGACTAACTCTCGCTGTGTGTCGCTGCGAGATTGTCGATTTGATTTGCAGATTGTTCAATGCGACGCACCCTACCACTACTACGCGGAAACTAGGACGAGGAAGAAAGCGACGCTACCGCAACGCGAAAACCAAGGTGCCTGCTGCGATGGACCGCCCAATTCCTGCCACGATAGGCACTACGGCAATAGACCGTATTGCAGTTCCAGCCACCACCACGCAGCACTCGGTTATTATCTGTTCCAGTTTCCCAAGAACTTCCATCAGTCGGTGCGCCGTTATAATTACCATGCCATTTATCGCTGCACCATTCCCAAACATTCCCCTGCATCTCGTATAAACCAAAGGCATTAGGTGGAAAACTCCCCACATCCGTTGTTTGTTTGCGGTAAAGTCCCTTCGGCGCAGAACCGTAGGGATAATTGCCATCATAATTAACTAAATCCGGGGTAATCGTGTCACCAAAATAGAAAGGCGTTGTAGTTCCGGCGCGACAAGCATATTCCCATTCGGCTTCCGAAGGTAAGCGATAAATATTGCCGGTTTTTTGAGAAAGTTTCTGGCAGAATTCCAGAGCATTATTCCAGCTTACTTGTTCTACAGGACGTTTCAAACCTTTGATCTCAGAAGGGTTATTTCCCATCACTACTTCCCACTGTTCTTGAGTAATGGGATATTTACCCATAAAAAAAGGAGAGATATTAACAGTACGCTGCGGCCCTTCATTGTTACTTCGCCCTGCTTCCGTATTGGGAGAACCCATCACGAAACGGCCGCCAGGAATTGCTACCATGTCTAAGATTGCACCGCTACCTAAATTTTCCCTAAAAAATTGTGCTTGACGGTGTTGACGGCTAGTTATATTACCCCGCACATCAACTTTCACCGTGTCAAAGTCAAACCTTTGTAAAGTCTGTATAAAATTTGGCGTTGACTGACGTTGAAAGTCTATTAAAACTTCCTCTGCTGATTGATAGCGCTGCTGGATATCTTTTGCCAACAACTTAGATAAAATCAATACCAATCCCTTGTCTATGGGCTTTTTCAAATGTTGCTGCCAATTTCCGGTCCAGCTATAACCGTGTTCCGTCCACAAATCAGAAGGATGTATCCCCGTCAGTAGATGAAAAGCCGTCGCCCCCAAGCTAAAAAAATCGCTGGCTGGATAAGCTTCACCCCCTTTCATTTGTTCAAATGGTGCATAACCATCCGAACCAATTCGCGTTCCCAGTCTCGACATCACTGTTCCCGACAACTGTTTGGAAACTCCGAAGTCAATCAGCATTAACACACCGTCGCTACGACGGCGCATAATATTCTCAGGCTTGATATCTCGGTGAATAATTTTTTGTTCGTGAACAAATTTGAGAACAGGTAGAAGTTCTAGTAATAGTTGCTTAACTTGGCTTTCTTGCAAAATTCCCTGATTTTGAAAAAGGTTTAACAAATTATCACCATCGACAAACTGCTGTACGAGATACAAATATTTGTCTTGTTCAAAATAGGCATCTAGTGATGGAATTTGGGGATGTTGTCCTAGCTGTTGCAGTTGTCTGGCTTCTTGCTGAAATAATTCTACAGCTTTGTTAATCGCCCAAGTTCCCTGGACATTTGGTGCTAATTGTTTAACGACACAGCGTTGATTTAGTCTATCAATATCTTCTGCTAAATAAGTTCTGCCGAAGCCACCTTGACCGAGGAATCTGATGGGGCGGTAACGGCTTCGCAGGATGGGTACGAGTTGAAGACCACAACTGATGCAATATGTTTGTCCGTCAGGGTTGTCAGGCTTTTCGCAGTTGGGATTGATACAGCAAATCATTTATTTTATGAATGATAATGTTTATATTGTATAGTGTCTAAGAATCCCGACTTCTGTCATAGGTTTTTCTAAGAATCGTGAATTTTGTAAGAAGTTGGGGTTCTAGGGTGTGTTTTAAACCCGGAGATCCCCCCTAGCCCCCCTTAAGAAGGGGGGGACAAGAGTATTCAAAGTCCCCCTTTTTAAGGGGGATTTAGGGGGATCAAAACTTCACGTTGTCAGACAGATGCAATCCGACGCTCGATCGCATTATAGAATCGATCGCCCATATCACCCATCGCCACCTCAATTAACACTTGATTGTCAGCACTCACAACCCGCAAAGGTGATTCAGCCCCGCCAACTAAACCAATTTTCTGCCACATTTTAGTCAAATGTTCTTGCAGGTAAGACTCCCAAATTTCTTGATTTTTCGGCGCGACTGAAACTACAATGCAGTTGCCCATTTCACCAAACAAAATTTCATCCCAGCGACTGACATTTGCCGAATTACAACTGAGATGAATTTCCGCACCCATTTTAGCAGAGATACAGCATTCCGCGAGGGCGATCGCAATTCCACCTTCCGCACAATCATGGGCCGAACCTACCCAACCTTGCCGAATTCCATCCCGACAAACCGATTGCACTTTTCTTTCTAAATCAAAATCTATCCTTGGGGGTTTCCCAGCTATAATCCCGTGAATTGCTGCTAAATATTCCGAACCTCCGAGAGTAGGAGAAGTTGCAATTTTTGAGCTTTCAGATGAAAGTTCTGGGTTTTCGGATGATTCACCAATTCCCAGCACATAAATTAAATCACCTTTCTTTAGCCAAGCTTGGCCAGAAATCTTCTTCAAATCGGGAATTAACCCCACCATTCCGATTACCGGAGTCGGATAAATTGGTTGAGGATTTCCCTCAGCATCAACAGTTTCATTATAAAGAGAAACATTGCCGCCAGTCACAGGCGTTCCCAACTCCCGACAAGCATCAGCAATTCCGCGACAAGCTGAGGCTAACTGCCAATATCCGATCGGCTTTTCGGGACTGCCAAAATTCAAATTATCAGTAACTGCCAGAGGTTCAGCACCCACACAGCTTAAATTTCTCGCTGCTTCTGCTACGACTGCTTTTGCACCTTCATAAGGATCGAGATAAACATAACGAGAATTGCAATCAACCGTTGCAGCAACTCCAGGAATCATCCCCAGGGGCGCTTCCTCCTTGCTAAGGGGGGGAGAAACTTTTGGAGTTTCCCTACCTTGTGCCTTTTTAAATAGAGGAATTACCTCTTCTTCCTGTTTGCTTTCAGAAGCTAGAGAAACAGCATTTTCTCTCTGTAGATCCCCCTTAGCAAGGGGGTGTACTTCTAGCCCGTTACCAAGGGAAGATTGGCAAGGTTCTAGCGGACGCAATCTGACAACCGCAGCATCAGCGCCTCCCGGTAAAACAACAGTATTGTTTTGCACTTGATGGTCGTATTGGCGATAAACCCAGCGTTTAGAAGCGATGGTGGGAGTATCTAAAAGCGTCAGCAAAATCTGATTCCAAGTTTGGAAGTTGCCGTTAATTTCGATACCTGTAACTGTGGATTGTGGCAGCGAATCCGCCGTCCATTCCCATGCTTTTTTAGCATATTCGGGCGGCTCTGTCAACAGTTCTCGGTGATAAATTGGCGTGTTATCTGCCAAAGCAGTGGCGGTAATTTCCGCAGCGATTTCGCCTTTAAAGAGAATTCGGACGATCGGCTGTTCGATAACTGTCCCCGCTACTACCGCGTGCAATCCCCATCTGTGGAAAATATCGATTAATTCCTGTTCCCGTCCTTTTTGGGCAACAAACAACATCCGTTCTTGGGATTCTGAAAGCAGGTATTCGTAGGGAACCATACCGCTTTCTCGAACAGGAACTTTGTCTAAATCGAATTCAATGCCGACGCTGCCTTTGGCTGCCATTTCTGATGTCGAACAGGTGATTCCGGCTGCACCCATGTCTTGGGCGGCGACGACTGCACCGGTTTTGAATGCTTCTAAACAAGCTTCAATTAAGGATTTTTCTAAAAATGGATCTCCTACTTGGACGGCGGGGCGATCGTCCATTGATTTGTCGGTCAATTCGGCACTGGCAAAACTTGCTCCTCCCATGCCATCTCGCCCGGTAGTTGAACCGACGTAAAGCACGGGATTTCCAATTCCCGAAGCGCCGGATTTGACGATTTCTTGAGTTTCCATTAAACCCAAGGCCATGACGTTAACTAATGGGTTGCCAGAATAAGCAGGATCGAAGTAAACTTCGCCGCCAACTGTGGGTACTCCGATGCAATTTCCATAATGAGAAATTCCCGATACTACGCCTTTGAACAATCTCTGAGTTTTAGCATCGTCTAAGTTGCCAAAACGCAGGGAATTTAAAAGTGCGATCGGGCGTGCACCCATTGTGAAGATATCGCGGAGAATGCCGCCGACACCGGTTGCTGCACCTTGGAAAGGTTCGACTGCAGACGGGTGGTTGTGGGATTCAATTTTGAAGGCGAGTTGCAAGCCTTCTCCCAAGTCTACGACGCCGGCATTTTCTCCGGGCCCGACGAGAATTCGATCGCCCTCTGTGGGAAACTGTTTTAATAGTGGCCGCGAATTTTTGTAACAGCAGTGTTCGCTCCACATAACGCCGAACATTCCCAATTCAGCTTTATTAGGATGGCGACCGAGACGCTGAACGATTTCTTCATATTCTTCTGGTGTGAGTCTTTCACCGGCAATTTGTTCGGGGGAAAATGGGGATTCGGAGATGGGAGACATGGAAACTCGTTATAAACCACAGGCTTTATTCTAAATGCCCTGTGCTTGGTTAATCTAAAATCTATAATCTAAAATCTATAATCCTAGGTCTTTGGGTTGCTAACCTAAAATCTAAAATCTAAAATCTAAAATCTAAAATCGAATGACTTTACCTCAAAATCTCAATTTTGCTAACCAAAACTTGCGGAACCGTTCTTTTAAAGGGCTTGACTTATCAGGGGCGAATTTCAGCGGTTGCGACATTCGAGGCTGCAATTTCACCGGGGCGATTTTGAGGGGGGCAAATTTTCAGGGTGTCAAAACCGGACAAAGCCGCAGGCGGGTGAGAAATTTGATTGCTAGGGCTGGGGTAACGGCGGTGACAGTGACGGCTGCTGGGGCTTTGACTGGACTGATAGCCGGGGCGGATGCGGGGGCTGTGGCGGTGGCTGGAACCGCTGCGACGGCGATTGCGGCGACTCGGTGCGAGGCTGGGATTGTGGCGGGGGCTGTGGCTGGGGCTGCTGCTGCGATCGGGGCTAGCGGTATTGTGACATTTTTGGGTGGAGATACTCTCAGGGGAATTATCTTATTTTTGGTTTCTGGGGTAATTCTTGGCTTAACTGCGATCGGCTTTTTTATCGCTGTTGAACAAATAGAAAAATTGTCGATAACGTCGTTTAGAAAAGCTGATTTAACTGATGCTGTTTTCGATCCGGGCGCAGTTCTAGATGCCGATTTTTCCGATGCGCGAGGATTGCGGTGGTAGACTGCACAATTACTGATTTCTCACCCATTCCCGGAATTCTCGCACTGCTGCGGTTGCGCCTGTAGTTTGAGTGCGATCGATAAATTCGTCAACTTTTGCAGTCGGTAGCATCGGGAAAGCCCGGGAAAAATTGCACTCGGCATATTCGCCATCTTGCAATTGAGAAAACTTGATGCTTCGTCCGTCGTACCGCCAAATTTCTGGTACGCCTAAATCTGCATATAAATCGAATTGATTTAAGGAACTGCTGGTAATATCAATTTCCAGTGCTAAATCTGGCGGCGGATCTTGAGCAAAGTCTAATTCGGTTCTCCCTCTGACCAGTGCTTCATTCTGGATATAATAGCATGAATCTGGTTCTTTTCCCGCTGCTTTTTGGCGTTTTTTAATCGTCATCGAGCCAAAGGGGTTGTACTCTAGATTGAGTTCTTCTATGAGAGTTACAATTAAGCGATCGATTAGCCTGTTGCGATTTTCATGTTCCGGTAGCGGCACCATAATTTCTAATTGACCTTGATGATAAGCAATTCTGGTGGAACGTTTGTTTCCCAGTTCCCCTAGCAGGCTTTCATATAACTGCCAACTGATATTTGGCAGTAAAACTCGCTGTTCGGGGGGCGTTGATATTGTTAGCATTTTACTTGGGTTTTAGAGCTTGAGTATATTTTAGTTGATCTTTTTGTTTTGCGAACTGAACAAAAAGTATCTGCCGACAGCTACGGTCATGCGCTACTGTAGTTAATAATAGACTGTGGTCATTAGTCCTTGTTGTATGAAGCTGCGATCGTTCTTTTCTTTCCTCATTGCTGGCGTCTTGGCACTCTTAGGCTTGAGTGCCGGTGGTTTTTACTGGCTGACAACTCACACTCCCCTGAATTTGCTCGCTGGCGGGCCGACAACTACTCCGGCTGCGGCTGTGTTTGTCTCGAAACAAGCACCTTTGTTAGCATCAATGCTGGTAAATCCCGATCGCCTCGAAGCATTGCGGCAAGTTTTTGCCACTCCTGAAGAAAGAAGTCGATCGCACGCGGAATTTGAGCAAATTAAAAAAAGTTTCCTCGCCAATACAGGCCTGGATTACAGTAGAGATATCCAACCTTGGATAGGTGACGAAATTACCCTAGCCGTTACAAAGCCCGATTTGGATGGCGACAGCAGAAACGGCCAACAAACCGGGTTTTTGCTGGCGGTTTCCTCCCAAAAGTTCGATCGCAGCCAAAAATTTATCGACTCCTACTGGCGCCAACAATCTCGTGACGATAAAACAGTGCAGTCGGAAATATATAAAGGCGTGAAAATTAATTATAAACAAGCACCAATATCCCAGAAAAAATCTGCTTCGCTTTCGCCTTTTAACCCGTTTTATCTGCCGACTTCCAAGTTGCCATCCAGCTTCGCAACAGCAGCCATCGGCGGTAATTTTAATTCTGGGGAGAACCAAAATTTTGTTTTATTTTCCAATAGCCCCACTGTGATTCGAGAGGCAATTAATAACGTTGAATCAGCAAACCTAAATCTCAACAATACCCCCGAATATCAAAAAGCTTTGCAGCAGCTAAATCAAGGTAGAATCGCTTTAGCATTTGTCAATCTCCCGCAGTCAGCAACTGGCCCAAATCCCCCAGTTTCTCTTAATTCTCTCGCAGTTGCTGTGGGAGTGAACCGACGGGGATTGCTGGCTCAAACTGCATTAGTGACATCGCGAGAAAACACAGCTTCTCCAACACTCTCCGAACCAGTGCAAGCCTTGCAATACATTCCCTCAGCCAGTCCTTTCGCGGTCGCCAGCACCGATTTAAGGAATTTTTGGGCTGATTTGTCATCGGCGGTTTCCACTAATGCAGAAGTCTCAAATTTAGTCGCTCGCACTCTCGCAGATATTCAGCAAGTTTGGGGCGTCAACCTGCCGCAGGATATATTTGACTGGGTACAAGGAGAATACGCTTTGGCAGTGCTTCCGAATTCGTCAAATAGTACCGACTGGATTTTTGCTACCGAAAACTCTGCTGATTCCCAAAAGGCGATCGAGAAACTCGATGAAATTGCCCGCAGCAAAGAATACAGCATCGGCAGCTTCACTCTCAGAAACCAGAAAATTACCGCTTGGACGCAGTTGACAACGAGCCAAAATTCTGGTAAAGAAAATAATAGAAAAAGTGCGATCGAAACCGAGGCAAAAGGAGTTCGAGCCACCGTCGGCAAATACGAAATTTTCACCACTTCCGTAGAAGCAATGGACGCAGCACTAGAAGCCGCTGAAACAGGCTCTTTATTTGCCAATCAAGATTTTCAAACCAGCATTGAACCGCTACCGCCATCTAACGACGGCTATTTTTATTTAGACTGGCCTTCCAGCAGGCCAATTTGGGAAAAACAAATCCCGCTGTTGAGGTTAATTGAACTTTCGGCAAGACCATTGTTCGACCACTTGCGATCGCTCACTGTCACCAGTACGGGAGAAATAACAGGAATTCGCAAAGCTACAATATTTATGCGGCTGAATTAGTCAGAAGGAAGTTCGGCAACGGATGAGTGTAACGGATGTCAAGGATAGAAGGAAGAAGGAAGTTCGGCAACGGATTCGCTTTCTGAGGATGTAACGGATGTCAAGGATAGAAGGAAGAAGGAAGAAGGAAGAAGGAAGAAACTATGCCCAATTCCCAATTCCCAATTCCCAATTCCCAATAACTAAGGAGTAATAACTACTGACTGCTTCACCTTTTTCGGTTGCCCAAAATAAGCTTGAAACACCTCTTTGGCGATCGGGGCCGCGGCAACAGAACCATAACCGCCATTTTCCACAACCACGGCGATCGCAATTTCCGGCTTTTCAGCAGGCCCGAAGGCTACATATAAAGAGTGATCCTCCTGTCCAATAACCTCCGAAGTCCCTGTTTTGCCCGCCGTCAGCGGAATTGTACCGTCATTGAGTCCCTGTCCGGTACCCTCTGCCACCACCGCGATCAGTCCCTCCTTAACCACCTGAATTGTTGAAGGTTTCATCCCCGTATGTGCCGGTTTAGTCTCCGCTGTGCCAGTCATAGAAGTCAAAAGATGAGGCTTCACCCGATAGCCCCCATTAGCGATCGAACTCACCATTACCGCCCCCTCCAAAGGAGTCATCAACACCAACCCCTGCCCGATCGACATCGTTACCGTATCACCCGCATACCAAGGTTCTTTATAAATTTTCTCCTTCTCCTCCGGCGTCGGGATTTGGCCGTGATCGCCGCCGCCTAACCCCAAAAGATTAAAATCCGTATCCTTGCCAATTCCCAAGCGTTTTCCCCACTTAGAAATTTGCTCCGGCCCGGTACTAATCCCCACTTGATAAAAAAACGTATTGCTGCTGAAAGCCAAAGCATCCCGAAAGCCGATGTCGCCGTAACCGCCGCTGTGTTCGTTAAAATCAATTCCCCCCACAGTAATGTAAGACGAAGTACCGAGAATTGAGTCCGGGGAAAATTTGCCCGACTCCAGACCCGCGACGGAAGTCACAATTTTAAACGTGCTACCGGGGGGATAGCCTTGCATCGCCCGATTCAAAAATGGATTTTCCGGGTCTTGAAGAGTTTCCCACTCATCCTTAGTGATTTTTCGCGTAAACAGATTGGGGTCAAAAGTCGGGTGGCTGGCCATAACTAATACCGCCCCGGTTTTGACATCCAGCGCCACTACTGCCCCCCGGCGGTTTCCCAGGGCTTTTTCGGCTGCTTTTTGCATGGACAAGTCTATGGTTAGCTGCACCGCCTCACCGGGTTTGGGCGGTGTCTCTCCCATTAGCCGTAATTCTTGATTTTGGGCATTTACCTCGATCAGCCGATCGCCCCAAACTCCCGCAATCTTCTGGTTAGAACTCGCTTCTATGCCCATCTGACCGACAATCATCCCCATCGGGTATTCAGGATGAGCTTCCAAGTCTGCTGCGGTAGCCTCGCCAATATATCCGATCACGTGAGCCGCCAAACTGCCTTCGGGATAGTAGCGGTTCGCTTCTGGCCGCACTTCCACTCCCCGCATTTGTCCCACGTGTTCTGCTAGTGGCACAAACACCTCTGGCGGCATTGCTTGCTTGAGCCGCACCGGTCTATAGGATTGAGGATCGACCTCTTTTAATTTTTTTAAAATTTCTTGTGCCGGGATTTTAACCAACGGACTCAACTTTTCTGCTGTCGCTTTCCACTCTTCCGGCGTTTGTTCTTTCGGCCACAAATATACCGATCGAGCTAAATTGTTTGCTGCTAGCAAGTTGCCTTTGCGATCGACAATGTGTCCGCGATTCGCCGGCATGGGCACTAGGCGAACGCGATTGTTTTCGGCTCGTTCCCGGTGTTGCTTTCCTTGTATCAGTTGTAATTCCACCAGCCGACTAGCGTGCAGGCCCAGCAAACCGGTCGCCACCAGCATTAACACGATCGCCCGGTGTATCGGACGCTCCTGTTTCTTAGGAGTTTCCGCCAGGATTTTGTCAGGAGAGTGAAATGCTGAGATCGAATAAACTTGTCGTTGCATCATTCTATAGGTAGATGTCAAATCCTAGATTTTAGATTCTTGAATTGTCAATTGTGAAGTATACATCATCACACCGGGGACGATCGGGCCTTGACTCTTGGGGGAAGTGGAACGATCGATGATTAACTTTTGACTAATCATTAATAACTCATGATTGCTGACTAATCCCCCAAGCACCAAGAAATAGCCAGAAAAATCAAGGCCAGGCTCAGCCAATTAGGGAGGTGGAGCCAGCCGGATAGACCTATAGGTAACAATACCAAGGCCTGTGTCAATAGGGAACCGAGCGCCAACAGCAAGACTAAGAGTATCAAATTTATCATCTTGACACCGTACTATTTCGGATATGAGTCGATCGCCTGTGGCAGAAATCCGAGTGGCACAAGCGAGCGCGATCGTACAGGGATTGTCCTGATAGACATAAGAAAGAGAAGCCAGGAGGTTTTGAACTAATTTTAAAAAAATTATTCTTCCTCCATAGTTTGGATTCTAGGGGCTGCGATGGGTAAATTCTGAGTTGTGATTTGAAGTTGTGACCGAGGAGTATTGCCATGTTGTTTAATCAGCGAGCCAATTTCAAAAACGGTGCGCTCTTGGCGGCGATCGCCGCGATTGCCGCCCTACCAGTTTTAGCAGAAACAGCCAATTTCGGCACTTTAACTTTATCGCGAGGTTTTGCAGCCCCAACAGCAGTTTTGAGAGGTTCCACAGGCGGATCGTACTCTCTATCTGCCATAGCCAACGCCGATCGCCACAAAAACAAATGTTTGGGTTTTGCCACCCCAACTCCCGACCACATCATAGTCTTGCAGGAAAACTTTTCAAAACTCACACTCCAACTCAACAGCGGAGGCAAGGACACGACCTTACTCGTACAAGGCCCCGGTAATGCGGTGCGCTGCGGAGACGATATAGGTCAGAATAAAGATGCTGGCATAGTTGATTCTGACTGGCAAGCAGGCTCTTACAAAATTTGGGTAGGTACTCTCGAACCCGGAGTCAAGTCTAACTATACAATCTCAGCACAGGAATAGTCAGCAGTCAGTAGTTATTGGTTATTTGTTGTCAGTTCCAATGCCCCATGCCCCATGCCCAATTCCCCATGCCCCATGCCCCATGCCCCATGCCCCTATTTCCCCCAATCTGCCAATCTCTTAATCTCCCACTCCCCAATCTCCCGATCGACCGCTCACCTCCCCCATCCAGTAAAATGTAAAATCGAAAGTGGCGTGTTTAACCAAAATAGGTAACTCCGAAAGTGCTAAAGACTCTTAGAGCTGACTTCAGTATAATTTTCGATCGCGACCCTGCCGCTCGCAACTGGCTGGAAGTTTTGTTTTGCTACCCCGGTCTTCAGGCCCTGGTGCTGCACCGCCTCGCACACTGGCTTTATGTACTGGGACTTCCCTTCATCCCCCGCTTGATTTCCCACATTGCTCGCTTTTTGACCGGAATTGAAATCCACCCAGGGGCAACCATCGGCAAAAGCGTATTCATCGACCACGGTATGGGGGTTGTGATCGGCGAAACAGCGATTATCGGCGATTTTGCCCTAATTTACCAAGGTGTCACCCTTGGGGGTACTGGCAAACAAAGCGGCAAGCGTCACCCTACCGTCGGCGAAAACGTAGTTGTAGGTGCCGGCGCGAAGGTACTCGGCAATCTGCAAATTGGCAATAACGTCCGCATCGGCGCCGGTTCCGTCGTGCTCCGCGACGTACCATCTGACTGTACAGTGGTAGGGATTCCCGGCCGCATCGTCTATCGATCGGGAGTGCGCGTCAATCCCCTAGAACACGGCAGTTTGCCGGATTCGGAAGCTGTGGTAATTCGCTCTTTGCTCGATCGTATCGAATCCCTCGAACAGCAAGTAAAAAGTTTGCTTCCTCAAGCATCTGTCTCCTTAGATTCTGTTCCCAATTCCCACAATTTCCACTCAGTATCAGAAGCTTTAAACCAAGCCAGCAATGTAGCCTTAGCCGAAAAAACCCAACTAGCTGCAACCCCTAGCTGCAAGTTAAAAGATAAAGCCATTCAAGAATTTTTCGACGGCAGCGGCATCTAAAAATAGTTTTGAGTGTTGAGTTTTTCATTGGGAATTTCTCAACTTAAAACTTTCCTACTGACAACAGTCAACAGTTAACAGTCAACAGTCAACAGTCAACTGACTTCAAGGATTAACCGATCGCACCGACCAATTTCCCTCCCCGTCGCGCCGATAAAGCGATCGATTTTGCGGTTCCCCCCGCAACTCCAAAAAATCCACAGTTTCCGGTTCCAACAACAGCAAGCAAAAATTAGGCAGCGGCTCGATCGCATCTGGGGAAGCAGAATCAAAAGCACTAGCCTCGGCTTTGTCATCCCCCGGCTGCGGCCAAGCAAACTGCGCTCTAGCCGCCTCAGAAAGCTCCTGCCAACTTGTGCGGCGCGATGAGTAAAACTCTGCCTCTGGATCATCTGCCCCTACCAAAACTAGCTTTCCAGCAATCCGAAATTGTTCGCGAGTTTTGGGGAAATACCAGCAAATTTCCCCCCAAGGATAGAGGTTAATTTCCTCTGCCTTTTGGCTGCGAATATCTGTAATAAATTTCAACTGATTAGTATCTGCTAAAAAGCCTCGAAACACCACAGTGCGGTTGGCCGGACGCCCGGTGGCGCGAACAGTTGCTAATTGCAAGTAACGGGCAAAAGCAAGACTGCGGTTGCGGTGGAGCGCGCGAGCTAAGGGCGATCGCCAAAGTGCTAAAGGCATAAAGGAAGGAAGAAGGAAGAAGGAAGAAGGAAGAAGGAAGAAACAGTTATCCGTGAATTCCCTGTCATGCTAGTGGTAATTTTATGTCAAATTCACTCTCAAAACTCAAAAATATTGAAACTCCCCACAGCGGCTACCACTGGGACGGCAGTTCCCGGCGCTTTTTTGAAGGCTGGTACTACCGAATAACCTTACCGATTCACGGACAATCCTTTGCATTCATGTATTCCATCGAAGACCCCAGAGGCGGTCAACCTTACAGTGGCGGTGCAGCTCAAATTCTCGGCCCGAAAGATAGCTATTTGTGTCGTACTTTTCCCGATGTAAATAAGTTTTGGGCGCACCGAGAAAGCTTAGGTTTCGGACATTGGGGCAAAACAGATTTACAAATTAAACCCCAATATTTAGAGCCGCAAGTATTCGACAGCCGCGTCGAAGAAGGTTATCAAGCTACTGCTACTGTGAATCAAGGTTATCTGCACGATCCGGGAAGCGGCAGGCACTGTTTTTGGCAGTACGAAATTCAACCTATTTATGGCTGGGGAAACTCTGAGGAAATCCAGAAATCTACGGCGGGAATGCTATCTTTTTTACCCATATTTGAGCCTGGATGGCAAATTTTAATGGCTCACGGTTTAGCCACGGGCTGGATTGATTGGAACGACCAACGCTACGAATTTAAAGATGCTCCCGCTTACAGCGAAAAAAACTGGGGCGGTGCTTTTCCGCAAAAGTGGTTTTGGATTAATTGCAATTGTTTTCAAGGCGAAAAGGATTTAGCTTTAACTGCTGGCGGCGGCAAGCGGGGCGTGCTGTGGTGGATGGAATCGGTAGCAATGATTTGTCTGCATTACCGAGGCAAATTTTACGAATTTGTGCCTTGGAATTCGCAAGTTACTTGGAATATTGAACCTTGGGGAAGCTGGAAAATGCAGGCTAGAAACAGCCAATTTGAAGTTGAGTTGATTGGCACTACAAATAGTCCTGGTACTTATGTGCGAACTCCTACAGAAAAAGGCATGGCTTTTTGCTGCCGGGATACGACGCACGGCGAATTGCGCTTGCAACTGCGAGAGTTGTTGGGGGGAAATGTGGAAAAAAATGGCAAGCAGCGTTCTAGAATTATCTTAGAGGCTCAAAGTTCTTTATCGGGTTTGGAAGTTGGGGGCGGGCCTTGGGATGAAGTTTGGCGATCGAATTAAGTCATTAGTCATTAGTCAGTTAAGCTGTTGGGTCTTTAAATTGTATGTAAAAAAAATTAAAGTCTTGTGGGGTGGGCGTCCCGCCCGCCCTCAATATACAATTTAAATGCGCGACAGCTTAATAGTTAACATTAGTCTGAACAGCCATGATCAATTTACTCGGTTGGCAATTAGGCAAATTCTACCGCAGCCAGCGGTTACAAAAAACTTTCAAGATGATTTTGGGAGTAATTTTATGTTTGAGCACAATCTTGATGCCGGCGGCAATTGCTAGTGCTGGGGGTGATTTGTCTCGCCAACCTGTCACCGAAATTACTGTTAGTTTGGGTAACGAAGCTGGGGAACTTAAGTTTTTTCCCAATCTGCTAGAATTTGAATCTGGCAAGCGCTATAAATTAGTGCTAAAAAATCCCAGTTCGCAGAAACATTATTTTACTGCCAAAAACTTTGCTGATGCGAGTTGGACTCAAAAAGTTGAAGCGGGTAAGGTGGAAATTAAAGGAGCGATTCACGAATTGGAACTTAAACCGGGCGCTATGGCAGAATGGGTGTTTGTACCAATGAAATCGGGAACCTACAACCTGCGCTGTACGGTAGCCGGACATACGGAAGCGGGGATGAGGGGCAAAATTACGATCGCCTCTTAAATCCCAATCTCCGTTCAATTTCAGATTAATTACCGAAAATCGATCGAACTTTCGGCCCTCTAGACACTTTTCAAATAGACTCTAGCGGAGCCATTGTCAGTCCCGCACGGCTCAATTGCATATGATAAAGTTCTGCTTGCTCTTGCGGGCCAACCCAGACGGTGGCTTGGCCTTCGTGGTGGATTTGGTTGGCGAGTTTCCAAGCTCGATCGCTCGTCATCCCCGGAATGTATTTCGTCAAACATTCCACAACGTGCTGAAATGTGTTGAAATCGTCGTTAAGAACTATTACCCGATAGTTGGGATAAGGTTTGCGGGTAACTTGACTCGATCGAACGGGTGATATGGTTGGTGAAGAGGTCATCGTGCGAACAGCCACTGAAACTACAGAATTCGTAAAATAGTTACCTCTAACATCATAACACAATTTCACAATTTTTCAACCCCTACTTGGTATTTTGATCCGCTTCGGGGTTTATTTTCACCACCGGGCCCTGCGTTAGATTTCTCCAGAAACTGTGGGGAGTAGAGGTTAGGAATCCTGCCCCCCATTGACAGGCTTTTCTGGAGAAATCTATTGCACCGCGCCGATTAAACTAAAGTTAACACTCGATCGACCTCAGAAGTGTCCCCGCCGTCCGAATACGCTTGCAGCAGAAGTTGCTTTAAATCTTCAATCAGCGGATAGCGGGGGTTAGCTCCGGTACACTGATCGTCAAAAGCACGATCGGCCATTTCCTCAACGCGAGCAAAAAAGAAATCATCACTCATTCCCTGACTGGCAAGAGCCTCCTGAATCGTGCTAGGAAGATCTACCTCACGCTTCAGATCTTCCACCGCTGCGATCAACTTCTCAACTTTTTCATCTTCTGTATCGCCGCCCAAATTCAGATAGTCCGCAATTCGAGCATAACGCCACTTGCTGTTAGGATACTTGTTTTGAGAAAAAATCGCTTGTTTGAAAGGAACATCCGTTGCATTGTAGCGAATTACGTGGGAAATCATCAGCGCATTCGCTAAACCGTGAGGGACGTGGCAAGTTGCACCTAATTGGTGAGCCACTGAGTGACAAACCCCCAGAAAAGAGTTGGCAAATGCCATCCCGGCGATCGTAGCAGCATAATGTACTTTCTCCCGCGCTTTCGGATCGTTAGCACCATTTTTGTAAGCGCTGGGCAGGTATTTAAACAGCAAACGAATCGCTTCTAAAGCCAAACCATTTGTATACTCAGAAGCCAAAACAGAAACATAAGCTTCTAAAGCGTGGGTTAGCGCATCAATGCCGCCGTAAGCAGTCAGTTTCCGGGGCATATTCAGCGTAAGTTCTGGATCGACGATCGCCATACTCGGAGTCAGAGCATAATCTGCAAGCGGATACTTAATCCCCGATCGTTCATCCGTAACAACCGCAAAAGGCGTGACTTCCGAACCCGTTCCCGAAGTAGTTGGAATTGCCACCATAATTGCCTTCGATCCCAAAGGTGGCAGTTCGTATACCCGCTTGCGAATATCCATAAACCGCATCGCCAATCCTTCAAACTCAATTTCGGGATGCTCGTACATCAGCCACATTACTTTAGCAGCATCCATCGGCGAGCCACCACCAAAGGCAATAATCGCATCTGGATGGAAACTATTGCAGATTTCTAAACCTTTGCGAACAGTAGCCAGCGAAGGATCGGGTTCCACATCGTAAAATGTGTAGTGATCGATGCCGATTTCTTCCAAACTATCTGTGACTTCCTTAGTCAATCCCAATTCAAACAAAGGTTGATCCGTCACGATCAAAGCACGTTTCTTACCTGCAAGATCCCTCAAAGCTACAGGAAGACAGCCCGACTTAAAATAAATCTTGGGAGGAATGCGGAACCAGAGCATATTCTCGCGCCTTTCTGCTACGGTTTTGATATTCAGCAGGTGATGGGGTGTCACGTTGACAGAAATCGAATTATCGCCCCAGCTACCGCAACCGAGGGTAAGGGATGGATCGAGGCGGAAATTGTACAAATCGCCGATCGCACCTTGAGAAGAAGGCGTATTAATCAGCACCCGCGAAGTCTCTAGTTTGCTTTCAAAATAACGAATGTGCTTCTGATTGTGGGGAGCAGTGTAGAGTACAGAAGTATGTCCGTGTCCGCCAAAAATAATCAGCGATTCAGCTTTGTCTACTGCTTCAGTAAAGTCCTTGGCGCGATACATGGCGAGAATCGGCGAAAGTTTTTCACAAGCAAAGGGTTCTTCTTTACCAACCGCATCAACTTCTCCAATCAAAACCCTGATGTTTGACGGCACTGTAAAACCCGCAATCTGCGCCACCTTTTGCACCGATTGTCCGACTATTTCGGCATTCAATCGCCCATCAATTAAGATTACCTGCCGCACTTTTTCCCGTTCTTCAGCATTGAGGAAATAAGCACCGCGCTTGATAAATTCCAGTTGCACTGCATCGTACACCTCATCCACAACAACCACCGATTGTTCCGAAGCACAAATCGTGCCGTTGTCGAAAGTTTTGCTGAGCAAAATTGAGCTGACAGCCATTTGGATGTGGGCGGTTTCATCGATGATGGCGGGAGTATTTCCTGCGCCGACACCGAGGGATGGATGCCCTGAAGAGTAGGCAGCTTTTACCATTCCCGGGCCGCCAGTTGCCAAAATTAGTTTGATATCGGGGTGCTGCATCAAAGCTTGGGAAAGCGGCACAGTTGGCTCATCAATCCACCCAATAATATCCGGTGGTGCTCCTGCTGCTACAGCAGCATCGAGGATGATTTTTGCCGCCGCAGCCGTGCAGGATTTGGCGCGGGGATGGGGAGAAAATATAATGCCATTTCTAGTCTTGAGCACGATTAAAGACTTGAAGATGGTGGTGGAAGTCGGGTTAGTTACAGGAACGATTCCCGCCAGCACTCCCACGGGTTCGGCAATGCGTTCGTAGCCAAAATGCCGATCGGACTCGATGATACCGCAAGTCTTGTCGTTTTTGTATTTGTTGTAAATCATTTCTGAGGCAAAATGATTTTTGATTGCTTTATCTTCGATGACTCCCATTCCCGATTCTTTGACTGCTGCTTTGGCTAGGGGAATGCGGGCGGCATTAGCGGCTAAAGCTGCTTGCTTGAATATGCGATCGACTTGTTCTTGAGTGTAGGTTGCAAATTCAGCTTGGGCTGCTTTTACTTTTTGAATTAAGACTTCTAATTCTTCTAAATTGGTAACTTTCATGTTGTTTTTCCTGATGTTTATTTCGGGAAAATTATTGCCTCAATCTTTGATTGGTGGGGAACCCGCAGATCAACGCAGATAATTTCAAGATTGTTGGTGAGTTGTGAACGCGGTCTTTTAATTATTATATACCGCTAGCTCCGATCGCATTGACCCCGCGACTGCGAAAAATATCAACTGTTTGTTGCACGAGTTCCGGTGAAGCTGGAGGTGTATCCTTGAGTTCGTAATCCAGTTTTAATTGTTCCCATTTGTATTCTCCCATTTTATGAAATGGTAATACTTCTACTTTTTCCACATTGTTGAGATTGGCAATAAAATCCGCTAGTTTTTCTACGTTTTCGATGGCATCTGTGAGGTGAGGAACTAGAACGAATCGAATCCAGGTCGGTTTGCCAATTTCGCTGAGATATTTAGCCATTGCTAAAGTCGGTTCGATGGAAACGTTGGTGACTTTGTAATACAGTTCGGGAATGTAGGATTTGATGTCCAATAAAACCAGATCGGTCATTTCCAGAACCGGTTTAGCAACTTCTAAAAGACAGAATCCTGATGTGTCTAGGGCTGTATGCAAACCTATTTGATGACAGCGGGTAAAGATTTCTCTGACAAAATCCGGCTGCATCAACGGTTCGCCGCCGCTGACTGTAACGCCTCCTTTCCGCAGGTAGGATTTACATTTTGTAATTTGATCGATTAAATAATCAACGGTTACTTCTTTACCATCGTGGGAATTGTGGCAGTCGGGATTGTGACAGTAAAGACAGCGTAACGGACAGCCTTGGGTGAAGACGATAAACCGGATTCCGGGGCCGTCTACGGTACCAAATGTTTCGATTGAGTGAATGCGACCAATTCCAGACATTGATTTGGTTTTGAATTTTGCTTGGCTTCAACTGTGCTCGGGCAGCCGTCAAGTTAAAGTTTTAGTTTGGGCTTCGATTCCGCTCAGCCAGCGGTTAAATCGTTAACGGAGCGAAGTCGAAGTTTGAGTTTGGGCTTTGCTCAGATACCGTTTAGGTTGGTAGCTGAGGGAAGTCGAAGCTATACCCGTTCGTGGAATGTGCGTTTAATCACATCTAATTGCTGTTCGCGGGTAAGTTTGATGAAATTAACCGCATAACCGGAGACGCGAATTGTTAGCTGGGGATAGTTTTCTGGATGTTCCATCGCATCGAGTAATGTTTGCCGATCGAGCGCGTTAACATTGACGTGATGGCCGCCATCGTGGAAGTAACCGTCTAACAGACTAACTAGGTTATTAGTTCGATCGCTCTCCATTCTGCCCAAGGCCTGCGGTAGAATCGAAAAAGTATTCGATATGCCATCTTGACAATCGCTGTAAGGCAGTTTTGCTACAGAAGATAAGGATGCGATCGCCCCACAGGAATCTCGGCCGTGCATCGGGTTAGCACCGGGAGCAAAGGGTTCGCCTGCTTTACGTCCGTCGGGAGTGCTACCAGTTTTTTTGCCGTACACTACGTTAGAAGTAATTGTGAGTACCGATTGAGTCGCTACAGCACCGCGGTAGGTTTTGTGCTGGCGAATTTCGTTCATGAAGCTTTGCACGAGGTCGATCGCCAGACTGTCTACGCGATCGTCATTATTGCCGTATTTTGGATATTCTCCTTCGATCGAGTAATCCACTGCCAAACCTTGCTCGTTGCGAATCACCTTAACTTTCGCGTGTTTAATCGCCGATAGCGAGTCCCCCACCACGGACAGTCCGGCAATTCCGCAGGCCATTGTCCGGTAAACATCGCGATCGTGCAATGCCATTTCCAGGCGTTCGTAGCAGTATTTGTCGTGCATATAGTGAATGACATTCAACGTATTGATATACGTTTTTGCCAACCACGCCATCATTTCCGTGAACCGCGCTCTTACCTCTTCATAATCGAGATATTCGGTAGTAATCGGTGGGAACTGCGGCGCGATTTGGTCGCCGGACTTCTCATCTTTACCGCCGTTAATCGCATAGAGCAAAGTCTTAGCCAAGTTAACTCGCGCGCCGAAAAACTGCATTTGCTTGCCAATTCGCATCGCGGAGACGCAACAGGCGATCGCGTAATCATCGCCGTATTGAGGACGCATCAAGTCGTCGTTTTCGTACTGAATCGAACTCGTGTCGCTGGATACCTTCGCACAGAATTGTTTGAAGTTTTCCGGCAAGTTTTCCGACCACAAAACGGTGAGATTTGGTTCTGGTGCAGTACCGAGGTTTGAGAGAGTGTGCAAGAATCGGAAACTGTTGCGAGTTACCAATGTTCTACCGTCATCGCTGATACCGCCGATCGCCTCTGTTACCCAAGTTGGATCGCCTGAAAACAGAGCGTTATAGTCGGGAGTTCGCAAAAACCGCACCATGCGGAGTTTCATGACAAAATGGTCGATCAGTTCTTGCAATTCTTGTTCAGAACTCGCGCCGCTTTGCAAATCGCGCTCGAAATAAATGTCTAAAAACGTCGATACGCGGCCGAGAGACATCGCTGCCCCGTTTTGTTCTTTCACTGCTCCCAAGTAGCCAAAATACACCCACTGGACTGCTTCTCGTGCGTTTGCCGCCGGACGGCCAATATCAAAGCCGTAGCTAGCAGCCATTTCTTTTAACTCAAACAATGCCCGAATTTGCTCGGATAACTCTTCGCGCAAGCGAATTGTTGCCTCGTCCATCGCCTCTAGTTCGAGCGATTCTTGCTGTGTTTTTTTATCATCAATCAGGCGATCGACACCGTACAAAGCAACGCGCCGGTAGTCACCGATGATCCGCCCGCGTCCGTAGGCATCGGGCAAACCTGTGATAATACCAGAACGTCTCGCCAGACGCATCGAGCGCGTGTAAGCATCGAATACACCATCGTTATGAGTTTTGCGATATTTCGTAAATATTTCTTCAGTTTGTGGATCGAGCTGATAACCGTAAGCTTCTAAACCGGCCTTGACCACGCGAATTCCGCCAAAGGGCATAATCGCGCGTTTCAAAGGTCTATCTGTTTGCAAACCTACTATTTGTTCTAAGTCGCGATCGATGTATCCTGCTGCATGAGCCGTGATAGATGTGGGAACTTTTGTATCAACATCCAATACACCTTTTTCGCGCTCTTGCTTCATTAATTCCAGGACTTTCTGCCAAAGCTGCTGAGTCTTTTCGGTTGGTGCTGTGAGAAATTCTGCATTCCCTTCGTAGGGGGTGTAATTCTTTTGGATGAAGTCTCTAACGTTGACTTCGTTTGTCCAGTTGCCTTCAGTAAAGCCGTGCCATTCTGCAAACATAGCTTGCTTTCACCTCAATTTTTTGTTAGCGATCGATCTTTTTTTCTTCGACCACTACATCTACTATATATTTAATTTCAATATTTTAACTACCCGGTTCGCTATTTGTTACAAAAGTTGACTTGTTAATTCCGTGGAAAGAATTAAGATAGATAGTAGGCAGAACATCCTCTTGAATTGTTAAGGAAGCTCTGACCAAATTGGTTCCCGAACTAACACTTTGACAACCGAAATGTTGTTTAAGGGCGGGTGGGTCGGAAACGCGCAATGAGATTTTTTTTTCAGAAACCGCGAACAGCCGAAGAAGCTGAATAAAAAGCAGAAAACAAGTAGAAAAAGAGTTCGGATTGGATGCGGTAGTTGTCGAAAGCAGAGCAATATTAATTGCTGATTAATTGAAGTAGGGTATTATGCAGATAAATTCAAGAAATCAAAGCACTGCGAGCGATCCGGCTCACGATATTTGGAAAGAACAGCGTCATCCGCTCGATCGGATTTTTCGGCCTCAGTCCGTGGCTGTAATCGGCGCAACAGAGAGAGAAGGCAGCGTCGGACGAACTCTCCTGTGGAACTTGATTCGGAATCCGTTTGGCGGCACAGTTTTTCCGGTGAACCCGCAGCGCCACAGCGTGTTGGGACTCAAGTCTTATCCTGACATTGCTAGCGTCCCGGAGGTAGTGGATCTGGCGGTGATTGCTACGCCTGCTGCTGGGGTGCCGCAAGTGATCCGCGAATGTATCGCTGCTGGGGTAAAAGGAGCAATTATTGTTTCTGCTGGCTTTAAAGAGATTGGTGCGGCTGGGGAGGCTTTAGAACAGCAAGTTATGGCCGAGGCGCGTCGGGGCGGAATGCGGATTATCGGCCCAAATTGCCTCGGTGTGATGAATCCTGTGCTCGGGCTCAATGCTACTTTTGCAGGTACGATCGCCCGTCCGGGTAATGTCGCCTTCATCAGTCAAAGCGGCGCCCTCTGTACTTCGATCCTAGACTGGAGTTTGGGAGAAAATGTCGGTTTTAGCGCTTTTGTGTCGATCGGCTCTATGCTCGATGTCGGTTGGGGCGATCTGATCGAGTATTTCGGGGACGATCCACATACTCACAGTATCGTTTTGTACATGGAATCAATGGGTGATGCTCGTTCGTTCCTGTCCGCCGCCCGCCCAGTGGCGATCGACAAACCGATCATCGTTCTCAAGGTAGGACGTACCGCCGCCGCCGCCCAAGCCGCCGCTTCCCATACGGGAGCTTTGACCGGTAGCGATGACGTGCTTAACGCTGCTTTCCGCCGCTGCGGCGCGTTGCGGGTACATACGATTTCCGATTTGTTCGACATGGCAGAAATTCTGGCCAAGCAACCGCGACCGCAGGGCAACCGCCTGTCGATCGTCACCAATGCAGGAGGCCCGGGGGCGATTGCCACTGATGCCTTAATTAGCGACGGCGGTGCGCTGGCAGATCTGGCACCGGAGACGGTGCAGCAGCTTGATGAGTTTTTGCCGCCTCAGTGGAGTCATCACAACCCGATCGATATTTTGGGCGATGCTAGTAGCGATCTTTACGCCAAAACTCTAGAAGTTGTCGCTCCCGATCCCAATAGTGACGGATTGCTGGTCATCCTAACGCCACAAGCGATGACAAATCCCACGCAAACCGCAGAAAAACTCAAGTCTTACAGCCAACTCGGAAAGCCCTTATTAGCAAGCTGGATGGGCGGTGTGGAAGTGTCAGCGGGAACGCAAATTCTCAATCAGGCAAATATTCCGACTTTCCCTTATCCCGATACCGCCGTCAGGTTATTCAACTATATGTGGCGGTACACATACAACCTGCGCGCGATCTACGAAACGCCATCTCTCCCCGCTGATTGCGAACTCGATACTTCCGGCTGTGCGACTGCTGCGAAGATTTTGACTGCCGCGGGCCAAAACAATCGCACTCTATTAACCGAGTACGAATCAAAACAGTTGCTGGCAGCTTACGGCATTCCCACCGTAGCGACAGAAATTGCAGCAAGTGCGGCCGAAGCTGTGGAAATTGCCGATCGCCTGGGTTATCCAGTGGTGCTAAAACTTCATTCTGAGACGATTACTCACAAAACCGATGTGGGGGGCGTAAAACTAAATTTAGGCGATGCTAACGCTGTAATTAGTGCCTTTGAGGCGATCGCTCAGCGGGTACGGGATCTCGATCCTGCAGCGTTTCTCGGCGTAACCGTGCAGCCGATGGTGCATTTGGAAGGCTACGAACTAATTTTAGGTAGCAGTATTGACCCACAATTTGGGCCGGTGATGCTGTTTGGTTCCGGCGGACAATTAGTGGAAGTCTTTCAAGATCGATCGCTCGCACTTCCCCCTTTAAATACCACCCTAGCGCGGCGGATGATGGAGCAAACGCGCATCTATAAAGCTTTGCAAGGAGTGCGCGGTCGATCGGCCATTGACCTGGTACAACTCGAACAGTTATTAGTTCGTTTCAGTCAACTGATTGTAGAGCAACCTCAAATTGCCGAGATTGATATTAATCCGCTGTTGGTTTCTCCTGAAGGTGCGATCGCTCTTGATGCCCGCGTTGTTCTCCAAACAACGGAAAACGCTATTTCACCGGCGATTCGTCCCTATCCTACGCAATACGTTCAAAAATGGTCAACGGAGGGCGATCGTCCCCTCACCATCCGTCCGATTCGCCCAGAAGATGAGCCGCTGATGGTGCTGTTCCACCAAGAACTTTCGGAAGAGAGCGTGTATTTGCGCTACGCTCACATGGTAAAGTTAAAGCACCGCATCGCTCACGAACGTTTGACCCGGATTTGTTTTATTGACTACGATCGCGAAATGGTGTTAGTAGCCGATCGTCTTGACCCGGAAACCTCAGAACACCGGATTTTGGGAGTAGCGCGTCTGAGCAAACTCCACGGCACAAACCAAGCCGAATTTGCCCTGATCGTTAGCGATAGCTATCAGCAGCGCGGTTTGGGAACAGAATTATTGAGGCGGCTGCTGCAAATTGGTCAGGAAGAGAAATTAGAGGCGATCGTCGGCTACATTCTCAATAGCAACTACAAGATGCAGAGCCTCTGTAAAAAACTAGGATTTGAACTCCAACCAGACCGAGGCGAAGGAATGTTGAAAGCTGTTTTTGTTTGCTAATAGCAAGTTTGGTTAAAAAATAATAATATCAATTCCGGCTTCGCCGGAATGATATCAAATCCGCGCTTCATCGTCGCGATCGAGTCGAATCAAGCAGCCAACAAATAATTCGCGCCCTTTTCAGTTTTTTGACCCGCCCGTCAACAGTCAACAGCCAACAATCACGGACGGTGCAACCGGAATTAATATAATTCTCATTCATCACAACTTTAGTCCTCACTACAAACTTTATCGGTTTGTAGTGATATCATGTCCGGTCGAGCGACCGCGATTTTTGTAGGGGCGGGTTCACCAACAATACCTGCCAACAATGGACAATCTCAAAAACCCGCCCCGACCGGGATATTATGGTTAATCGATCGGACATGATATGAGGACGAAAGTCCTCAAACTAAGATGCTACTAAGCCGCAGCCAAATTTGCTGCTGCGAAATCCCAGTTAGCCAAATTATCCAAGAAATTAGTAATGTAGTCGGGACGGCGGTTTTGGAAATCCAAATAATAAGCGTGTTCCCACACATCCAAAGTCAGCAACGGAGTTTGGCCGTGTGCTACCGGGGTGTCAGCGTTAGCAGTTTTGGTAACTTTCAAAGTACCGTTGTCTAAAACTAGCCAAGCCCAGCCGCTTCCGAACTGAGTTGTCGCAGCAGTCTTGAATTCTTCTTTGAATTTGTCGAAGCTGCCGAAGTCGGCGTTGATTTTGTCAGCTAAAGCTCCTGTCGGAGTGCCGCCGCCGCCCGGTTTGAGGGAATTCCAAAAGAAATTGTGGTTCCAAACTTGACCTGCATTGTTGAAAATGCCTGCTTTGGATGGGTCTTTAGCAGATTCCTTGACAATTTCTTCAAGGGATTTGCTCGCCATTTCAGTCCCTTCAATCAGTTTATTCAGATTGGTCACGTAAGCAGCGTGGTGCTTGTCGTGGTGGAACGAAAACGTGTTAGCCGACATATGAGCTGGTTCTAGGGCGTCAGCGGCGAAGGGTAATGGTGCGAGTTCAAATGCCATGGTGTTCAATCCTCTCTGGATTACTTTGGGTTTTTCGGTTGACTTGGTGGCTTTTTTATGATTAAAGCCGAAAGTCACTAGCTTGAGTTTATCAAGCTGTGGTAAATAATTCTTTACAATTTTCCTATTTTATAGCAGTTGCAGCATTTTAGGATTTTGAGTTCTGCTTTTCACCAGTCAAATCTACTAATAGCAGGTTTTAAATAGCACAAAGTTTGGCAAAATGTCAACCCGCCAGCGCGGTAAATAAAAGTTTGTGGGAAATTGTCAACAGAGGGAATTTTTATAAGAGTTATAAATAAATTAAACGGATTTTTTGTCAAAGATAAGCTCACTTTAACTTAAGCTGTAAACAAGTCAAACAGATTGGAGGAGCCGTCTATGCAAAACCGTTCAAATAACCAGATTAATCAGCCCCCCCAATGGTTGAATCTAAAACTAATAGTCACCGCTCTGGAAACTGTTCAAGATTTAATTGTAATTTCTTTGTGTATTGGTTTGTTCTGTTTCATGGTACTCGAACTGCGAGAAATGTTTTTCTCGCTGCTGCCTCCTTTGAATTTTCAGGAAGTGACTGCCGACATTCTATTTTTATTGGTTTTGGTGGAATTATTTCGGCTGCTAATTATTTACTTGCAAGAGCAGCGCGTTTCGATAGGGGTGGCTGTGGAAGTTTGTATTGTATCAGTTTTGCGAGAAGTTATCGTGCGGGGAGTGCTAGAAACTCCCTGGGTTCAAATATTATCAACAGGCGCATTTTTGCTGGTTTTGGGAGTGCTGTTGGTAGTCCGAGTTTGGTTGCCGCCAACCTTCGAGGGAATTGACCCGGAACGCCGCCTTGCTAGCAGAAATAGAAAATTGTCACAGCCTGAATCTTCTTCCGATTCTGTTGCAATCAATAGCAATGTTAATTCTCATTGAGTATGGCAAGACAGGCGATTTTAGATTTTAGATTTACTGTGATATTGCTTGTTACGTTACCAGCCATCATTTCCCGTAAAATTAATCTGGTAACGTTTGTAGTTAAGACTAAAATTATCTGCATTTTTAGAGGATTTTAGTCCTCACTACAAACACAAGCTTCATCAGTCATTGCCAGTTATTCAAATCTAAAATCTAAAATCTAAAATCGTATTACCCGTTAGCCTGTAATTCCCCCAAACGAGCCAACACTTCTTTAGAATGAATCGCCGGATTAATCTTCACAAAAGTTTCCCGCAAAATGCCTTCAGGGTCAATAATAAAACTGTGCCGCGCCGAGATAAAACTCATCCAAGAACCGTAAGCTTTACTCACTTTACCATCAGTATCAGCTAACAGCGGAAACTTCAAACCTTCGGAATCGCAAAATTCCGCGTGAGAGTTGACATCATCAGCGCTAATGCCGAGAATTTGAGTATTCTTGGCCAAGTATTTCGGCAAGTCTTCCTGAAATCTCCGTGCTTCGATCGTACATCCCGATGTAAAGTCTTTCGGATAGAAATAGACTACCAGCCACTTACCGCGATAATCGGAGAGGGAGACTTGTCCGTCGCCGCTGTTTGTTGGCAAACTAAAATCCGGTGCGGCTTCATTCACCGTCGGAAGCTTGCCACCGAGGGCAAATGCAGGTGTGGCAAAATTGAAACTTAGAAAAACTAGACAAATTGCCAATAAAGTGCTAAAAAACTTGCGGCGAGACATCATAAATTTAGAAGTAGAACTGTACTTAAGACAAGTTTACAGTTTTCTGATTAAATGGGTAGGGGCAATTCGCCGATTGCTTCTGAAACCCCAATATCACTCACTCAAATAGCAATTTACCTATGAGCGCTGCACTCCCGTTAACAGGCAAAGTTAGAGTAGTCCAGGTAATTAACGGTCAACCCGTTACGATCGAAGTAGACGGCACTAATGCCCCGATTACTGGAGGAAATTTTGTTGACTTAGTTGAACGCGGCATTTACGACGGGGTGATGTTTCACCGAGTTGTGCGCCAGCCAGAGCCTTTTGTGGTGCAAGGAGGCGATCTGCGCAGCATAGATACTTCAATTCCAGCCAGTCAATTGGGAACGGGTAGTTTTATTGACCCGGATACCAATCAGGCGCGTTTTATTCCTTTGGAAATTAAGCCGCA